>PADI01000062.1 GCA_002702985.1 Methanobacteriota archaeon
AAATTGGATCATCTCCAGGTGAAACCGGACATCTTCCATCCATCTTTAATCGACTACAACCAGCTGGAGTATATTCTCTGTCATACACATGCCCTATCTGGTACCTTGTAGTTTCAGGATTGTAGTCAGGTGCACCTTGAAAGAATGAAGCGCACTGTTCTTGTTCGATGCCAAGTGCTGCACTAATCGCAGCAAGAAATACACGACCAGAGTGGTTTACATTTTCTCCCATTGATAATTCTTTAATTGCAATTTCCATACAAGGTGGCCAATCCGATCTTGTTGCTTCTCCTGCTTCAAAATCTAATGTAGATCTTGATTGCAGAATTGTTAACACAGCTCCAACAGGTTCACTCAATCTTTCAGCAAACTCTTCATCGATTTTTTCCATTCTTTCATCGCAACGTTTTCTCAGGTCTTCACGAATCCTTTCTTTGATTAGTCTGGCCAATCTTTGTTGACTATTTTCACTATTTGAAGGCCCCATTTCTACCCACCCATCACTCATTGGCCTGTTTGGAAGCCTCCAATAGTCTCCACTGATTCTGGGACTAAGTTCAATAAAATCAGTCAATGGAATTGAATAGATAGTCTCTCCATTTTTGATTTCACTTTGAATATTGGACAAATAAGTAGTAGCAACTTTTTCAAAAATCTGAACGTCGCTTCCCAGTAATTTATCTGCTCGGGTAGATTCTCCTTCTGCCCATCTTGCAGTAACTCTTTCGTCAAATGTGGCACACGCAACCATCATAGCGTAAAGGAACGAAAGACTCTCTGACATTCTTCCAAGTTCTGTACTAAGATCTCCAGATCGTTGTTCAATTCCATCATCATGAAGGACAGATTCCTTCACTCGCATATCCCCTTTACGTCGGATATCAGATAACCACGCGGCTGAAAGTAGATCTTCCATACTAATTCCGTTATCAGATAATATGGTTCGAGTATTTTCAGCTGATTGAGGTAAAAACGGATAGCGTGCAAGCACTTTTGCATCTTCAATGAGAGGAGGACGCAACGGCATGGGCATGATTCTCAGGCATGAAGTAACACGGGGGTTCTTCAACGCGACCGGTCTGTAAGCACCATGAGCCCTCATGAGGTTCGTTCCATTGGTATGAGGGTCCAAGATAGAGTTCGAGCCCAGTTTTCATGGCCTTTAGAATCCGATAGAGAAAGTGCAATGATGCTTTTACAGAGTGTTAACTCACTATCATCAAAGGTTCCAGATTGGACAGAAGAAGAGAGAGAAAACAGCATTACTTCTCTTCAAGAGAGATTACTAAACGGTCCAATAGCTGCTGTTGGTGCAGCGGTAAATTCCGATGAGATATTATCTGCCTTGAACTCCGATCATCGATTTATTTTTGCAGATGGTTCAATAGGAATTATTCAGGAATTTGAGAATGAGATTAGAGAAAAAATATGGTCAAAGACGTTGGCATTAGTTACCGATGCTGACGGCCATCCATATATTTCCCAAGCAGCGGAACGGAAAATTATGCATATTTTACATGCTCATGGAGATAATGAGGAAGATTGGGCGAAATTAGTCAAAGAGATATCAGAGATGAAAGCACCTCCTAGATTGATTTTGACTCACCAGACTCCAGATAGAATAGAAGGAATGCTCAATCCTGGAGGATTTACTGATGGCGACCGTACAATATGTTTGATTGGTTTCTTAGGGGTACCAATTCCACAAATTTCACTGTTAGGATATCGTAGTGATATTGTTGGCCAATGGTCAGGAGCAACAGATCCAGAAAGAAAATTACGAAAACTAATATTCATGCAAGAGGTCATTGATAGACTGTTAGAGGGGGCACCTAAGTGACTGATGATAATTCACGAAAGTCTGCGATTACTACAATCGTTACTTTTGTTCTCCTGAACATAATTTGGACAGGAGCACTGACATCAGCAGCCGANCAGCATCTTATTTCTCCAAATAGTGATATTGTAACTGAATATCGATTTGATGGCCCTGATATTCTAGGAAAAGAAATCCCGTTTCATGTATTTTATGAAATTAATGAGGTAGAAGGAATGGGATCTTCAGAGGTTACTATTGAATTACAGTTATCTGATGGAACCATCATCGAAGTNTATTCTGGAATCTCAAATNCATCATCAACAGAAACATATGCTTTGTTACCCGGCCCCTCTTCATTTTTGATAACAATAAAACAAGATGGTCAGATATACCCCGTTCCTTCAGACATAGTTGAGATCGATCTTAGAACAGAGATGGAGCTTTACACTCCAATTCGGATTGAAGGATACGTTGTTGCTAACATTCTTGCATTAATCTTGATAGTAACTGATCGAACTCTTCGTTCATGGGCAAAATCTCGCCGATTGAAACGAGGCTCGCCGATTGTACGTAAATTACGTCAGGAATGGAAAGAAGTCGAGAAATCAATTTCTGGAGGAGACCCAGTTGATGTAGATGATTTACTTTCTGAATCTACCTCTGCATCAAATTTGATGTCTAAACGACGCAATTGGTCTGTAGAAGAAACAGAACCAGAAAAGGAAGAAGGAGACCAAGACATGGAGGATGCGGATGCTGAATTAGAGTCGCTAGATGAACTTGGANAAGGTGACGAATCTAGATTACAAGGTAAAGCCACAATAGACGACGATCTAGATACAATTAGCGATTTATGGGACAAACTAGGCGATGGACAAAACAAAAGGCGAGGTCCTTAGTTAAAGAAAATCATCTAACGTATAGACTGTAACTTTGTCATTTTGAAAGACAGACTCCACACTATCTGCCATCCAATCTACATATTGTTGCGTGTATGGATCAATTCCAAAATTATCGATTACATGATTGATTACGCCAAGATATTTTCTTACAGCTCCCTGAGAAACAGTAAGAATCAGATTACCTCCACATCGGGATTCTTCCATTCGACTNGAATGGTGGCCATGTAATCCTCCACTTGCTCCTTGCATTTGGATACATTTTCCGGCTAGTGGTAATCTTCTGTATGAATGGTTACATTTTGCACATCTAACTTTTTGTCTGCTAAATGCATTCAAATTTCCTCTTACATCTGGGAGCAGATGCGAACCAATTACAGTCGAAGCAACAACCCTTGCATCTACACTACGTAATTTACGACCAAGGGCTAATTGTGCACTCATTTTGTCAGTCATGCTGCCTAGAGTTTTGTAGGCTGAGTTTACTGGACCTGCATCTAATGATTCTAGATCGTGAGAGAAACCATATCCTCGTACTGCACCTACAGTTCCAATTCGATTGTTGACGAGATCAACTAATTTTTTATCCATAATTTGTCGTGGGTGAGGAGAATGTAAGGTTTCTAAATAGAATTCCTTGGAATAATTCCATCCGGCATCAACATGCAATGCTTCTTTGTCTAATTCCATTGGATTCAATCTTGTAGTCAATGTCAATGGAGCATCCATTCGTCCACCTCTTGAGGAAGGTAGAATCATTCTACTGAAATTCAACAGTCCATCGAGTAATAACATGACGCAATCTTCATCTCCATCACAATTTCTCCTCTTTGCTGCATGGAATAATGTGTGACCATATCCAGCAGATGCATTTGTCCATCCAATAAACCGGCATAGTACCCCTCCTGAAGTATGTGGAGCAAGTGCAATACCAAGTTGACCAACCAAATCATCGATGGTTTCTGCATTAAATTCTGGTTTCATCTTGTAAAATCTAACCAAGAGATCATCTAGATATTGACTGATTTTTAGTAGATGTTCTCCTCCATCTCTGCTAGGAATAAAATCCTGAGGAAATAATTCTAAGATTTGAGTATCTTCTTTCAATTCATTTCCTCTAATATCATGAGTGTATCCTAATTCGACTAATTTCTCAACTGATGTACCAATTTCTATTGGTCTAAAATGAGTTACTGGGACATCAATCATATCGTAACGAATGGTACCATCCCTAAATGCAGATACATCATGAATTGCTCTTAGAATTCCTTTCTCAATAGGTTCAGGATATTGAGCTTTGGAAGTCAGTCCCTTCATTGCCTTGATTCGTTCAGGCAACCTGTCAAGTCCAAGTGAAATTCGCTTGACTTCTAGAATATCAGCGAGAGGAATAGTTGTTAATTCACCCATCCGATTTCGAAGATGTCCTCCACGTCTATCTGCTGGAACAGTTCTTCCTCCACATTCTTGAGGTTCATTTGGTATAGTTCGATGATGACAACGAATATGTGGAGTTTCTCTATCGCATCTCAAGCATCTTCTAGGCCCAACAGTTACTCGAATAGATCCTTCTCTAGATACTGCAGTTGCCAACAATCGTTGCGGGCCTCCATAATTTTGAATTGGGTAGAGTGCATGTGCTTTTTGCTTCATTTCTCTTGGTGCGGACTTCTCTGGACGCCCCATTCGACAACCAATTCTACATGGAGCAGCATCTATCCACTCCAATGAACTAACATTATTTACAATCCAAAGACTATTCATCACATTGTTTTCATCAATCTCAATTTTTGCATTATTCAGCCCTTCTTCATCATCTGAACCTGGGTCTTCAATTGCATCTTGTGCCTCTTTACCTGCTAATTCCGTTGCTGCAATATCTTCTCCTCTTTGCCTTGCTGCAGTTTCTGCTTGAATCCTAGCAGTACGTCGTTTTTCATCAAGTATCCTATTTCTTTCATTCTCTAATTTAACAATATTTTTTGCATTATCAATAGTATTCATTTTTGATTGGATTAAATTTCTAATATCTTTTCCTTCTGTGATTTTTCCATCATTAATCGAAAACCCAAGACCATGTAATAGACCATTCCAATAACCTTCGATAACAATATCATCACTTTCGTGTTGATGTGAAATTCCCAGACACATTAGTACTGATTTTACTAGTCCATGTTGATTGAATCCGAGATTTGGAGATATTTGCTCCAATTCAATCTCAGAAATTTTGTGCTTTCCGACATCCAATATCTCTGTTTTTTGATTTACTGAACTATCCTTTCTTCTAAGATTAGTTTGATTGTTAGTAATTGTGTCAACTATCGGTGTACTTTCGATGATCATTGGCGCTGTCCATCCAAGAACTGCATCCGGGATCCGTAAATTTCCATTTTCGATAATTGCTTCACTTAATGCATCAATGAATTTTGGTAGTATGAAAATCGGCAAATCAGACCATTGTGGATTATGATATGGATGAATGCCTACATTCCAACGTTTAGAAATTTCAATTGCTGCATTCCAATCAACTTCAATATGACGAAGTGAATTGTGCCAGTCACGTAGCTGCCACTCAACTTCCAGTCTCTCAGATTTACTTCGTAATCTTCTCTTTAGTTCCCAGGGCGGAGATCTTTGAAGGTCTATTTCTTGAAAAATCAAAATTGATTTTAGAAAGTCCAAATCATCTTGGTCTTTGATTGAATCCAATACTTCGGATGCCCACCATTCGGAAGTAAATGCAGATGGAACGAGTGTCTTGTTGTTTTCCAAGAATTCACCAAATCCTAGCATCAATTCACCATTGTCCCAAATGGCTCGTACTTGGTCTTCAATTTCATTCCATTTTTCTTCTTCATTTACTCTAACGAAAGTCCCATCATCTAAGAGTACCATTGGACCATCTATCTCAGTGCATGGTGTTACAGCACATGCTTTACCGGGGCGTTCAATCTTCATTTGTGTCCCTACAGAAATGAATGAACTCATTGCTTTCATGGATACTGGATTCATTCCAGCAGCCGCTAGTCCGGATGCTCTAGGTCTACCATATCTGAGTCTAAATCCACCGGGTTCATTTGGCATTCCAAAAACAGGACGACCAGCAATGATATCTTTCATGAATCTAGAATCAGTTTTGATTACTTTTGATACAAATTCGTTTTTTCCTTTAGAGTCTGATTTCTTCCCTCTATTCGCAAATTCGCTGATGAATCCCCAACCTGGAATTTCTAGTCGTTCAACATGTTTCTGAATCTTTGGTGCTTTGAGACATAACCCTTCTCCAATTACTAGAAGAACACCTCCTCTTACTCTCCCGTCATCGATATTCCTCACTTCTCGATAACCTGCACACTCGATGTCTTCAGTTGATTCTCCATTAATCATCACTGGACACGACTTTACGATTACATCAATTTCTTCGGGAGTAGGTTTGTATTGCATTCCTGCACGATATAGTCCAAATTCTTCCTTGACTCGTTCAACTTCTGCAAATGTCGGCTCATATTTCGCAAGACCTAATTCTGAACGAATCATATCACCAATCAGAACTGCCATTGCTTGAGCAGTTCCCCCAGCAGCTCTAATCGGACCACAAAAATCGATGGATAAAAAGGTGGAACCGTCGACATTATTCAACAATCTGACTTGCCCGATTCCTTCCAATGGAGCAACCAAGATAGCTTCAGTGAGGATAGCAAGACCTACTCTCAAGCCAGCATCAATGGAACGTTGTTGATCTCCAGTTCTTTCCATCATTTGGTTAGAAACCTGACATGCTATTTTGATCGCAGTAGTTTCGCGATCTTCTTCTTGCAACATTGTTCTGATGCTTTCAGCAATTTCTAGACCATCCAGATATTCTTCGAGTAATTTCTCAGTTCGATCTGCTAAATCTATCGCCCTTGGTATTTCTACTTCAGTAGAAAAATCAAGCCCCTTCTCCCTTGCTTCACTTGCAAGAGTATACAGCCTCTCAGTTTCACTATCCAATTGATTGTGGTATCTTTCCATCTCGGATTGGAGCCTTTTTTCATCGAAAGCAGAGGTTCCAATGCCGCTCATTCCCAACCCTCAGGAAACTATTCTGTGGAATGACGCTACATGAACAAATCGCTAAATGGCTGGGAACCTTCATTCATCGTCTAAGTTAGGAAGTAACATGGCAGAGTCAACAACCCCTGAGAGTGCTAGGGCCACTTTAGCAGATCGTGTTAGACACCTAGCTTACCTGTATCAGCCAGATGATCCATTTACTCTTGCATCAGGTAGAGTTTCTCCGCATTTCTTTGATATGAAACCAGTAATGTGTGACCCTGAATGTGCTCACTTGCTTGGAGTTTTGATTCATGATAAGATAAACGAGATTGGATCTATTGATGCAGTTGGAGGATTAGAATTGGGAGCAGTTCCATTGACAGGGATTGCGATTGCAAAAGCCCCTTCAGGAAGTGGATTGAGGGGATTCATCATTCGAAAAGAGCCCAAGGGAAGAGGAGGTCGAAAAACTGGAAACCCTCCTGGGATTGAAGGTTCTACACTTGTATCTGGAGACAAGTGTCTGATTTTGGAAGATGTTACAACTACTGGCGGCTCTGCATTACAAGCATGCCAACGTTTGGTGGAAATGGGTTGTGAAATTGTTGGTTGCATCACCATTTTAGATAGAGAAGAAGGAGGTTATGAAGCCTTTACCGATGCTGAAATCCCTCTTTATCCGTTACTTACTTTATCTGATATTGTCAATGCATGAGGCTAAATCCTTCCTAATGCTCGCATGGGCATGGCAGGAACAAACGTCCTCATGAAGACAACAGCAGGAGACATCACGATTGAACTATTTACAGATACAATGCCCATTACAGCAGGCAATTTTCTAGATTTAGCAGACAAGGGTTACTACAATGGCCTTCATTTCCACAGAGTAATTCAAGGATTCATGTTACAAGGAGGATGTCCAAATTCCAAGGATCCAAATTCTCCACGAGCTGGTACTGGCGGTCCAGATGGAGGAGGAACATACACAACTTCTGATGGTCAAGCCATTGTTCGCGATCGAGGAGGAAATATTCCAGACGAATTGACTCAAAAATTCAGTAATGAAATTGGAACTCTTTCTATGGCAAATACTGGCCGTCCAAATTCAGGAGGATCTCAATTTTTCATCAACACAAAACACAACAATTTCCTTGATTGGTTTGGTCCAGGTCAATCCGCTCATCCGGTTTTTGGAAAGGTAGTTTCCGGAATGGATGTCGTAACAGCAATTGAAACAACTCAAACTGGATATGGAGATAGACCTACAACTCCTCAAGAAATCATTTCAGTTACTCGAGTCTGAGTGATAAAAATGGCTGGCCCAGTGCTGGTAATACATGGAGGTGCAGGGGGCGACGGTCCTTGGAAAGGAATGACTTCCCTTGATCCAGGTAGAATATCTTGTATGGAAAATGTGTTGTCTACAGTTGGTAAATTTCTTTCAGAGGGCATCAGTGCTCTAGAAGCGGTTACAATTGCTGTAGAGATGATGGAAGATGAACCATTATTCAATGCTGGTAAAGGATCAGTATTGGATGAAAATGGTCAAGTTACGATGGATGCAAGTATTATGCGAGGTTCAGATCAAGCCGCAGGATCTGTAGTTAATGTCTCCAAAGTCCGTCATCCTATTCGAGTTGCAAATGCATTATTGCAACGTGGTTGGCCAGTTATGTTGAATGGAATTGCTGCAGATAATTTTGGGATTGAAGCCGGCGTGGAAGCAGTAAATGCAGATTTTTTGGTTACAGACCTCCGTCAAGCTCAATGGAAGAAATGGCATGATACTAGAGCTGCTATCGGCTCAACTGATGAAGACGATTCAGTCTTAGATCATGATCTTGAAGGAAGGGTTGAGACTGAATTTAGTGACGAACCCCAAGGAATGGGAACAGTAGGAGCAGTTGCGTTAGATGTCTTGGGAAATCTTGCAGCAGCAACGAGTACTGGAGGGATGACTGGCAAACCTTCTGGGCGTATTGGGGACACACCAATAATAGGAGCAGGGACATGGGCTGATGAGAGAATTGCAATTTCTTGTACAGGAGTGGGAGAAGCATACATTCGAACATGTGCTGCCCACGAATTAGCAATACGTATGAGAAATGACAATTCAAATCTTGAACAAGCATCGACACAGGTGTTAGACATGGTAGCACCATTTGGTGGCCGAGGAGGATTAATTTCT
>PADI01000063.1 GCA_002702985.1 Methanobacteriota archaeon
TCCGATGCAGTGATGATAATACGCACAATAGGCCACGTGGCGAGTTCTATCTTCCTGGAAATTCGCATGATAATACCACTCAATCCCAGCCTTCAGAAACCTCAGAATCTTCTTCGCGTTCTTCTCCAGAAATTGACATATTGGCACAATTCAAATCAAAATTGGAAGTGTCTAACTCCCATCTTAGTCGAATTGATGAATTGTCTTCTAAATTGAAGAAGAAATAGCCTGAAGGTAGTGAAAGTGTATGAATAAGATTGAGGTGATTCAAAGTGAGGTCGGAAAGGAAATCATCGTTCGCGTAGTGCATTCTCGTTTCGATGAAGATGCATGGATTGGGTTATTCAAAGCTGGCTCTGGAGACAATGAACATGGAGACCGTTGGAAATGGATGCGGGATGTAGATGTCAGCCACATCACTCTCCCTGCACAGGGAGCAGGTGAATGGAGCGTTAGACTGTTCAAAGATGGTGGCTACGATCGAATTTCTTATCTAGATTTCAATATAACATATTCTGATTCCATAGAGATTTTGGAGGCAGTATCAGGCAAACCTGTACGTTTCAGAATCAATAATCGCCCAAGTAGTAACGACGCTTGGGTTGGTATCTATCCTGTCAATGCTGGTGACAATGAACACGGTAATCGCTGGAAATGGATAAGGGATATAGACGTGAATAACGCCATGTTGCCCGCACAAGCCAAAGGGCGATGGAGCATACGTGTCTTCTTAGATGGGGGTTACACCTTACATGACCGAGTCGATTTTGATATCGTCTCCGCCCACAATCCAAACATGCCTGGAACCATGCCAAGCCAAACCAAGCCGGCCCAGCACCTTCATGACCCCGAGAAAGCGGCTGAATTTGCCCGCGCTTTGGGACTAAGTGTTGGTGGCCACCATCCATTTGTTGGTGATTGGCAGGTCAAAGGGCTCTATGCGTACCGGTCTGGCAAATACAAGGGCCAAGCATATTTCGGCGCAGGGGGGAGCGAAATCGACCGTCTCAAAGACACAGACAAATTCACCGGGGAATCGCATCAAAAATACCGCCCTTGGAATCGCGATGACCCCAAAATACCAGAAGACATTCGACAAAAACTGATTAGATTAGAAGACAGAATGAATCAAACTTCTCAACCCTCGAGGAATCTCTCTGACAGCGGTGGCGGGCTCGACGGTCATTACTTCTCCTTCAAGACTGGCGGCAACCCGAACGACATCGTCGACCGCTTCGAGGCTCGCCAGGACGGCAACCGCGTCACCTACTACCGGAACGGGCCTGTCGGCTCCAAGTCGCGAGTCAATTCTGCGACCGCGAATCCGATGGAATCGTACTCGATTAGTGGTAGTACACTGCACGGCCCTGTGACAGGTACGATCAAGCCGAATGGCGACATCGAGTACAGCCACGGATACACCTCTCGCAAGGAGGGCGAGACGACTTCGTCGACGTCCGCGACGCACATTTTCCAAATAGGGTGGTATCGAATTGAGACCGCGGAAGGGAGCTTGATTGAGCGCGTAAGAGTTCACCAAGATAAGAACCATCAAGCCAGAAACGAATTCATAGCAACGGGCGGCCTAACAGGAGATGTGAAGTGGTACGTAGAAGGCAACACAGTGAAAGTGCCTAAGTTTGGCGGCACAGGTACAATTCAGGCGGACGGAAACATCACTTGGGTTGACGGCAACAAGGCCATTTACGAAGAAAACTCGGCAACGAGAAGTGAANCCATCTTGAATTCTGANGGGAGAAAATACGTGTTTGCTCATGAGCATAATGNNTGGCANTGGCACAACGAACGTGCTCGGGCAATGGGAGGACATCTCGCATCCATCACNAATGGAANTGAGAACGAACAGATCACTAGAATCTCCGGCGGGGCACCGGTATGGATAGGCGGAATCAGGAAAGGGAGTGGCAATGGGCCTAGTGCTGACCACTGGTACTGGGATGATGGCCGGCCTTGGAGTTACACTAACTGGCATCCTGGCGAGCCTAACAACAGCGGAGGTGGCGAAAATAGAGTACATCTCGGCTTGCAGGCCCCCGGAACGTGGAACGATGTCCCCGACCAGTGGCATGGCCCCGCAGTATATCTGGTCCCAAACATAGCATCAGCAACCTCAAAATCTTCTTCGCCAGAAATTGACATATTGGCACAATTCAAATCAAAATTGNAAGTATCTGACTCCCATCTTCGCCGTATTGATGNATTGTCTTCCANATATAAGAAGAAATAGCCCGAAGTGTCATGAGGGGCGGATGATGCCGTTCCATTTGGTTGTGGTCTATTGACGAGAGAACTGATTCTCATCGATGATATCTACAAAGCCTTTGGACCTAAGGTTGTTTTTGAGGGAATTTCTCTTAGAATAGAAGAGGGGGATAGAATAGGAATCGTTGGACATAATGGTTCAGGTAAGACTACATTACTCAATCTAATTTCAGATCAAGAAGTTGATATGGGCGATATAAAATTCTCTCCGGGGTTAAGAATCGCATATCTTACTCAGATACGAGATTTAGATGAAGATGCCACGATTGAACAGGAACTTGGTCGTAGAGGAAGGCAATTTGAAGATCTAGAAAATGAGATCGCATCAATTGAGGCACAAATGACCGATCCGTCATTCTATGATTCAGATTGGCAACCAATCATGGATCGCTATTCTGAGTTACAATCTATGATGGCTAAATCTGGAGGAATGGATGCAGCGGGGCATGCCCAAAATATCATGGAAAGTCTGGGATTAGGNCATCATCCATTGGACATGCCTCTTTCGAGNCTCTCTGGAGGTGAACGTGCAAAAGTTGCTCTTGCACGTCAACTAGTTGGTTTGGATGACATCGATGTTCTATTCCTCGATGAGCCAACGAATCATTTGGATATTGAGACCCTTGA
Source organism: Methanobacteriota archaeon (assembly GCA_002702985.1). Taxonomy (GTDB): domain Archaea; phylum Thermoplasmatota; class Poseidoniia; order Poseidoniales; family Thalassarchaeaceae; genus MGIIb-N2. The sequence goes on from PADI01000063.1 coordinate 2,911, forward strand.
ATGGCTCGAAGAATTCCTTCTGGATTTCCAAGGTGCGTTACTAATCGTAAGTCACGATCGATATTTCCTCGACAAAGTTGCAAATAATATTGTTGAGGTTGCTGATGCGAAAATCAAAGGATTCAATGGAAATTATTCTAGGTTCATACAGCAGAAGGAACTTTTTCTCCAGACATTAGATGATAGAATCGAGAAAGCAGAGAAAGAGATCAAACGATTGACAGGAGCTCTTCAGTCGATGAAACGAGCAAACAAATATGACAAATCAATTTCTCAGAAACGCTTCATGTTGAATCGAGCTCAAGGCGAACTCCGATGGTTAAAATCGATAAAACCTAGACAAAGAAAAAATTTGCATTTCCAGTTAACTGCAACTGATAAAGCAAGTATGGAAATTGCTGATTTAGATGAAGCAACACTGACTTTTGAAGGACTCGACCGCCCTCTTCTTGACAATGTAAGAGTTGGAATTTCCAAAGGTCAGAGAATCGGAATTGTTGGTGGAAATGGCGCAGGCAAGACTACACTTCTTCGAGTATTAATTGGCGAGATTCCCTTGGATTCTGGAAAGATCGATGTTCCACCTGGTGTTCAAATTGGATATTTTCATCAGGATCATCGTACTCTTAATTTTCAAGCAACACCCGTTGAACAAATACAGAAATTGAAACCTCGAATGGAGTATGGAGATATTCGTGCGTTATTGGGCAGATTTCAGTTTACATCAGAACAAGTGTCCACTAAATTAGCAGATTTGAGCGGTGGTGAACGAGCAAGGATTGCTATGCTTAAACTACTACTCGAAGAGAACAATGTACTGCTGTTAGATGAACCAACTAATCATCTAGATATTCAGGCTAAAGAAGCCTTAGAAGATGCTCTTACAGAATATGATGGTACATTGGTGATAGTAAGCCACGATCGTTACTTTTTAGACCAGGTCTGCAATACTATCTGGCACCTTCCTAGTGACGGTTCATTGAAAGTCTATCCTGGCAACTATTCTGCATTTATGCAGCGCGTATCGAAATGAGAGGTATTGATTTGGAAGAAAANTTGTNTCTNAACAGATTTGGTAGAAGGTTTACCACCGGATTAATTGTGTCGATATCATTTCTTCTAGTCTACACTATTATCGGGTTATTGGATGCTTGGCCCTCAGGAGTAACCTATGAGGAAGGNGTTTATGGATGGTGTGAGAGTTTTTCATCTGGGTTGATTCTTGAACCAGTAAATACGTTGACTAATTTAGCATTCGTGGTTGTTGGATTGNCNATTCTTCATCGAACGGATCAACAAAAAAATAGTGATTTGAATGGATTCACGAAAGGAGGTGTAATCCCAGTTGTTTATGCAGGTGCAGTAATTGCAATTGGTCTTGGAAGTTTTGCAATGCATGGTACCAGAACATATCTCGGTTCATTTTTAGATTGGGGAGGTATGTTGATTTTCATTCTCTTTCCAGTATTGTATCGGCTAAGAGAGTACATTGGTTGGTCTGATGAAATCTTTGTCCGTAATCACATACTCCTTTCGATTATGATTTTGGCAATAGAATTCTATAGAAATAGCGACGATATTATTGGAATAGGGGAAGGACTCCGCCGATTCGGTTTCTTTACCGATTTCGTTTGGGCAGAATGTATTGGGTTATGGATGATTTTTGAATTGAGAATATATCTTGAACGGACATCTTATGGGTCAGGTGAACGCGTATTTATCCTTAGTGCAGCACCGATTACTCTAGCATTATTGACATTTTCCAGCTCTTTTCCTTGGACACTTGTCGCTTTGTGTGCTACATTCGTAATTTTCTCAATCTTAGTGAATGAGGTCACGCCTCCTTCGATTTACCGGCCGACACAAAAGTGGTTTGTAATGGGGACNAGTTCATTCATNATAGGGATGTTAATTTGGCCATTTGGAAAAGCTGACTCCGAATTTTGTGTACCTGATTCAATATTCCAAATACATGGTTTGTGGCATATTCTTTGCGCNTTCGCAACATNGTGTTTCTATCTCCATTTTGTTTCTGAGAGGANTCGAGNNTCTANNGAATCNGAATAATNTCTNTTTTTATNNTTTTCAAAGGATTTATTCGATTCTNTNGTGATGGCNCNCTATGAGCAACCAGAGTGGAGCCAGNGACCTTGAACGANTCGGAGGAAAAGATCTNAATCAANNTGGACGAGTNATNAATCTCGTAATTGTNGGATCTAGTCGATTTTATGATTACTCTGTTATCGAAGAATCGATAGAAGATTGGATTGAAACTGAAGCATATCCAGATGTTGTAATTGTTGGTGGAGCTAGTGGAGTAGATTACCTAGCAGAGAGATGGGCAGATAACCACGCGATCCCTTTTATTGTGTTTTCAGAACAATGGAACANTCCTCGTCCTGGCTTNCATGATTCTGGAAGAGGAGAGGCNCCTACATCCCTTACTGACAATCTTTTAGATGCTGCAACACATATTCTTGCTTTCCCTAGTCCTACTAGTAAATGGACAAGAACTGTCATTTCTTTAGCTGAAGAACGTGGAATTCCNCTTGTAATTAGAGAAGTAGAATAAGCATCGAACAAAATATCATATCCTCAAGCATTCAAACATGTTTATGAGTGGGTCTGCACTTCCTATGTTAGTAATCCTCATTTCTCTACTCATTGGTCTTTCAGTACCAATTCAGCAACCTTGGATACCAAATGAAGATGGAGTCACTTTAGTTGCTGAGGAGAGAACAGAAATTCCAATGCCTAGGGGAGTTAGGGATCTTGTAACAACAATAGAAGATCCGTCATCATTTGATGTGATTTATCCTGGAACAAATATGAGTTGTAAAGAGGTTCTTACAGTTCATTTTCATACGAATATCCATCTAAGTCAAGATCGAAATCAATTGATTGCAATGGATGGTAGTAAATGGAAAGTTTCTGGAGAAAATGCGCTAGAATTAACGATCAGTACCGTTGAGGAAATAGCAGCAATGAGATATGGAAGTGAAGAAAATACTCAATTCATTGAAGTAATTGACTAATTAATTTCCAATCAGTTGATAATCATCAGAAAGAGGAGTTGCTCCTGTTTCCATCAAGATGATTTTTCCATCTTTGAATCTCATGAATGACATAACTGCCTCTGAAGTAGATCCGTTTGCGAAGTGTACTATCGAGTGAGCAACTCCTACTTCTTCATTCTCAAATANGATTCTTTCATTTTCTGATCTAGGTGCACCTTCACCACCTGCGAAACCTAGAATATCTGACTTACTCATTGTGATTCCGCCTACGTGCGGATTGAATACGCAATCATCATGAATGATCTCTGCTAGTGCTTCGACATCTCCATTTTCCCATGCTTCGTTGTATGCTGTAATTATTGACATGATACGCCGAAACGCTTTCCCTGTTTAATTCAGTCGGGTGTATGCATCTTCAGATATTTTCAAATTGTGATAGATTAGTTTGAATCGATGATCTTTGGAAGATTTTCTATTAGCACTGATTCATCTTCGAGACGATTTCTGAGTTTAGGAGTAAAGGGAGGAGTTCCTGAAAGAACTTGGGCGCACCAATAAAGNGTTCTTGATTTGAAAGATTCAAGCCAATCAGAGGTATCTTTGCCACCTTTTTGGAGTAAACGGTATGACNCCAAAGCCTCTGTTATTTCAGATACCCATGGATGACCATTAGGTCCGAAGCTATTGTCTTTATTTGCTCTAGCCGCTCCTTTCTCGAGCAATCGACCAACCTCATTTATCCATTGAGCAGAGTCCTCCTCGGTCTTATTCAGATTTGNTGTCTCTGCACCATGAATCAAACGTGCTACTGATTCAGTAAACCAGATATCTCCATAATTAACTGCCCACCCCCATCCATCTTGTTTCATTGAAGCAAGACGTAGGACATCTGCAGCATCGTTCCATTCCCCTTTCATCATCTTCATGATACCCTCAATCCACATGAATCGTGCTGATTCAAGAAGTCGTTTTTTGTAACATCCTTCGAGATTTCGTTCTGTCATTTGACGAACTTCATCATTCCCGAAAGTTAGTGCATGGCCCATATATAGCTCACACTCGAATAGTGTATTCTCCAAGAGTTTGTGTACGTTCATGTGGAACCCTCCTAGATGAGACCACCATCTACCTTCATCGAGCCTAGGATTTTTCTGTAGGTGTTTTCGTAATTCTTGTAATTCCTTAAGCATACGATTACATGTTGTTCGGATATCTAATTCATTATACTCATATTGAATCCAAATATCGGAAAGCAGACTAATCGAACTCTTCGCTTTATCACGAGCTTTTTGTTGTTCATGATTGAATTTATCCATATCAAAATCAATAGTGGGCATGTTACCTTCTACCTCAAATGATANCTCTAAACGAACAATCCCGATATCTTCATCTTGCCAGTCTACAGTACTAATAGCGACGAAGTTTACAGTGTATTTTTCGGTTCTATAGGGATCAAACAGAACTACTCCATTGAGAGTTCCTTCATCAGAGAATTTGATTCCTGGTGGAAGNCGCATCATTGTAGGACATTGCATGAATCCTTCGTTACTCGGAGTATAATTTGCCGCTAGGAGATTAACAACATCTCCTACAGATATAGAACCTAGATTGATCTCACATCTTGTGATTTTTAGATCATTTCGAGATGCACAACGATAATGCTCACTGTAAAGTTCGACACTAGACCAATTACGGGGACAACTATCGCAACAATGACAACGTCCTGTTCGATAGTTTGCCTTTTGATAGGCGGCATTATCTTGTGAGCATTCAAGATCATTATACTGACTAACATTAGATTCGATTTCTNNAATCTTTTCAGTAACTCCTGTTGATTCACTCATCTCAGGAGGAAGCGAAGCTAGAGCATCTATACGATTGAATATCTTAATTTCCTCTTCTGAGATTTCTCTACAGTATCGTTCATCGTCTTCAGGGACAAAGATTAGTGTATGANTCTCCTCTAGTATCACTTGGTATGGTGCTATTTTTTCCTTAGGCCAGTTTTCTTCTTGATAATTCAATGCGATTACTCTTCCAGGTTTCCAACCTTTAGATCCAAGATTGCACATGACGACTGTACCAACCTNGAAACGATACTCTGGCATAATTTATCGTCTCTCTTATGGTACCTAAATATCCGTTTAACTCAGTCGGATCGATGCATCTTTCAATGTTTCACCCTCTTTGACTAGAGAACGAATGTAACGTGGAATAATTTCATCACTAGCCTGTAAATCAATAAGATCTCCAACCCATTCTAATGGGGCTTTTCGAATATGGTTTGAACCTGCAGAGAAGTGCTGCCAATTCGAGCAATCACTGCCATCAACTGATGTTGTTTGTAGGCACCAAGACTGTTCAGGTATAGGGTTGTTACAGACTATATTTTCTTCATTTACAGTAACCACCCAGCATCGATTAGTTGAGTATTTGATTCTAGAATTTGATAGAAACTCCTCGAGTTCAGGACTCTCGGCACCAGGTTGGAGCCAAATGAATGGAATATTACGTCCTTTAATCAACCATTTNCGCAATTCTTGAATGACAGAACTNGCNGATAGGAAGAACACGAATANTTCNGGATATTCACTTCCCCAAGGATTAGATCTTATGGGTCTNCCAAGGATGGTACTACCNGCATCTTTGGGATGTACAGGNACCATCCTGAAACCCTTGTTACCNGCATCGTAAAATGCTCGATGAGCAGGCTTTTGCTGATCCAGTCCTGCTCCAATAATATGAACAGTCTGAATAGTTCTCAACCACTCAAACTCCCCTAACATGACTACATCTTTTGTTCAGAAGATATCAAATTTGGTTTCTATCTAGAATCACAAATTATTTTCCATTTTTTTAGGTCTAAAAAGAATCAATGCTATGCTAACCAGACCTGCCATCAATAACGGTCCTACAATGAAAATTTCTTCGGTTGCAGAGAACTCCCAGGTCCAACTCGACCATCCCAACGCTATTGTCTCTAATACAGATGCAAGCATGACAACATCATACAAATTTCGTTCTGCTAGTGGATCTCTGGCAGCTAGCAATGCACCTACACCATTTACAGCAACTAAAGCAGCACCCAAGTTCCTCAGCCAAGCGATATTTTCTGTGTTTGCTCCCTCTAATTCTGCATACCATTCAGGTATGAGAAAGAAGATCATGCCCATAGCAATGCTAGACCAACCGCACACCTTCAAGGTCAGTACAGTTTTGTATCCATCTCGAAGCCAGTTGTTTTCACTCGACATTTTCCATGCCTATTCCAGTCCACTTTTTTGTTGCCCCAAGCAAGGTAAGTGGAATAATCACAATCCAAGCGATAGAACCGAGTAGATTGAACTCAGCACTACCTGTTTGCATTGACGAGGGGTCCATTAATACTTGAATAACTGGAGGCAAAACTGCCAAGTAAATTACTCCAATCCCCAGCATAATTTTCTCTGTAACTGAATCATCCATTACATAGGCCGCAATCGTTGCTGCTAAGAAAACAAATGGGATGACTATTGGGAATTCCGGGTCAATCTCCATTGCAATGGGAATGTGGAACACAGCCCAATTCATGTTTAATATTGCCAAATTTTTGTTGTCTAACATTTTGTCTAACATCTTAATCATCCTCAATATTCCAACCTAGTACGCCAGTCAGAGCAGTCATTCCCCAGAACACAAGAGGTGGAATGATTTGTCCGGAGAACTCAAACGTGTAATCTGTTGTTGGATATGTGATTTCGAGCCCAAGGATTGCGCACAAAAGGAACCACACAAAAAAAGGCCCAGCAATAACAGCCGCCAAACGAGCCTGCGCTTGCCCTTCGTTCATGAAGGCGGCGTAGAGCATGTAGATAGGAATGATGAGCATGATCCCTGCAACCATCAACTCGTTGTCGTTGTCCGGGTCCAATTCCATGAGCACGCCGACAACGGTGTGAATCAGGGCCGTGATGACCAGCCACCATTTTGGGTTCAATAATTCTGTTTTGATGTCCATGAAAAAAACGAATTCTGATAAAGTATATGATGTAGATGGCCAATATTATTCTCTGGTTAACATTCTATGAAAGTGATGAACTCCCCGCTCCATTTCAGGAGAATATCGCCCTCGATCATATGCACTCGATCGGATTCCTCGAAGACATCCTTCTACCACAAATTGGTCTTCGATTTCGACTTTGTCTAGATCTCCACCTGCCCCTTGTCCAAGCATTTCAGGGTCAGTTACATATCCTTGATAGATAACTCGAGTTTTATCTACTGCTTCAGGAACGACAATGTTCACAGATACTCCCCAAGGATAGATATTCAACATCAATCCTGGAAATAGCCACCAATAGTATGCGGCAATTTTCTTCCCATAATCAGGTGAACTTTCAGGAATCTCGAAGAAAGGTTCTCCTTCACTAGCGATTCCAATTTGTAGAACTCCTCCCTCAAACAACTCTGTTGTATAATCTCCATAATCCAATACTGCATTCAGATCAGAATGAACAAATGGAATGTGAAAACCTTCTAGATAATTATCAACATACAGGGCCCAATTCGTATTGATAATCCAATCTCTATCTCTACTTTTATCTCGTTCCATTTGTTTTCGATCAGCCCACCAACTCATTCTTTCACTAATAGGTCGAATCCAATCATCGAATGTTTTTGATGGCTCCACTCCAGTAAACACCATTCCTGCCCATTCACCAGTTGGAAATTGCTTCAAATTATCTTCAACAGAAGGAAAATTCACAACATCTTCGAAAGCAGGCATATTCTTGAAAATCCCATCTAGATCAAATGTTCGTCCATGATAAGGACATTGTAACACCTTACCGTTACAAGGCTCTGACGCTACCAACATCCCTCGATGAGTACATACATTTGACAAACAATTGAGACCATTTTCTGTTTTTGTTAACAACATTGGTTCTTTTGTTTGTTCTTCAATATGTGTTAATGGAATAGTATTGAATTCATCTAAATCACTATGATGTACAGCGAAATGCCATTCTGATGAGAATCGTGAAATTAATGTTTGAAAAATAGAATCATCAGAATACCAAGATGATGGAAGAGTACGAGCCTTTCGGATATCTGCATCAATCAGTGCCTCCTCCATACCTTGTCTAAGGAGTAATGAGAGTTAATCCTACGGAAGTTTCAATTTCTTAGATTATTGATTTTCTAAGCAAACAGGATGAGTACATTCTGGTACAGCATAATATTGACGAGTTTCAGGGTCGAATATGTCAAGTTGTAGAGTTGAACCAGCATCATTTACAGTTACGATTGATGATGCTGAAGAGGGCAGATAATCTTCTCCAGTACTTACTAACGATAGTCGAATAGTATGACCTGCTTGAACTTCAACGTCCATTGGAAAGAACTCCATTAGAGCTGTAATTTCTTCTAATGGTGCAGCCCATGCTTGCTCATCAGAGCCTCCAGCATGGTATCTGAGATCCATTATTGCATGACCAATATGGATACATGTCGAACCGTCACAGTCTTCCAGTAAAGCATAGATTTGTCCTCCTACAGTAGCTGTGTTCACATTGACATGAAGTCTGGGCAGTCCACCAAAGTACAGGTCTTCTTCTAAAGGAGGCGTCTCGTATATAGGGCCAGAATTAGCATTAGGCAAAATTGTATTAGATCCCCCACTAGATGGTAATTCACTACCCCCTAATTCCCAGATTATCTCCGTTGTATTGGACATAGGATATCTATCTTCTAACCTCCACGATCCTTGATTTGATTGAATTTCAACTCCTAACCATGGCTTCTCTCCTTCATTCCTAAGATAATAGTTGAACCATTCCAACAAATCTTGCATCCAGTCCATACGAACCATTTCTGGATATGCTTCAATTCCTCTTCCCACTCCACTCCGATCAAACATAATATCGGGCCTGTCAGGATAATCGTGATCCCATTGTCCAAAGAGACCCTTTGCTTCGATTCCTTGATCGTATAGGAGATTGATAGTAGGTACTGCCATATGAGGGTCAACATTCCAGTCATGCATTCCTTGAATTAGGTATACACTTCCGTTGTAATTGTCCAGAACTCTATCAAGGAAATATCGTTCAGCCCAATAGTTTCCTGCAGCTTCTCCACCCCACATGTATGCTGCAACACCAGTCCCAGGTCCTATGATATAGTCTGGACACATGTTTTGGATATCCTCTTCGTCGCCATCAATTCCATACGATCCATACACTCCATTGTGCATGATTGGAGCTCTAGCTTCACTACTTCCATTTCTCCACATCAATTCCATTACTCCAATAAGTCCAGAGATTGGAACAATTGTTGCTAAATGTTCATTGCCAAACATTGCAGCTTGCCAAGGAGTACTTCCGTCGTATGATTTCCCAATCATTCCTACGTTTCCATTACTCCATTCTTGGGTACCCAACCAACTTACTGCAGCATCAACACCGAGTTGTTCTGCATTACCCATCAGATCCATACAGTGGTTTGATCGTCCTGTACCCATTACGGATACTTGAGCAAATGCGAATCCATGAGGAACAATTTGTTCGATAATCATCTGCCCTAACCAGGTGCCAGGCTCTTCAATTCCCGGAGTATCTACTGATGCTTCATCGAAATAAGGCCCGAATTCAGCAATCACTGGAACAGTGGTTCCATTTGGTACATTTGGAATCCATATTGCAAGACTTACCTTTCCATTTGGTGCTGCTCCACCTTCATCGATAGGTAGCTCAAACTCAACAAAATTGTGAGTTCCACTCCAGAGGCTAGCTCCGTCGGGCCCAGTAAGTGTTCCGTTTTGTAGGACATATGAGTGTACATCATCTGTGGTAAAGTCAGCAAGATAACGTTCCCAAATTGGAGGATAACCATCTGAATTATTTTCATTAATTTCATTTTCAAGAGGTGTTGTAATGATATGGCTGAGAAGTAAAGCGACAATTACAACTGCAACAGTTGCTCCTAATGCGCGGTTTAATTGATTCTTTTCTGCTAACTCTCTTTGTGCAGTCAGTTCATTTTCCGCATCTTTAACAGCACGACGAAAGACAACCTCTGCCTCTAAAATTTCGTCGCCCATGCCATTCCCTACCATGCCGTGTATACCCTACCCACATCAGACTAACGCTTACCTACGAAAACCATGGATGAGGATTTGGGATATCACGAGGAACAGGAGATTTATTGGACAAATAATAGCTAAATCCTCCTAGTACGGCTTCTAAATAGGAATTTAATCTTGGTTTGATCCAAAAATGAAAGGGGATGAATGTGGTAAAAAGAGGCCATTTTTCTAATATAGATGGATGAATTGTGATTTCAAGAGAGCTTGTGTCATCAATACTTTCAATCCTCCATTTAACAAATGATTGGGGTCCATTTTTTGGTCCAATCCAGAGATCGTATCCTTCCTTAAAGGCCCAAGGTTCGATATTTCTAATGAATGTCCTTCCATTAGAATAAATCAGTACATCTTGACATCCTTCTGAATTCCAACTGATGGCCTCATTTGATGAACAATAAGGATGAACATCTTCTAGATGTCCGGGACGTGTAATTAATTCCCATAAGGTGTCAATATCTACGTCCATTGTTTTCTTCACAGAAATAAATCGTTTTGGAA
>PADI01000064.1 GCA_002702985.1 Methanobacteriota archaeon
GCATATCAGCAACAGTAGGAGCTTTTGCCTCCTTAGGAGGTTCGAATACAGGTAATCTTGGAGGAGTGTCGGATGAAACTGTAATTCGTGATTCTGCCAATGTTTTCTCAACTACTTTTGCCATTGGAGCCATAAATTCATGACCACATTCCCAACAAATAAAAGAGAAATTTTCCATATCATCTAGATTCCTACTACTTCCTGCAGGCTCAATCTCATCATCGCATTCAGGACAAGCATGTAAGGTAATTCTAGGGACTATTTTTCTACGGAAATCAACAATATCTTGAGGAGTCCCTACTAATTCTAACATCTCGTGATCTCTAGCTGCTTCTAATCCACGAGTTTCTAGTTGGTCTCTCATTTTACTTCTCTGTTCATCCTTTGTTTCATTATCATGATTGGTCTCAATCTTTACAATCAATTCAATGGTTTTACCCAAACGATTCATAATCACTTTCTGAGCTCGAAATTCTTCTAGCCTAGCTACGCGTAATCGTTCTCTGTTTTCATTAATCTCAGCAATGACATCTTTTTGTTGACGTTTGAATCGTTGTTCATCAATGCGATCCATTTCCTTCTTTTCTGAAAGTACTTCAGCAAGAAATCGCTGTTTACCTGATTCTCGAGGACCCGATTGAATAGCCCCTAACACACTACTAGCAATTTCAGATTTGAGACCATAGTTTTGTTCCAGTTGATCTTGAGAGAGTTTCTTGATCTCTCCTATTTTTAGACCTGCATCTGCAAGTATCTCAGCAGTTGATTCATCTATTCCTCTACGAAGTAAAGCAAGATATGTGTCCTTCTTTGCCATTGAATCCCCCCTTCTATTGAAATCGACCTATTTTGAACCCATCAGGACCGGTGTATGGTCGCTCGCGAGTTGTGCGAGACCGGTGTCCGCTATCAATCCGACGCGAAAAATCACTCAAAATGGGGTTCGAATTGCTCTAATTGTTCAATTAATTGAATCCATTCGTCGGGAGAAATCTCATCTGGGCGTGCATCAAGATTTAATGGGGGATTTTCTGCCAAAATACGTATTGCTTCTTTCCATCTGGATTTATACCAACCATTAACTCTTTGAATTCTCTTAGGGACTTCTTTCAACCGACTCCTCACTTTCCTTCTTCGATGTTCGAAAACGTGTCGTACTACAACTCGATACAATTTTCTGTTAAAATCATCACTTGGGGCATCATTTCTTGGAGTTAATCTAACTAATCGAGAGTGTACCTTCGGAGATGGAACAAAACAATGGGGGGAGACAATAGAACCAAGGCTGACGTCCCAATCTAAACTAGTTGTCAATCCCAATGAGCCCATGGAATCTGGTCCTCCTTGCATAGACAATTTCTCAGCAAATTCTTGTTGAACGAGCAGTACAATACAANTGGGCCTCTCATCTTTTGGAATTCTACTTATCCTTTCAATAAGAGGGCTCGAGATTTGATATGGAATATTTGCGACAATGTGTGATGCTTTTGGCCAAGTAATTTTCAATGCGTCTCCATGATGGATAACAAGTCTATTGTTACTAATTTCTTTTTTGAAATTTCTATGAAGATGTTTGATCGCTTCTTCCTCGATCTCGATTGCGGAGATTTTGGATCCTGTACGAAGAAGGTGTAACGTTAGACAACCAGGACCAGGCCCAATCTCAATAACATGTGATTTTTCATTCAGAGGTTCGTCAGCATCTCTGCACAAAGATATAGCCTCATTGAGAATTGACTCATCATGAAGAAAATGCTGTCCAAGAGAATGAATAGCAGAACGATGGTCTAACAATAAATCTATCAAAAGACGAGCATCTACTTCTTCCATCTGAATTTTCACCCTGCTCGAACAAGCATCGAAATAATGCTCGGAAGCATTCCAGGGTCCTTGAGTTCTTCATTAAAGCGATTAGCAAGTAATGCAGCTGCATCAATTCCACAATCTTTGGAAACTGCTGAGAAATCTTTCCATCCNGAACCACGTTTTCGAACCATCTCTTGAGCAGTTGAAGGTCCAATCCCAGGCAACAATTGGAAAGTATGCATTTTCCTATTTATTGGACCNCCTCGATTGTAAAACATTAGAAAAACATCTGGATTACTAAGTATGATTTCTGTTATGATTGAAGAAANATCTGATTGTACTGAACCTGAAATATCTCTATAACGTAGCATCCCAACAATCCCAGCGCCATCTTCAACTACGATTTGTTCTCCAGATTGACCNCCTCTATATCTAATTAAATAGAGACCTCGTTCCGTAATTGCATGAGAAATGCCCGGTGAAATTCCTTGAGGTTCAGAATCTAAAATTCTAATCGTCCAAGTGCCTGAAAAATCCGGAGTAGATGAGGATGGTTGCATGCTCTTCGTACCTCCAACAATGTTCTCAAACAAGTTTCTTTTGGTGCTGATACTCTAAGTAATCTGCTTTACATGNGTGATTATCTGGTCGATTTCACCTTCTGAAATTTGAATTCTATATGGGGCCATAATTACACGGACTTGAGCAGGAGAATCAGGGCGTATTTCAGCCATCTTTGAGCGAAGAAGATCATTTTCTGAAATACATTCAACGTCGGAAAGTGCCTCGAATAATTGAGTGAAAATATCGGAATTAGACGGTCTGCTTCCTCGATTGTCACTTGCTGCCCATTCTGCATGTTCCATCGCCTTCTGTTGCTCTTGAGATTGCTCTTCACGAGCATCATTAGCTTTCTGTAGAAGATCACGAACTGTTGAAAAATCGACGTACTTCTTTTCTGACATAATATCACTCCGCTGGACGTAGGTGCTCTGGACGTGCAATCACTGTCTTCTTCTTGTTCTTATCAGAGAAAGAGACAACATATGCACGACCTTGTTTCGATTCAATAGTACCTGTCATACCTTGAAATCGACGATGAGGCATACCTTTCTGTTGGCCTCCATCTAAAACAATAGAAACCAAGTCTCCCTCAGAATAATTATGCATTATCCGTCCGATATTTACACGACCACGTTCACTTTTTGAACGCTTTAGAATACTACGGGTACCTTGTCTAGTGCCGTGTGTTCTACGCATAACTATGCCTCCTCAGGGTTCGGTCCACCTACGCTTCACTCTTAAGTTCGTCGCAGCAGTAAATGGAGCCTCGTACTAAATTACTCTGCATGAATTTCAATAACATCCAACCAAAGTACAGAACATTCAGCCCCAATTACTTCGGCGACTGAAGGTGATGTTCGACCCTCATCAGAATGTACCATCTCCTTCACGTATGTCCCTGATTGACATCTAACATCGAATTGAATCTCATTATCTTCAATCAAGACATTTTCAACAGAAATAATCTGTCTTTTTCTTACTAAGTCTGATCTTCTATGTGCAACACGTTTAGGAGTTCTCTGTTCAAGCATTACACCTGCTAGATTGAGAATCTGAGTTTCAGAATCTTCAGCCATTTCTCCCTCAACTTCAAATCTAATCCTGTACGATTTTTCCGCCTTTGTTTCTTTAATTCNGGCAACTTCTGAACGATTGGATGGTCTCAATGAATCAATCTCAATTTTCTCTATTCCTTCTTTGTTAATTTGTTCTACAATATCATCTAGATCAATTGTACGAATCTTAGGTTTTTTTACTTCAACAACAAATGGTCTTCCTCTACCTAAACAACGAACATCAATATCTTCTCTACCCATCCCGTGAAAACTCGTATCGTCTGCAAGTAATACCTTACGAATTGGCTCACCAACTAAATCTTGAACTGAATTCGGATATTGTAATCCAGTTCCTTCACAAGACTCGCAACCACCTTCACGTCCTTTACAAGACCTGCANGGCCAACGTGTTTGAGGTACATCTTTAGCTAATTTTCGATAACGACCATAATAGAAAACCGGACGTATTTCTGCCTTAACACGTAACGTTAGAGAGTCAACTAGAATCATCACATCAGGTAATTCTTTTACAAGTTCTATGTTGTCTAATTTTTCCTTAAGGGCTGCTTCTACCGCCGCTGCAAATGAAGATTTGAGAGGTTGCGCACCTCTGGCTCCAAATTTCTTACGAAGAGTATCTTCTTCTTCTATGAGTTCTTTGCTGATATGATATCCCATTTGAATTGTTGAAAATTCAACATCTCCAATCTCTCTCAAAATCCGAATTACTATATTGTCTACATCTTCAAATAAATCCTCACAAAAAGGACAATACGTTTCCTCAATCTCTGCTATAGATGGATCAAGAGAAACTGCTTCTGCTCTAATTCTAGCACCATGATCAAATGGAGATGCTCCATCTGGATTCAATCGTCCTCCAATTCGAGAAAGACAGTAATTACAACAACCTAAACGAATTACGTGACGAATTCCTTTCGGCGCTGGACAAGGAGGCGCATCTAAATCTCTTAATGATGGGATCTCGTCATCATACATGTCTTCATCTTCAATAACCTCATCTTCATCCTCATCAGATTCAACAGGTACCAAATCGTCCCATGGATCAACTGCACCGCCATATCCGGCAGTAGCATACGACATCCATTCATCTTGATCTTCTTCGACCATTTTATCCCTCCTTGGGGGGGAAAACCCTTACCATGGATTAATCCAAGGGGAAAGGAGCACAGATTTGAGGATTGTTATCTAATTCTCAAGCTTTCCATTAGCAATATCAGTTAGATGAGTAAATGACCAAAGGCCACTAGAACATCCGCTCGTCCATACAAAACGGACTGCATATCTGCCGACTGGTTCAACCTTTGGCATTTCAACTCTCAATCTCTTCACTTCTTCTTGAATTCCTAGACGTCGATGAGGATCTTCCCATCTAGGACGGCAATTTGCGCAGGGACAAAATGTTCGTAGAACATGATAAGGAATTTCATGAACATCATCATCCTGAAAAGTGAGAATAAGAGATTCGTCTTTTCGCTCAATTTGTCTCAGAACGTCTGCCATTAGATCACTCCAAATATTACTCTGATTCCAATCCTTCGATAGTTGACTTTTCAAAACTTGAAATTATTCTCAATGCCGCAGGGGTTAGTATAAGAGATGCAATCAATGAAAGGCCAATCATTAATGCACTAAAGAGTCCAAACGAACTGAAAAAGCCCATTGATGAACGGGAAATTACAATAAAACCTGTAATATCACTGAGGGCTGATCCCACTAATGCTACACCACTAGCTGCACCCACTACTGAAAGGGCTGGAAGAACATCAAGACCACGAGAACGTTCTTCTCGGAATCGTTCTACTACATGGATGACATAATCAATACCCACTCCCAAGGAAATTGCAGCGATTGCTACTGTTACCATATTCAATCCGTAACCTAAGGCAGCAATAGTCCCATAAAGCCAAACTACTACAATTAATATCGGGAATGTAGTAATTGCTGCAAGACTAAGAGCACGTTCACCCCATTGTAACAATAAGTAGAACATTATTATGAAGGATAAGAGACCAAATACTATCCCATATGATGTAAAAAGGAGTAGACCAACGAAAGAACTTGCAAGAATTGCTCGTGATTCATATCCATGACGTCGTTGTGATTTCAATTGCTCTCGATCTGCTCTAAAGCCCCACCATAATATGACCACGCAAAAAAGAACCCCTAACGACAAAGAACCCTGTAACTCAGATTGCATGCGTGATGCTTGAATAAATCGTGTAATTGGCGAACCTGTCTCAATTGTCCAAGTTACAGGATAGCTTTCATTTGCAGAGGATCTATCACTTCTTTCAGAAAGTTCAGTGTAAGATAAATTCTGGAATGGTGACATATCGAGCTTTAATTCTTCTATAGCGAGTTCGACCTTTTCGAATTGTTCGGGTTGACGCAGTCCGAATCTCATTACCATACGATCAAAGGTTGCATTTTCTCCTTCTTGATTCAGCCAAGGACGTTCAGGATCTAGAGGATATGCAGGTTGAATGAAATTAGAAATAATACTAGATGGTATCATTGGATATCCTCCACTTTCTGGAATACCATAAAGGAACATATGTCCAAAGAAATAAGTGATACAACCTCTTTTATCAAAGTCAATAAATAATGCGGCGTTGCCTCTGTAAGGACAATTAACACCATTGTCAGGAAGACTTGAATTCCATCCAGTTTCTTCAAAGGGACTACTATTGTACCACAATGCAAACTGAGCATATTCTAGAAGTTCATCGATTGCAATTAGTTCAACATCGCCTGAAGGATCTCTAGCAAATCTATCTGGATCATTTTCTCC
This sequence comes from Methanobacteriota archaeon, assembly GCA_002702985.1. Lineage (GTDB taxonomy): Archaea > Thermoplasmatota > Poseidoniia > Poseidoniales > Thalassarchaeaceae > MGIIb-N2. The sequence continues at coordinate 6,238 of PADI01000064.1, forward strand.
AGGTTGATTCATATTAAATCTCAATTGCCTAACTGCAAACACTACATCGGGATGAGAAACATCACCTTCTACAAGTATTTCTGCAGGCTCTCCTTCTTCTGCAAACCGTTCATTCACTAATAATACACCAGCAGCAAAATCAGATTCATCATCAAGAAAATCTTCAACCTTAAAATCACCCTTTAAACCTAACATTGCAGGAGTGGCAATTGAGGTTAAAAGAAGCATTAACAATGCAATTAATGGAGCCCATGCTCCTGAAAATTTAGCTGTTGAAGCAAGCCATGAGGTAGGTACCAATCGGACTAATCCTTCTGGCTCATCCTCTAGTTTTCCTTTTCCTTCTAACCATTTATCAACATCATATCGAAGAAGAGGAACCCATAAACCTGTCAAGATAAAAGCAGATAGCACTCCAAGACCTGCTTCTATCCCGAATGAACGTAACGCAGGAATATCTGAAAACAAATTGGCCATAAATGCACCAATGGTTGTAAATGAAGTGAGCATAATTGCCCTTCCAACCTTTGAAATCGCAATGTAAGCAGAAGTTTCTGTGCTTTTTCCTGAACGTCTTTCTTCCTTGTATCTATGTAAGGCGTGAAGGCTATCATCGATACCAAGAGCAAGAATCAATATCGGAAGAAGATTAGAAAATTGTGATCTTTGAATTATTTCGACTCCTGCCCAATCTCCAAGAATTAATCCCCATCCAATCGATCCTTGCATCCATGTAAGACTTAAAATCAATCCACTGCCTACAATTACAACATCAGTCCATCTACGAAGACTAATCCAGAGAAGAACTGTGATTGCAGCACCCATCATGGCAATTAACCAAACACTGGAGAGAATTTCTCTATTGACCTCAACATTGGGAGACTCTCCGATTAGTAATGTATTCGTTAGACTATCTTCTTCACTAATTTCATCTTCCAACGCTAGAAATAGCCACTCAGTCGAGCATGGGCTTCCTCCTAAACTAACTTGTAATTTACAAGACTCAGAATCTAAATCAGGAGGATCTGAATCAAAAGATAGTCCATTAGCAGAATATCCCCACTCTAATTCTGCGTCTCCCCATGCAAATGTCCAACCATCATCTAGCATTAACTCTCGATCAAATTGAACCAACATCCAAGCTGAACTGGCAGACCAACGTCCAGGTTTCCATTCAGCTCCTTCCCATGAGTCTCCTTGGAGTAAACCATTCACTGGACCAATCACTTGAGAATCTGGATCAGGAAGAAAGGCTCTATCATTAGAGAGCCATCTAAGAAATGCTCCATCGCTATTGTTTGCCATTCTGTGTGCTGCAAGATCAATGTGATCTTGTGTAACATTTGGATCATCAAATTCTAAACATTCTAAATTTCCACAATCATACCAGTTAGTTTCGGGAGGAATATCTACAATGAAAATTCCTTGAGGCTCTTTACTCGGCTTAGTTAACAACGTTTCATTTTTCATGAAAGACCTGAAGTTATCAGGAAGTGACAAAACACCGTCTACAGGTGTCCCTGTAATTTCTGAAACCAACGGTCCTAAATTCTCTGCAATTTCATGATTTTTGACCCTATCTGCCTTTCTATCTAATTCTTGCAAGACAGATAGATTTAGGATTCCGCCAGCAGGTTCTTCGATACCAGAAAATAATCCAGAATATGGTTGAATTTCTTCCCAACCAACAGGACCTGGTTCATCAATTAAATTAACATCTCTAACAGTATATATGTAACCAACCATTATTCCATTTCCAGTGAAATCCTGTTGTATTACCCTAGCGGCAGTTAACTCAGGTGATTCAAGGTCGTATGATTCTATATCTGCAGGTGTTAGACTAATTGGCAATCCGGGAAGCATTAACAATGTCATTAAAAGTATAACAAGGTGAGTAATTTTCCTATTCTCGAAGAGTAAATTCGCAACTCTATCGAATCCACCCATAGCCATCTGTCTGTACTAGTCTTGATGAAGATTCGTTCTTAACCTAATTACAAACCCATGTCCCTCAAGCGTTCAAGGGCCTCATACATTTCATCTGAAAGAGGACCTGGTTCTTCTAAGATTAATTCGATATCAAATGGAGATCCTCCTATTCCTTCTCTAGGAATACGGCGGCGATCACCAGGGAGAGAGCCAGCATCTATTGAGAGACGGATTTTTCGTCCTGTAGGAGTAGTTAATTTCACTTCACCTCCTAATAGTAAAGTTGTATATGGAACTGCAACTGTCTGAATTAATCTATTAGATTCCCAACGACGATCTTCTCCAGGATCTATTCTAACAATTAGAGTCAAATCTCCTGGAAGTCCTGTTGGATGTTCATTTCCCATTTTTCTTAAGCGTAATTTGTGTCCTTGCTCTACACCCTTAGGGATATTAACAGTGACTGTACTCTCTCTCCTTTGTACACCACGTCCTGCACAAACAGGACAACTTAACCCACTATTGGAAGGACGTCCTTCACATCTTTTACATCGTCTTAATCTACTCAATACAAAAGGAATTTTACCTCCTTTCTCTGCAATTTCAGTATCAATATCGATTCCTAATTCAATGTCAATTCCCTTAGGTTGACTTGATTGAGGGTGAGAAGAAAACTGTGTATTGCCCATCATCTGCCTAAGGATATCTTCCATTCCCATTCCTCCAGAACCAAAACCCATTCCTCTGAACCGTTGTTGTTCATCGTATTGTTGTCTTTTTTCGGGACTTCCAATTTCATCAAATGCAGATTGTATTGACTTGAATCTATCTTCTGATGCAGAATCTCCAGGGTTTCTATCTGGATGGTGTTGTCTGGCTAAACGACGATATGCTCGTTTGATTTCAGCATCAGATGCACTGTTATCAATTCCTAAGACACGGTAGGGGTCCATGTCAGACATGGTATACCCTATACTCGATATGTTTTGAACCCGGTCATTCACCCCAAGAATAAAGGTCATTACTAATCTTCGACAATTTATGCAAGAACATATTGAATTCAATCCATCTTATACTCTACTTACCTTAGCCTGTAATGCAGGGGAAGCAGTAAATGTCGAACCTGGTGCAATGGTTTCACTATCTGGAATGACCATGCAAACCGGGATGAGTGGAGGAGGAGGATTTGGTGGTTTTCTCAAAAGTATGGCTAAGTCAGCACTTGGAGGTGAATCTTTCTTCCTCAATACTTACACTGCTGGACCTCAAGGTGGATGGATTAGCCTTGCTCCTGGAGTTTCAGGAGATATTCAACATACAGATATTCAACCAGGAAGGCAAATTTTTATTCAAAGTGGATCATATCTTGCTTCAACTCCTAATGTCAAGACTGATACTAAATTCCAAGGAGCTAAAGGATTCTTTTCAGGAGAATCTCTATTCTTCATTCGTGGCTTTACCGAGGACGGGCAACCTGGTAGAATTTGGTTCAATTCATTTGGAGCTATGAAAGAAATACCAATTCAACCGGGCCAAGTAATCACCGTTGATACCGGACATGTTGTTGCCTTCGATGATACTGTTTCATATGAAATTGGCAAAGTTGGAGGGATGAAATCATTCATGTTTGGAGGAGAAGGAGTGGTAATGCATTTCTCAGGACAAGGGCGAGTATGGATTCAAACTCGAAATCTTGCAAGTTTGGCTTCAAATTTGATTCCTTTCTGGCCTCAATCTGGATAACAATTAGATTTTCTTTCAGAATAACCACAAAATCAAGTTCTATGGGCATGTAGGATTAACATGGAACCGAGGAGGATAACCTCCACTCGACTAATCGATGAGGAAGGAGTAGTCCATCATGGTGACATTTTACTTCATTCTGATGGATCATGGTCGACTAGTAACGGTGATGAAGATGTATTAGAAACAATAGATGGATCAAATCGAGTAATTACTCGTTCATTCCAAAACTGGCATACTCACCTTCCTATGATTCTAAACCGAAGTATGGGTGAAGGTTTGCCCTTAATGGAGTGGTTACAACAATCCATTTTCCCTACCGAAAAACATGTTACAAAGGAGTTAATTGAAATCGGTACTAAGGCTGCTGTAGCCGAATTAATTGCTACAGGAACAACATTTGCTTGTGATATGTATCATCATCCTGATTCAATCGCTCCAGTGTTAGTTGATTCTGGAATTCGTGGAATTATTTGTGGACCTACCACTAGTTGGCCTCCTTCAGATACTGAAGAAGATAGTGGAGAGGTTCTAAAAAAATTAGAAGGGTTGCTAAGATCTGGTCCTTTGGATAATGGTAGAGTAGAATATGGGATTGCAGCACATTCTGTCTACACTTGTTCAGAAGAAACATTGCTTAGAGCATCTGATTTAGGTAAAAAATACGATGCGCATGTACACATCCACACCAGCGAAACTAGAACTGAAGTGTCAGACTGTTATGCAATTCATGGAATGTACCCGATTGAATATCTAGATTCACTTAACTTTCTCACGGATTCTACTGTTTGCGCTCATTGTGGATGGGTAACAAAAAAGGAAATGAGAATTCTTGCTGAAAAAGAATGTCATGCAGTACATTGTCCAACCAGTAATCAAAAATTAGCTTGTGGTGGTACAATGTCATATCCAGCAATGACTGAAGCTAAAGTTGATGTTAGATTAGGAACCGATGGTGCAGCAAGCAACAACTCATTGGATATGAGATCTGAAGCCAAGACTGCTAGCTTAATTCAACGTCATGATCATTGGGATGCCACCATTCTAAATCCGATTGAGACCTGGGCTCTAGCTACTAAAGGAAGTAAAGACTGGGTAACATGGGATATTAACGATGTGAGATTACGTCCATTAGGAACAAACGATAGAAGATTACTTGCAAATCTGATATACAGTGGAGGAACTTGTCTTGACGTATTTGTTGAGGGAAGGGCACTAAGACGAGATGGGAAAACCATTAGTATAGACGAAGAGATAGTTTTCAATGATGTAGAAATTGCTGCTAGAGAATATTATTCACAGATTTGATAGAATATAGTGACATGTTTTTAGTATTTCAACCATGACGTTTATTCATGTCAGAAGGATATGCAGACAGTGGACATATTGTTTCAGTTGAATTTGATCCTAAGGTCAAAGTGTATTGGTGGTTAGGAGCAATGTTAGTTCAAGCATCAACAGTGATTGGATTATTTGTAGTACCTTTTTGGTTGATTCTAGGTCTTGCAGTTCATCAAAAACAATTCGAAGGTTTGTCTTGTTCACTAACAGATCGTTCGCTGAACATTCGTACAGGATGGTTATTCAAGAAACAACAAAACATTCCGTTAGACAAGTTAACTGATGTTTCCATCCATGAAGGCCCTATTTTGAATGCTTTCGGAGTGGTTCGCATGCATTTTGAGACTGCAGGATCGGCTCCGTTTATTCTCACTGGAGTGAAAGGTGGTCCAGAATTCAGAGATCTCGTGCTCAAACAGCGAGATTCTCTCTCTTCACAGCCTGCAATGACTGTTCAAAATTCTCAATCAGATGATGTACTCGTCGAAATAAGAGATTTACTGAAAGATATGCTTGAAACTATGTCTAATAAAAATTAGAATCATATCTTTTATGTTGATTATGAACAGTCATTCATATGCCATTGATGTTTATTGGTTATCGATGCAGTGCAATATCGATGATGTGGGGAAGGCTGTGAGACTAAAACTAGGAATCTTGGCAGTAACTGTTGGCGTGCTAATTTCAGTGGGTTTTTTCTTATTAGAATTCAACTTTGGAATAGAATGGATCATTCCATTAGGAATAATTGGAGGGGGTGCATTCTCTATGTTTGAAGGATGGGCCGGTTGGTGTGTTGTAAGAGCGATAGGGATCAAAACTCCACACTAATTACTCATTCAGATTCATTAGAAGGTGCACCTCTGATACGACGTGCTGGAATTCCTCCCCAAATTTCACCAGGAGGTATAATTGTAAATTTAGGTAAAACTGCTCTTGATGCAATTACTGCTCTATCTCCTATTACACAACCTGGAGCAATAAATGCTCCAGAACCTATAACACAATTAGATCCAATAATCACCTTTGAGAGATGAATTCCATCTTTTTCAAAGAGGTGGCCATTGATAGCTGCTCCTCCTCCAATAACTGTCTTACTACCTACTTCAATCATGTATGCATCATTCATATTGGGAGAATTTAGTTGTGCTCCTTTTCTAATTTTCATCCCCATCATTGAATAGTATATATTTCCAACAAAGGAAGGAACCATCCACTGTAATGAAGGTAAAGCCAACCGATGAAAGAGCGACATAAATGCCCACCTAATAGTCAACCAACTTTGTGTCGGGGCTTGAGCAGATGAGGTTCTGGGTCTCAAAATCAGTCCAAAAAATCCGAGAA
>PADI01000065.1 GCA_002702985.1 Methanobacteriota archaeon
GTTGTAGTAAAAATCATCAAATCTCAAAATGAAAAAGAATTCAGGCGTGATGTAAATCGGATGCGTAACTGGTTGAGATTGTTCTTGTTTTTCTCACCAAAATTACGTAAGGTAGGGAACCCAATCGCTTTGTTAAATCACGTTGCAGATTATACTACAAGAGAACTAGATTTAACAAACGAAATTGCTGGAGCTGATGAATTAAGAAATATTCAAAATCAGATTAAAGATACTTTTCCAATGCCTCTTCTTCGGTTTCCAAAATACTACCCTGATATCTCAAACGAACATGTTCTAGTATCAGAGTACATCAAGGGTGAATCACTTGAAGAAGGGATTGAAGCAGGAAACTTAGAGTGGGATACACTACTACAATTATTCAGAATTCATGGGGCTTTTCTTTTCGGAATAGGAACTTTTCATGGAGACCTTCATCCAGGAAATTGTATAATTGATGAAAATGGTAAATTTGTATTCATTGATAACGGAGCGATTTGTCATGCTCCTCAACATGTAAACAGAACCCTATTTACATTCTTTGAGCATTTATCAAAAAAACAACTTACTGAAGCATTCGATGCACTTCTACAAATGTCAAATGCAAATCTAGAGGCAGTAAAATTAGAAAAATACTATTCTAGAATGGGAGAAATCTATCAGGATTTTGAAAAAAAACCTGTTGGGGAACAGAGTTTAACTCAAATCATGATGAAAACTGTACGTACAGCGGTAGAGAAAGCAAAAGCAGATTTTGGAGAAGAGGCTTTTCCAATTATTCGAGCCTTGATGTACCTAGATGGACTGGTTATCAGAACTCATCCAGATGTTATGTTAATACAGTCTATGGGTCCATACTTAGAAGAATTTAGAATAGGATTAGGTATTGGAGTCAATCAGTGATGGTGATGGATTCTCCTAATAATGAGAAAAAAATTGCTATAGTAGGAGCAGGAATTGCTGGCCTTGAATGTGCAAAAATTCTGATAAATAATGGATTCAATGTCACTGTCTTCGATAGAGAATCAGAAGTAGGAGGACGAATGCGAACATCAGAAATTGATGGATTTCTATTAGATCATGGATTTCATGTATTACAAACAGCATATCCAGAAACTTCCAAACAAATCGATTACAAATCATTAGATTGCAAACCATTCAAAGCAGGAGCAAGGGTAGTTCTAGTCAAAAATGGAAATGCACGAATGAAATTGATGGCAGACCCTTGGAGAGACCCTGTAAGAGGTGTTTTGAGTTCATTGAATGGATTTTTGTCTATCAGAGATTTATTGAGAATTGGTTTAATGAGATTATCAATTACAAGAGGTAAAATTGATCAATTATTTGATGGGAGTGACGAAACCACCCTTGATTTTCTTCAGAAAAGAAAACTAAGTGATAATGCAATAAATCGATTTTTTTTACCACTATTTGGAGGTATTTTCCTTGAATCGAAATTACAAACATCCGAACGATTATTTCGTTTTATCTTTAGGATGATGGCCAAAGGAAAAATGGTTTTACCAAAAAACGGAATCCGTTCTGTTCCTCTGTCAATTGCCAAACAAGTTGGACAAGATAACATTAGATTAGGTGTAGAAATTAGCCGGATTGAAGAGAAAGCTCTTCGATTTAGAGGAGAAGCTCATCGTTTCGATCTTGTTATCAAAGCATTTGCTGAACCTGCAGATGAAGATGGAAAACATGTTTGGACAATTCACTTTGACGCACCTTCATCTCCTATGCGATCGAAACATATCTTACTCAATTCTAATCTGATTGATTCTTCTTCTATCGTATCGCATGTTGCTGTACCTTCTGATGTTCAACCATCTTATGCACCCACCGGACGAAGTTTAGTAACTGCAACAGTCGTTGGGGACAGAGCTAAGGAAATGGGTTTTGAGACGAGAGAATCGGTTGAAGAAGCTGTGAGAAATGATCTAGGACAATGGTTTGGAGATGGTACAGTTTCAACTTGGAAGACACTTGCAGTTCAACATATTACTCATGCTCTTCCTATTTCTAGCTCTGGAAAAAGGCTGACAAACCTTCCAAGAAATGGAGAAGATACGATCGAATGTGGAGATCATATGTTACATGGTAGCGTAGAAGGAGCAATTTTGTCTGGAAGAAATTCAGCATTAATTGCAATTAACCGTTTAACGAATAATACAGAAATGGTTCAAGGTCCAACAAAGAAAGTATAGAATCAGTAAAATGGATTTGTTCCTGCTTCATGATCAGTAGCATCTACAATCGACGAAATAGATGGGACTTTGTTTCTGATTGCAACTTCAATACCTTGCTTTAGAGTAACATCTACCATTCCGCAACCTTGGCAACCTCCCCCAAAAGCAATCACTGCCTTATCTCCATCAACTCCAAGCAATTCAACAGTGCCTCCGTGAGATGCAACCATCGGAGTAACATCCGTTTGAATTACTTCAGCAACTGCGACTGAGATATCATCAACCCACATAGGATTAGGGTTCTCAAACTGAAATCCCCCTCCCATCAGGGTCTCTACGAAATCTAAAGTTGCACCATCCATATATTGAGAACTCTTTTCTGCAATCAAAACTGTCATTTCATCTACTTCGCAAACGATATCTGATGATTCTTTTTCTTCGAAATCAACTAAATTTAGATCATATCTAAACCCTTTCTCACCCCTTCCAATAATCTCAACTCTAAGAACTCGGATGATATCATCGTCAGCTTTCTGTTGAAATTGAAGTAGCATTTCTTTTGCTTTTTCAGTGATTGAAATCATAATTTCACCTCGATAATTGATAATTTATTTTACTCTGTAGGGGGTTGAGAAAATTGGTTTGTATAAGCCTCTGACAAATCTGGAACATTAGTACCTGTAGCATCACTGCTCAGTGGTGGCTGCATACTCTGAACAGGGGCTTGGGTAAGAACTGCGCCTCCCATTTGATTTGCAGGCATAGCACCTGCCATAGGCATTTGTGATCCTACGTTATAACCTTGGAAGGGTGGTTGAGGACCTCCTAGTGCAAGTCCAATAATCAGAATAATCAAGCCAATAGGAATCCCACAACATCCCAGCGTAGCAAGTGCTCCGCCTCCAAGTGCTGCACCAATATCATCGCCAAGAGCAGTTAACATTGCTATAGAATATGCATCGTTATCGAAGAGAACGAAATTCTTAGTCTCGGTGGAGTTTCTCAGTGTCACTGTAACAGTATACTCAGAATTAAGACTACAATCATCAGAACTAAAGTAAGTATCACAGATATAACTGTGAATGACCTTTCCTTCATGCATTGGATCCTCTGCATAGAATTCATCATATTGACAATCCATCATAGAGACATTTTCTGTCACATCAATACCATTTTCATCTGTGACGGTTACTTGGAAGCCATTACAATTATCCACTATCCCATCTTTATCTTCATCAACATAATCAAGATCAAGAAGAACTTCAAAGGCAACGCTTCCTGCTCTATCCTCATCGATGTAAATGAAGGTAACCTCTCCATCCACAGATTGAGTGTAATATGGAGAGGGGTCGTCGTCGAAGTTCTCGAGATCGTCGACTGTGGAACCTGCGATAACACTCCCCAATATTGTAATGACTAAAAATATCCCTGTAACAACTCCACCTGCGATGGTCACGCCTTTGTTCATGCACATGCGAAGATTCGATACTACTTCAATCACTCCACATGAAATAGAGCAGTATGATTGATGCAGTGTCTACTGCCTTGACATAATATGGATGGGGTGTTAGACCAAAATGGTCGACCACTTCGCGATTTAAGAATTTCAGTTACTGATCGATGTAATATGAGATGCGATTATTGTATGCCTGCAGAAATTTTTGATTCAAAACATCAATTCATGCATAGAAATGAACTATTGACATTTGAAGAAATAAATTTAGTTGTAGAATCATTAATTCCTGTTGGTCTAAAGAAAATACGACTCACTGGAGGAGAACCCTTACTGCGAAGAGACTTAGAAAATCTAATCCAAATGCTTTCCAAACATTCTGTTGAAATCGCGATGACTACTAATGGTCTACTTTTTGCAGGACGAGGAGATTCACTACGCAAATCTGGTTTGAATAGAGTTACGTTCAGCCTTGATTCTCTAGATCCTCAGGTGTTTGAACGTATAACCAACACCTCGGGTCAAAAAATAGAATCTATTCTAAGGTCAATAGACGAAGCAATTGAGTGTGGCCTTGGACAAGTTAGGATAAACAGCGTTATCAGGAGGGGCATAAATGAACTTGATATTGATCGATTAGTAGATCAATTTGAACATCTCCCTGTTTCTCTACGATTCATAGAATTCATGGATGTTGGGAATCACAATAGATGGAGGCACAATGATGTAGTTCCAAGTTCTGAAATTCAAAATCATCTCAAAAAAAGAATGACACTAATTCCAATTGATTCTACATATCGTGGAGAAGTTGCTCAAAGATGGAAGGTAGAAGGAAAGAATGGTTTTGAAATTGGTTTTATTTCTTCTGTTTCTCAACCATTCTGTGGGGATTGTACCAGAGCTAGAATTTCATCAGACGGACATTTGTTCACTTGCCTATTTGCATCGACAGGGACGGATTTGAAATCTATATTAAGAGAACAAAGTAATGAAAATAATTTACAAGATGTAATTTCAGAAATTTGGAAACAGAGAGATGATAGATATTCTGAATTAAGAAGTAAAACAAAGAAACCTGGAACAATTATTCTACCAAAAATTGAGATGTCCTATATCGGTGGATAATATTCATTCAATAGATGCATTAGAGATTTCCAACGCAATATCATAGATAATATTCCAAGGAGCAGAAGTTAATATTGAAGGATTTGGGTAAGATGCTACACATGAAGAATATCCTGAATCTGTAAGAGCTTCGGCTAATTTTGTTGGAGATGGTGGGCCAAGTAATGGGATATGAGGATGTAATCTGTCAACAATCAATAGGGAAGATGAAGGTTCTACTTTAGACTCTTCAGAAAAACGACGAATTGATTGAGTAATTGATTTCTTAGATTGTTCAATTAATGTTGAATGCTCATCAGAAGAGAAACCCCACGAAGAAAGAGATACAGTATCAGGAATGCATAATTTTTCAGCAACTTCCAAATTCATCGATGAAAGTACTTCCTTAGAAGCCAAGGGGCCAGTCCATAGAGGACCGGATACCCGACGATCTTCATGGTTTACAGGATGACGAAATGGTAAGAAACAAAATGGTTGACTTCTTTCAGGACAACCATGAGGATGTAAATTAGCATCGATACTTGATTGAAGTTCTTCAGAAGTTGGATTGGCAATTCTCCAACCAATATACTTCTCAACAGAACTCGCTCCTCGTTTTGATTTTTTTACTGCTACTGAAACACGGAGATGATGAGATTCCCAAACGGATAGTAAGGGCTCTATAGAACGATCATGGCGTGCAGCAATTCGAGCAATATTTGCCATTAACACCCGTAATCCCGAATCATGGGCCCATTTATCGGTACGAACAAATGCCCCATAACGTCGCATTGTTGGGCCTTTGCTAGAACCAGTTAGTGCTGCTGTATCTGTCGCAGAAACCTCTAGAATCGCATCCCTTGAAAGAGCTTGGATAACAGGATCTAAAAATGGAATTGGAGAACCATATGGATCTAAATCTATCCAATGCCAACCTCCTTCAAGGACTCTAGATCGTAAATCGCCTAGAATCAATTTAATTGATCTATCTAAGTCGAATCTCTGAATATTCTTATCCACCCATTCCAACGATTCAGGAAGAATATCACATACATGAACATCTAATCTCTTAGATTGTTCAATTGGCAATTCGGTCAGCCACCTTCTTGCTCGGATCCCAGATGCTCCTAATCCATCCAAAATTCGTATTGGCCCATCTGGAAAATAAGAAGTGGAGAGAATATGGTGAAGTAGTAATACAGATCTAGTTCTACTTCCAGTCATCACTGAATTATGGAAAACCTCGCGTAGACCTTTGGAACCTGGGCCGCGGCCAAAATGTTCGTCAATTTCGTCTGGTATAGGTAGTATGGAAGGGGTTGATCCTTCTAGGATCAATGACGCGTTTTCCTCTTCCATGATTCTATGAGAGGGCTCATCGATATGGCACTTCCCGTGGTTTATGTAATGAATCTGAGAAATGACGAGTTACCATCTCAATCCCTAATCTAACAGTATCTACTCTTTTGGCTGTATCCTCATCATTCATCAGACCGAGGGCCATAGTTGCTATCCTATCTCCAATTGGTAAGTGTTCCGCATCATCGTATACACATACTTCTCGAAAAAGTACAGATTTTCCCTGAGGAGTTCTGCCAACAGGGCGCACGATATATGGTGCACCGTGAACACCTATACCTGCACTAATTCTCCATTCAACACCAGAAGTTCCAATAATTGAAATTTGAAAACCATTTACTTCGATATATGGCATTGAGTCTACTATTGTTCTCAATAATTGAAACGAACGTTCAGTTGGATTAGCTACACTGTCACTTTGTATGACTCCTGAATTAATTGCCCAGCGAAATGAAATTCCTCGTAATAGTTTGGCTAACCGTGAACCATCTCTTCCATTCCAAACAGCAGTAAATGTTTCAATTGCTCTACTTGATTTTGGTAAAGGCATTCTATGTCTATTTCTTTCGTTATCCAATACAACTAGGTCAAAACCTTCTGGACTCCAATCAAAAGGTGGATCAGGTAAATTAAATTCAGAACCTAACAAAAATGGTCTTACAGAACCAGCTAGACGAAATCCACTTTCCCACTTACGATTTGAACCTGTTTCAGGTAGTCTATCCCTTTGACTTAGATCCTTTGCACTTAATCCAAGTAATTGTTGCATTACTCTAGAAAATCTACCTCCTGGATCATTACGTTTCTCAAGAAGAAAACGCATTAGTAAATTCCCAGGTCCATATGCAATTTTATGTCCGTCAATCCTTAGAACACCGTCATCATAGAGAACTTCAGTATCCATAATTTTACCAAATCTAAGATCTGAAGAGAGTCGATGAGGTGTTTGAATTCGATAAATACCTCGTTGAAACAAAGGTAACTCTGGAATTATTACATTCTTGATATCTTGCAAAATCAATGAAATTGTAGAATCATTCCATTCATCAAGTAATTCAGAAGGATCTACGTCTTCCATAATTTTTGAAAGAACTTCGGCCCATCCTTCATCATCTGGTTGAACATTATTTTCTTCTATCCACTTCAATATATCATCAGAAAATTTACACTCTTCAGCATCTTTTTGCCATGCAGGAGTTAATTCAACTTTGGATTTTACAGATGGCCACCATGGTGAACAAACAGAACATACGCCGCCAGATAAGTCACTTTCTTCCGTTAAAGTTCTACACAAATTACATGGAAGCATAATATGAATGAAATTTCAGTATATTTCAATCGAAGTAAATCAATAGTGGTCAAAGTAAACTTCCGGTTCTTGATGAGTTACCTTTTGTCCATTGGATACTACTTCACCAATTATTGCACTTCCTTCTAACTTTTCACTAAGCCAAGTTAACACTTCTTGAGCAACATTAGCATCTACTGCGATAATCATTCCACAACCCATATTGAAAGTACGGAACATTTCACGTCTATCGATATTTCCTGCTTCTTGAATCCATTGAAATTCAGATAGTATTGGTAAGGGAGAATGAATATGCCACCCTAAGGAATCATGAAGACGAAGAAGATTTGACAATCCACCTCCAGTAATATGGCAAATAGCATGAATATGATCTGATGAACAAGGTCCATCTTGAATCAAATCAATTACTGGATCAACGTAAATTCTTGTTGGATTCAAAAATACTTCACCGAAGGTAATTGGGCCTTCATTAAATCGTTCTATTCTTTCTTCGTCAATTGATAATGGCCATGGATCATTCCAAGAAGTTCCTGAAACCTCCATCACCTTTCTAACCAATGAATACCCATTGGAATGAACACCTGAAGATGGAAGTCCAATCAGAATATCTCCTTCCTTGAGATTAGCNCCAGTAATTTCATTTCCTTTAGATAACCATCCAAGTGCTGTTCCTGACAAATCTAATTCTGTAACTATACCTGGAAGACTAGCAGTTTCCCCACCTGCAAGTGTGACTCGAGCCCTCTTGCATGCTTCTGCTAAACTTTCTCCTATCGATGCATGAGTATCTGGATCTGGTTTTGGAACTGCGATGTAATCTACAAAGGCAATCGGTTCAGCACCTACACATAACAAATCATTGACATTCATGGCCATACAATCTATTCCTACTCCAGACCATTGCCTTAATTTCGTAGCAATCGATAATTTTGAACCAACTCCATCAGTAGCCAATGCCAGATAATTATCTCCAAATTCGATAAGTCCTCCAAAACCACCTGGAAGATCTACAGGTGCTCCAACTGTTCCGGGAAGCCTAACAGAACCACCTAATGCTCCAATAAGAGAAGATACTGCGTGACCTTCTAAGTCAATATCTACGCCGGAACTGGCGTAATCTATCCCCTCTCCCATGTTGATGCCTTGAGCATTCAACACATCAGTCTTCGGATTGAAAATACAATAATTATAATCCAATAGGTGAAGAAATGAAGGTAGTTGTCATTTTCCAATTATTATTCAAAGCTTCACTGGATAACCATTCAGCTAATGCTTTCGGACCAACTGTTTCTGTAGCATGGTGTCCCCCCAATAGAAGGCCTACTCCTGATTCATGAGCAAGTATTGCGGAGTGTGCAGGGCCTTCTCCGCTAATCAGGAGATCTGCTCCCGATTCTCTGGCTTCAACTATTGCTCCCCCTGCTGCACCAGTGCAAATTGCTACTCTATTGACTAGATTAGATTCTAAATTTCTATCTTCAGGAAAACATCTGATTGATTCATGACTAGTTTGTTCAAGTCCAATTGATTGTTCTAATCTGGATTTAAGATCATATCTAGAAACAGATTGTACTTGACCAACAATACCAATTTTCATTGATTTCCTACCATCTTCTAACTCAACTATTTCTGGCCAAGATGAATGAATTTTTTCTTCAAAAAAATCATTTGATATCGGACTTGGATGTCCGTTTGTTGTAAACCAATGTTCCTCAAATTCTGCTTCAATCAATTTGCATAGAACTGCATTATTTCCCAAAATAGGGTGAGCGTCCATTGGCAAATGTAAACCAATTATTGTTAGATTATTATCGATAGCGAGTTTGGTTCTAGCCGCTTCTATATCGTCACTGTAAGGCAAAGGAATTGTACCATTAGTCCAAGTTAAACCATGNTGGGAAATCAAAATATCTGCCCCCATTTGTATTGATCTATTTATGACCTCAAGACTGGCATCCGTTGATGTTACTATGAGATTACATGGACGATTCAAATCAGAAATTATCTGAGGGCCGTTCCAAGCTCGTGATGAATCAGGAACAGAATTTACCCTATATTCTGAGCATATTGTCTTGACCATTTCTGCAACTGTTGGCGGTGACATTCGACTTACCTCTNTTTTAATCTTCTATCACTGTTAGGAAAATCGTAGACCTAGTAATGCAACATCAGGAAGAGGGTAACGAGACATAATCACATCTTTCATAATCCGAATATGTATTTCTGCAACAACATGAACTGTTGCATTAAACATATGACCAGCATGTACATTGTTATCATCATCTGACCAACAACAATGGATATGAGTAAATGGCTTTCCATCTTCTGTACGAGAAATATTTCCGGACAAACTAATCAATTCACCAGGTAAATTCAATGATTTGGTAATGTAAACTCCTTCGTCATTCATGAAGCCATATGTATTCTCTCTTGTACGACCTATTCCGCTGGTTATAGCCGCAGCATTGATACCAATTTCATCAGCTAGATTCTGTAAAGATGTATGAATCTCTTCACCGGGATCAATTCTCACAAACAAGTCTTCACCGCTGATTGCCCATTCCATGATTTACTTAACAAAAGGCAGTTCCTAAATTTCTCTGTTACAAATTCGAGTAGAAGTATTGGAAATAAGGAAAAAGTCGACTGAGAAAAAACAAAAATTCCAGTCGAAAACAAGGGGTTCAAAGGACATCAGCCGTTTGATTCATAGACGGTCGATTCTCACGTCAAAGTCCCGGTGAACTAAATGGCCCTTCAGATAGAAGATCTCGGTTCGCGTTGGGAGACCTTTTTTGAAGAAGTAAAATTACAGGAAATTCAACTTCTTACAAACAATTCAATCGAGTTTAAAATTCGATTTAATGATATTCAATCATGGGATCCAGAGTTTGCAAAGAAGATTCTAAATCAACCTAAACGAACAATTTTAACTGGCAAAAGAATTCTTTCTCAGAGATGTAAGGAAAATGGATTGAATATTGAACCTGATATTCTGCTTGAACATCTACCTCCTGATGTTGAAAATGATCTTCGAGAAATAGGCTCAGATGATCTAAATCGACTAAGATGTGTTAATGTTGTAATCACTAAAGTTTCTGAAATTCGTCCTAGAATATACGAAGCAGATTGGTGTTGTGATTCTTGTGGTGGCCATACAGTAGTAACACAAGAAAATGAATTAGAGCTAAAAGAGCCTTTAATTTGTAGTGGATGCGAGTTGCCTGGATCTGGTCCCGGTTCAACTCGATTTACATTAGATAGCGATAGATGTACATGGATAAATAATCAATATCTCGAAATTCAAGAGTTACCTGAACGTGTAAAGGGAAGTGGTCAACCAAGTAGGGGAAAAGTGTTGATTGAAGGAATTCAATGTAACCGATTTCTACCGGGTGAAAGAGTGACTGCAAATTTAATCCCATATACTCAAGCAGGATATCATAGAAATCGAAAATCGGCGATGTTTGAAATTGTCTACAGTCTTCATTCAGCAGTAAGAGAATCGACCCCATTTACAGACATTCAACCTTCAGAAGAAGAGAAAAAGGAAATAAAAAAAGTTGCATCTAGACCAGATTTGATGTCAATTATGCAAGAATCTATTGCACCTTCAATCATCGATGTTACTGACAAATTAAAGGTAGTAAAACGAAGTTTATTGATGCAACTATTTGGAGGAGTTTCTCGGATTAATGCAGATGGAACTCGAAATAGAGGAGATATTCACATCTTATTGATGGGGGATCCCGGAGTAGCAAAATCTCAACTTCTAACCTATATGTCAAAATTAGCTCCTAGAGCTCGATTTGCATCTGGAGGAAATATCTCTGCTGCAGGATTAACTGCTGCAGCAATTCGGGATTCTTTTGGGGATGGAAGATTTACTCTAGAGGCTGGAGTTTTGCCTTTAGCAGATTTAGGTATTGCATGTATAGACGAGATTGATAAAATAAGCAATGAAGACAAAGGATCTCTCCACGAAGCAATGGAGCAACAACAAATTTCAGTAAGCAAGGGAGGGATTACAACGCAATTACGTGCTCGATGTGCAGTTTTGTCAGCAGCAAATCCTACCAAAGGAACCTTTGACGTTGGTCCAAATCAAAATCTGATGTACGCATTCAATCAAACTGGACTACCAATTCCTCTTGCTACTAGATTTGATATTATTTGGTTGATGAAGGATCGAGTCGATGAAGAAAACGATGCAAGTATCGCAAGACATATCATGGCTAGTAGAATAAAGGGCGTTCCTGAAAGTAAAGTGGAAGAGAATACATTTGAAAATCCAGTGACTAAAGACGAAGAAGTTGTATACAAAACTAACACAAATGGAAAAGAGTACCTTTCTGTTCCTTTTCTTAGAAAATATATTGCATATGCAAAAACAAACCATTCACCGATTCTTACGGACGAAGCAAAATCAATGATTTTAGATTATTACAAACAAGCAAGGCACAGTTATGGCAAAGATTCTGAAGAGTTATCAGAACGTAGAGATGAGCAACCTATTCCAATAAGTGCTCGTGCATTAGAGTCTCTTATTCGATTGGCAGAAGCACATGCTCGGATGAATTTACGTGATGAAGTGATAGGAGAAGATGCAGACATGGCTATTGCCATCTTTAGACATTGGAGAGAAGAAGAAAATGTGGGGTCTGTAGCAGAAATGTCTACTGGGGCTGCACACGGACCTGCACAAATGAATAGAATTGTAATGAAAATTGTAAAAGATATTGTTTCTGAAACTGGCAAGGATGCAATGCAAAATGACATCTATAGCAGAGCAATGGCCATGGGAATTGAAGATACGTATGCTATTGATGATGCTATTCAGAGACTAAGCAATGATACTCAACTATTGATGGCACGACCGGGTTATTGGAGACCATTCTAAGCGCGTCGCTCATATCCTCCTTACTCTTCGGAAAGGTATGGTAGGGGAGCCAGAAGGATTGGTAGAGGATTCGAATTCTCTTGATCCTAAGGCTCTAGGATTCATGTGTGGCTTAGAAATCCATCAACAATTGAACTCTGGAAAACTCCACTCTAGGCAACCCAGTATGCTCTATGAATTAGGAATTGAAGCTGTTCCTCCAAATTGGAATAGAGTTGAAAGAAAACTAAATGCAACATCTGGTGAATCTGGAGCGATAGATGTCGCTGCCCGGTTTGAACAAAGAAGAAAGAGATCTTTCGTTTACATTCAATGCCCAAATTCAGGACTAATAGAATTGGACGATGCTCCGCCTTCTGGATTGGATGATGAAGCATTAGATATCGCAATGACAATTGCTAAACTTCTAGAAATACACCCAGTAGAGGTATTGCAAACAATGCGTAAACAAGTAGTAGATGGTTCAAATACATCAGGATTTCAAAGAACCACTTTGATTGGAACCTCAGGAAAAATCAAAACTGAGAAAGGAGATGTAGGAGTAGACGTTCTACTCCTAGAAGAAGATTCAGCAAGAAAATTGGATACTCGTTCTACCGGAAATGGTGAACAAGTTGTCTATATTTTGGATCGTTTAGGAATCCCACTGGTCGAAATTGCTACATCTCCTGATATTATTGATCCTGATCATGCAATGGAAACTGCACGAACGATTGGCTCCCTTCTAAGATCTACTCGTTCAGTAAGAAGAGGATTAGGGACAATTCGTCAAGATCTAAATGTCTCAATTGGATGTGGAGACAGAGTAGAAATCAAAGGCACACAAGATTTGGAATGGGTGCCTCAAATTATTAGATTAGAAATGGCTCGCCAACTTCATTTCTATCGACTAGCAAATGAATTAAGAGTAAATCAGAATCTTCCTACATTACCTCCTCATCGAAATCAAGATAGTCTCGAAGTGGAACAAAAGGTAGCACAAAAAGTAAGTCAAATAATTCCATTTGAATTACACAATGTAACAGATGTATTTGCTGAAAATGAATCAAAGATGGTCAAGAATATTCTCAATAATGAAAACAATAATGCTCTAGCTTTGGGTTTATCTCTTCCAGGATTTACTGGGAAACTTGGATCTAAAAAACTGGACAATGCCGGTGCCCAATTGCCTCGTTTAGGTCGCGAACTGGCAAGTGCTGCAAAACTCGCAGGAGTCAAAGGAATATTCCATTCAGGTGAGCTCCCAGCATACGGAATTTCACAATCTGAAACTGATGCTTGTAAAGCAATCCTCGGAGATTGTTTCGTACTTTGTCTTGCTCCAAAATGGCAAGCAGAACTTGCGTTAGAAGCAGTTCATGAAAGAGCGAAGCTTGCATATCATCGAATTCCACAAGAAGTCAGAAATGTTGTCATTCGTAAGGGTTCACCTGAAGATGGTACTACCACTGCAATGCGCCCCTTACCTGGAAGTGCTCGGATGTATCCTGAAACAGATGTTCCAGTGAGATTTTTTGATGACGACGATTGGGAACGAGTTCAATCTAATATGCCTCCAAGTGCGGAAGAAAGACTTGCTAGACTACAACCTCTTGGGCTTTCTGAAAATCAAATAGAGGCTCTTCTTGGAGCAGAATTAGATGATATCATTCATGATCCATTCGGGGATGGAACTCCATTACCTCAAGGAGTTTCGGCAAAAGCATGGACAAGTCTAATTCTCGATAGAACAGTAAATGAAATTGCATCTAAGGTTGGTATTCCAGAAAATGATGTTCCATATGCATTATTATGTCTGGCTCTAACATGTAGAGAACAAGGGAATATGACTAGAGAAGGAGTAATCCCTCTTTCTTCAAAGGCATTGAATCAAGGTGTTTGGCCTACCGATAGAGATGTAATGTTAACTTGGTTTACAACTACATCAGAAGAAGATGGATTCAAACCAGCAGATGAGGCCAGTATCGAAACTATTGTTGATGAAATCCTAGCAGAACGTGCAGATTTTATTGCAGAACGCGGTATGGGTGCCATGGGTCCATTAATGGGCGTAATTCTAGGAAAACTTGGAAATGGAGCAGATGGCAAAAAAGTATCTGCAATCCTCAAGGATCGACTTTCTAACAACTAACAAATTCATAAGCCTACTATTTCNCCCTAAGTTTCCATGATGANTAAGAAATACACCTTGGCAATTGGAATAATTTTAATTTTCACATCCGCATTAGCTGGTTGTGTTCAACAGGCTGAGCCATTACCCCTAGAAGAAGATGAGATTGGGGAGTGGAGTGTTGTAGTAACAATAGATTTTGCAGATCGAGGAAATGAGACTGCAAATCTTGAAGACAGATTAACAAACGGATCAATTACTTTTGATCCAATAATGGTATCTAACAACACTTCAGCATATCGAGTGATGGAAGCATTACAACTAAGAGAAAATTTCTCTATTGATGTAACCTATTATGTTGGAATGGGAGCTTTCATTCATACTGTTGATGGTGTTGCAGGTGCTGCTGACTACTCCACTTGGTGGGGATTCACTGAAAATGGAGAAATGGCATCNGTCGGAGCTTCAAGTCTAATGATTTCATCCAACACAACTCTTGGATGGATATTGACTGATGGGTCATAACTTCGTCTTGATAATAATGATTAAAGAAATTTAATTCAATCGGAATCGCTTAATGCCGTTCCCGGTTCAGGTGAATATATGCTCGGTCTACATGCACTCGGTTTGTCTCCTGAGGGTGTTCTATTTATCGAGATAATATTGGTGTGTTCTGCTCTATTTGCCCTATTTGGAGGGGGACCGGAAAATAGAACTCAAAAAGCAGTTGCTTGGTCTTTTGGAATTATTGCAGCATTGGCAATAGGACGTATAATCCTTGGACCAATTCCGAACGTGCAACCTGTAACTATTGGATTGTTACTTGTAGGAGCAACCTATGGGGTTAGAAAGGGAATAGCAATTGCAATTCTTGTTACGATTCTGTCGAATATCTTTCTTGGGTCAGGAATGTGGACATTATTCCAAGCAGGAGCTTGGTCAATAGTAGCAGTTGGAGGATATATGGCTGCAAATCAATTCATCAAAGATGAGAAATTAATGATTGGACGTTTGATGATTGCAGGATTTATTGCAGCGTTCGTTTTCAATTACATTGTCTCTCTATCTGTATTGATTGCAGATCCTAGTCTAGGCGTATTGATTGCATATCTAATTACAGGATTACCATTTGATCTTCTGCACGCTGCTGGAAATATCGTCATTGCAATTAGTCTCGGACCTTCGATGCACAATATGCTTTTACGCTCATTGTCTCCAACCAATCTATCTATCAGGAGTAGTACTAATGAGTCCCGAGTTGAATGATTCATCATCAACAATGGTCCTAATTGTTCGTTCTGATTTAAAATTAAGTTCAGGAAAAATGGTTGCACAAACTGGACATGCTGCAGTTGAAGTTGCACTAAAAGCCAAACGAAATGAAGGAGATTTATTGACAAGATGGAGAAGTGAGGGAGCAAGAAAAATAGCGCTTAAAGTTCCTGATGAGGATTCATTAAAACACCTCTATGGAGAAGCAACAGATGCTGGACTAGTTACCTATTTAGTAAAAGATGCAGGGCATACTGAAATCCCTCCAGGAACATTAACTGTAGTCGGTATCCTAGGGCCTAGAAGATCTGTAGATATTCTAGTTGGAGATTTACCTCTACTCTAAAATTATTAATTCAAACTTCTATTCNTCTACATTGAAGCGTTGGTATACTTCATTTGTGGTACGAGTAACTCGAATGAAGGGGTACTTAAGACAATTCTTATTTTCTATTCAACAGAATATGAAGCAACAAACCTAGTGGCATCAGCATTACTCCAAAGAAAGTTATCAGACGAATTTGGTTTATTCCTAACCCATTTTCTATTGATTTCCTCCACATCCATCTTGTAGCAATAATATCTCCAGCAACAAAATGAGCCCATGCCAATACAGTACCTGATTCTGTACCCAATAGTTCGACCATCGTATCCATAATCTCAGCAGGATTACCAGTAAATAACTCAATCATCCCGGTAGGATTTACAAAAATTGTAACAAAATAAGTTACTAAAGGTCCGATGAATAACATATTTCCTTCAACCCATTTATTCGCCCTATCTGAGCCTGGTTCCAGTAACATAAAGAACCAAAAAGGTCCTACCCAAATAGTTGGCAATAAAAATAAGATCATGTATATTGTTTCCATAGTTAACTCTCCAATTGCTGCTCCAAGATATTGTCAATTTCTTGAATTTCTAATTCATCATAATAATATGATTCTGCTTTCCAAACAATCTCNGCTTGTTGATTTATGAAAAATAGAGAGGGTGTTCNAGGGTTATCGAATGCCTCAGAGATAGATTCGCTCAGTATCATACCCGAATCTAGATCAATCGCTCTNGAATTTACATCNGGAACAAGAATGGGCCAAGGGGTATATTCTGAACTACTTTGATTTCCATAAACTTCCATCATTGACTCAGAATCCTCAAACTCAATGTATCTATGAATTGNCAATAATTGTAATTCGTTACTATCATTCCAGCGATCATAGTGGCCCTCATCAATAATATTCTGTGTCCAATTATGACATCCNCCACAATGAGGACTGACCCACATTAGTAAGACGGGGGAGTTACGTAATTTTTCATCAAGATTGACAGTTGCACCAAGATCTTCTNAACGATCAAGTGTGGGACTTTCAAACACAATTCGAAGNGGTTCTTCCTGTATTTCTGAGGAAATTTCCACATCTTCACCCCAGCCTAAGCAACCAGATGTTGGGATTAAAAATATGATAGAAATCCACAAATGATGCTTCATAGTATCACTGAGAGGCAGAAACTCCATCAGGAGTACGGCGAATAGTAGGACGCTTCTTTTCAAGAGGATGTGTTTGATCTGGGAACCAAGTACTCACTCCATTCCAATCTGCGTTGATTCCAAGGTCTGCCAAGACCAATTTACTACTAATTCTAGCACTTTCAAAAATAGTTGGTAAACCACTACCAGGATGAGTGCCTCCACCAACAAGATATACATTTTCAAACTCTTCGAATCGGTTTTGAGGTCGGCGCCATAGCATCTGATCAAGGCTATGGGCTAAATTGAAAACTGCTCCACGATAAATATCTGAAGCCCCCCAATCATCTGGAGTCATAATTGTTTCAGAGACAATGTGATTTCTAATATCATCGTATCCTAATTTTCCAAGTTGGTCTAGAATTAATTCACGATATTCTGACTTAATATCATCCCAGACAATTGAATCATCAGTATTTGGAACTGGCACTAATACGTAAACTGTAGAATGCCCATCAGGAGCAAGTGTTGGGTCAGTAATACAAGCATTTTGAACATATACTGAAGGATCGGACCAAGATACCTGATGATGAGTGATTTCTTTCAAATTATTCTCATAATCTTTGGAGGCGTAAATCTGATGATGAGGTAAATCATACAACTTGTCAATGCCAAGATATAGCATGAATGTTGAACATGAATATGCTTTCTTTGACAATTTTTTATCAGTCCATTTCTTTCGTTTCTTATCAGGAATCATCGTAGACATAGCATGAGCGAAATCAGCATTTAACACTACTTTGTCAGCTGTTAGTACTTCGTCGCCAATGCGTACGCCTGTTACTTTCTTTCCTTGGAAAACTAATTCATCAACTGTAGAGTCTAATCGAATATTTACACCCATTTCTTCGGCTATCTCTGCCATTCTTGAAGTAATAGAACCGAGACCTCCTTTAGCATGGAAGATACCATGCTCATACTCTAAAAACGCTAGAATTGTGAATAATGAAGGAGCATGAAAAGGAGACATTCCTAGATATTTGGTTTGGAAAGACATTGCAAGACGGACTCTTTCATCATCAAATAATCTGGAAAGATCTCCTGCTACACTTGACCAAGGCTTCAGAATTCTAGATACACGCATCGCCCTCTTGGTGAATAAATTAGATATCCCTGTCCAAGGAGTTTGCAAGCATGCCTTCGAAACATCTAGTTTCCTTCTATTCTCAATAACGTATTTCTTGAATCCTTCCGCATTTGAGTCTCCTGCTAACTCACGAATTCTTTCTGTCATCAAATCTAAATCACTTGTAGCATCTATTGATCCGCCGGCTCCGTATACCAAACGATAAGAAGGGTCAAGTGGCATTAACCCTAGTTCTTCATGGGCATCTTTTCCAATAGCTTGAAAAATTTCTTCAATAACTTCTGGATAATGAAAAAAGGTTGGACCTCTATCAAATTTATATCCATCTTTTTCAATTATTCGAGTTCTTCCACCAACAGCATCTGCTTTCTCTACTACTGTTACATCGACTCCAGAGTGTTGTAACAATAAGGCACTCGCAAGTCCACCTGGACCTGCTCCGACAATCAATGCAGTAGGTCTTCCCACCTGAGACATAGCACCAAGTGAACATGATAGCATATAAGTCGGCGTTTTTTGCCGTCAATATTCCTCCATTAATTTAGAGGGTAAAAAACGAACCTCCAATACTGAAGATCTACTCGTGAGAAATATGTGGGGGTACCTTCTGATTTCAGTAATTAGTGGACTAATTGCATTCAAGTTGACCCTCATACTCTATCGTCGCCGTAAGTATCCTGAACCACATTATGACTGGGCAAATGTCAATCTAGAAGAGGTTTCATTTCCAGAAAATTTCCTCTGGGGAGCAGCAACTGCAGCTCATCAGATAGAAGGAAATCTAACTAATAATTGGACAGATCATGAAGAAAATAAAAATTTGGAAAAGAGCGGGGAAGCTTGTAATCACTGGAATCTTTGGAAGGATGATTTCCAAATGCTGACCGACTTAGGCCTTACTTCGTATAGGTTCTCAATTGAGTGGAGTCGACTAGAGCCTGAAGAAGGATCGTGGAACAATGAGGCTATGGATATTTATTCTCAAATGATTGATGACTTAATTTCTAGAGGTATCAGACCAACTGTAACACTACATCATTTCTCTCATCCAGTGTGGTGGGAAGAAAAGGGAGGTTTTGCAGATGAGAACAATCTCGATCATTTTCTCAATTATTGTGAACGTGTCTTCGATGCATTATCTGATCGAGTTGATGTTTGGTGTACCATAAATGAGCCGACTGTGTTCTCAACTATGGGATATACGTTGGGACAATTTCCTCCAGGAAAAAGATCAATTCGACTAACGTTGAAAGTAATGCGAAACCTCATGAGAGGTCATGCAATAGTCTACAGATCATTAAAATCTAAACGGCCTGATGTTCGTATTGGGATTGCGAAAAATGTAACTCTATTCGACCCATTAAATCGTTGGAGTCCAATAGATTGGCCAGTATCTAGGCTGCTAGATTGGTTGTGGAATGGAGCGTGGCGCAAGGGAATTATGACAGGAAAAATGCTTTTCTCAAAAATTCCACAAGCAAAAGATTCACTCGATTTCGTCGGACTAAACTATTACACTCATTTTTTGACCGGTCTGTTTATGCCTACGTCTACAGAAGAGTTAGAATTTGCAAAAAGACCTCATGAAGTTGCAACAGAGTTTGGCTATCCAATGTATGCAGAAGGATTTCGCAGGGCTATCGAATTTGTTGCTCCGTTGAATGTACCTATCGAAATTACTGAGAATGGAGTGGCAGATGCACAAGACTCTCTTCGTCCAGAGCACTTGAAACGTCACTTATGGATAATTTCTGAAGCAATCAAAGACGGATACGATATTACGTCCTATCACCATTGGTCATTGATGGATAATTTCGAATGGGCGGAAGGGTATTCGATGAGATTTGGTTTACATGAGGTAGATTTTAACACTCAAAAACGCACTCTGAGGCCGAGTGGAGAATTATATCGTTCAATCATTCATAATTCGACATCAAAGTAGAGTGATAATATGCCAAATCAAATTCCAAAACGATTTGTATCTCAAAAAAAAATAATGGATGTAGATGTTAACACCTTATGGGACTTGATTACACGACCTGGTCATCTCGAAGATGTTCATCCATATTGTTCGTCAAATGAAGTGATTAAATGGAATGATCAAGCATGTACTGATGTTTTAGTTTACTCTAATGGAAGAACTTTTGTTAGAAATTTCAAGCCTTGGAATTTTCAGAAAGGTTACGAACTCTGGATAGGTCCTGAAAATGGTGCTCAACACTTTGTCAGATGGGAGATAGAGAGTATCGAAAATAGAAGTTCACTTTCAATCACAATTTATCCTTCTATACTGAATAAATGGCCACTTTTCATTACATTCATTCCCTTCTATTTTTGGATTAAGCCGAGATTGAATGCTTACTTGAATGCCGTTTTAGGTGGAATTTACTACTATTTAGATAACGATTTACCTGTTCCTCGTGATAGTCCCAACCCTCATCCATGGTTTTCATAACCAAGCGTTAGTCTGATGTGGGTAGGATATACACGACAAGGTGGGGAAAGGCATGGACGACGAGGTTTTGGAGGCAGAAGTTGTCTTTCGTCATGCTGTAGAAGATGCAAAAAATGAATTGAAATTTGATAGGGAACGTGCAGAAAAAAATCAATTAAATCGTGCATTAGGAGCGACCGTTGCAGTTGTAATTGTCGCTTTACTCCTTAGCCATATCATTACAACACCTCTTGAAAATGAAATAAATGAAAATAATTCAG
>PADI01000066.1 GCA_002702985.1 Methanobacteriota archaeon
TGTTGTATGATTTAGTGCACGTATAGATGATACTTGAACCGGATAAATAATGTGAATGTCTCCTTTTGAATCAATTTGTAAATCTGTTTGTGACCCGCTTGATGACGTATATTTCGCATTATCTAAAGTGGAGAAAACCCAACTCCCACTCATGTTTGTTGCATACTTTAGAGTCTCATTTGTATTATCTAAATACGAAATATGTAAAGCCCCCAAATCATCAATTGCTACTGAGGGATAATAACCNGTATCAGAATTATTTTCAAGAATTGTATGGGTCCATGAACTAGATGAACGAATGGATAATCCGAGGACTTTATTTGAATAAGTAGTCAAAAATCGATTGTAAACTATTGCAATATCTCCATTGGGCCAAATTGCAATATCTGTTCCATGGTTTGGTAAATCTGATTGAGCCATACTGGATGAATTAGTAACACCAGATGTCCATGTTCCGGTATTGATATTGCTCAATGATTCAGTAAATGTAATTGGAACAATTGGTTGATGTAGATGGCCTGTACCACCTGATACATCTTTTTTGATGAATTGACAATTACCATCATCAAACACTGCATTGGACTGATAATTGAAAGCTACAGAATCAGTACAACCTATGTTTGGTTTGGAAGAGGGAGTATAATTCCACTCAATTCCTGCGTCCCATGGGCTGTTATCAGCAGCATCGTATGCACCTGCATCTAATCGATGTAAATGAGAACCCCATTTTGGACGGAAATCATCGTTATCTGGATCAACCAACATATCTTCAACGGAGGTTGTTGAAAGATCACTAAGAAGCGTAATCACAGGTTGATTTTGGCCCGTTTCATTACCCAACGCTAGTCGACCGTTTCCATTATGCCCCCAACACGCTGTAGATCCATTGTCTAGACGAGCACAGGTATGAGAATGTCCCGTTGTCACATATGCTGCTTTTCTTCCAGGGGGAAGAATGACACTTGCAGGTGAGGACCTGTGCGTTGCGCTTCCATCGCCGAGTTGGCCCCACCAATTTGCACCCCAACATTGTGCGGATCCATTAATCAACAAAACACAGGATTGATATCCTGCTAACGAAGATTGTATTGACATGTTTTGGAGATTGGAAACGTAAATGAAAGTGTTAGTATCTGCAGTATTTCCTCTCCCAAGTTGGCCATTATTATTTCTTCCACTACATATAACTGAACCATTATCATAGGTGATGCAGGTATGGTGTTTTCCAACTGCAAAAGAAGTAACTTCACGATCTGGATCAAGAGGTATGAGGATTGCTGGATCAATGTTATTGGTATTATTGCCAAGGCCCATTTGCCCATAGTGATTGTATCCCCAACACATCAATGAACCGTTGTCTAATAAGGCACAGGTATGTATATGACCGGATTGGATTTCAACTGCTCTTATATTATTTCCAAGATCGACGTGCATTGGTTCTGAGCTATATGAAATTGAAGAATTAATGCCTAATTGTCGGTATGCATTGCTCCCCCAACAACTTACTGATTGATTATCGAGTAATGCACAAGTATGCAAGCTTCCCGATGTTATTTGGATGGCAGTTCGTCCATTTCCAATGTCAACATATTGAGGAGTTGATTGATGAGTTGTATTTCCTAACCCCAGTTGACCGTTTCCATTTGTACCCCAACAACTAACTGAACCATTATCCAAAATAGCACATGTGTGAGCAGCATTTCCCCCACCTGTAGAAAGCGACTTGACTGTCCTGCCAGTTCCAACGTCAACATATTGAGGAGTTGATTGATGAGTAGTATTCCCTAATCCTAACCTTCCTTGTCCATTATTCCCCCAACATGTCAATGAATTATTTTCTAGAATTGCACATGCATGTGCATCAAAAAGGGATAATGAATTCGCATACTGATGCATGTATCCATTCCAGTTCATTCCATGTGTACTATCTTCCAAAGGATAATCCCAAATGGTGTTTGAACGATGAGCAGCAATTGCGTCTACTGCATTATTCCAAGTTGTAGAGTTTTCATTTCCAGTATTTTGTTCATGAAGAATGATGATGTTATTTTTCCCATCTACCCTTTCCCCGAATACTGTATTATTCGAAATATTGTGATAATCGCCCTTCGCCATAATTCCTCCACTAGCATTCCAAATTACGTTGTGATGGATTGAACCGTTGTTACCAGTAGATATTTGATTCATCGGAGCATCAAATCTAATTCCGTATTTACTAATATCATGGATCCAGTTGTATGCAATTTCAGAGCCTTGGACCTCTCCTTGCATAAGTTGAACAACTGCTCCATCCGTCTGCAGATGTCCTACATCCCAAACCTCATTATAGAGCACTGTTGGAGAATCTCCTATCGATAATACTGATGACGCGCCCGTCAAATGAACGGTGTTGTTAGAGAAAGTCATATCACGTCCTCCTTCGTAAATTGTGGTCATCAAACCCTTCTGGTCAGATGCAGACCAATCAATGGCATAGAAATAAGAATTATTCACGACATTGTTGTATGATTGGCCGCCAGCTCCATGGAATTCAATAGCTGCTCCATCTGTATTTGTAATCGAGATTCTATCGACGAAGGTGTTCTTACTTCGATAAAAATGAGTTACAAATCGGTCATCCTCTGATTCATCAGCAATGCCTTGTCCCCTACGAGAAGTGCTAGGATATTCAAGTGTTGAATTGGTGAAAGAACATCCATCGCATTCATTCACATCAATCGTTGTTCCAAAGAAATCAATCCCCTGAATTGTTACATCATCTGAATTTTCAATGGTAATTGCAAATGGTTGAACTTTCACTCTGAGATCGAGGTTGTTAGCATTCTCACCAGTAGTTGGACGATAATGCAAGCGATTGTTGGTGTTGTTGAACCACCATTCACCATCTACATCAATCAATTCACGTTTGCCTTCAAGGAAATATGCATGATGTTTTTCTTTCCAAGAAGGAGTAGTGTCATATCCAAAAATTCCTGTAGATGCATTCCAACTCGTAATTTCTCGACTGTATGATTTGAAAGAACCGACATTTAGAATAGCAATCGCACCAACTGGATCAAGTCCTGTAGCGTTGATTGTTTCATTTAGGCCATCATGTACGCCAGTTTCTGGGCCTGCATCTTGTAACCAACCATTTGTGTAAGCATTGTTTGTACCTGTGAGAGTTCCTCCAGCCCAATATGAACGGTTGAATACCGAATCGTTTGCAAATCCAGCATTGGGCCAACGCGCAGGAACTTGTTCCTCCCAATCAAGGAATAATTGCCAGCCGTCAACAGGTAAAGTGACTTCCTGAATTCCATCGGAATCGGGAGTTGTCCAAGTTGCATCAAAATCTTGTGAAATACTCTGAGTTCCATCCAACACTACACGTTCCCCTGTAGCAGCACGAACAATTAACCCGTCCTTGTTGTCAATGGTGATATTTTCGTGATATCGCCCAGCATGAACAATAATTTCATCATCTGAACTTGCATTTTCTACCGCAGATAAAATTGATGATTTTGGACAATTACTTGTACCTGCCCATAAATCACTTCCATTTAGAATATCAACATGGAATGGATCGCCTACACCCAGACTTGCACTTGCACAATTATTCGAATAATTCGCATCATCATCATGGAGACGTTCGACGAAAGTCCAACCTTGCAAAGCGCCAATATAACTGGTTTGGGCCAAGGCAATCATGAGAATTGACAATGCAAGCGCTCGACGCCTTTGCAGAGGTACATTGCCAACCATCGGCCCCGTAGGGGCCGGATTGCACTTTAGGTGCTTTTGATGAAACAAATTTCAAAATTAGCGTTTTTTGGCCAATTTTCTAGCCTGTTTTGCCCATTCATCTCTCTTAACCCTACCAGGGAAGAATTCAATTGCTACGTTTACTGTTTCTTCCAACTCAGAATTCATGTTTCCAACCTGGTCAAAGGTGAAGATTCCAAGGGCGTGAAGTTTGTCTTCAATAAAGGGCCCAATTCCCTTGATTGTCTGGAGATCATCACGAGCTGTTACAATGGCTGCTGCTGCGAAAACTCGCTTGATTCCTTTAACTCCCATCAATTTACTTCCAGATTTACTCTTCCAAGAAATTCGGGACCCGCCTTCGACATCAGAAATGTATGCTTCACCACTTTCTGCAAATTGAGATGTGTCTCCAACCTCAAGTTCTGTGGAGTTCTTCTCCACTTTCTTCTTCAGTTTTGTACTTGCTGCTACACCAAGCGTGCCGAAATCTATGCTTTTTGCCTTTTCAGCAACGCGCAAGAGTTCTTCCTCTTTCTTTCTGGTCTTTTCATCTAAGCTTTCAAGGCGTTTACGACGTGCTTCCATTTCTTTTTCCATTTGTTTTATTCGTTCAGCCGCTGCTTTTTCTGCAGCAAGTCGTTTTGCTTCTGCTTCTGCTTCTGCCTCTGCCTTAGCCTTCGCTGCTGCTTCTTCTGCCTCTGCCTTGGCCTTTGCTTTGGCCTCTTCTGCCTCTGCCTTGGCCTTTGCTTTGGCCTCTTCTGCCTCTGCCTTGGCCTTTGCNTTGGCCTCTTCTGCNTCTGCCTTCAGTTTGGCTGCTTCTGCTTCTGCTTCTGCCTTTGCCTTCTCAGCNTCNACTCTCTGTGCTTCTGCNTCNGNCTCTGCCTTGGCTTTNGCTTCTTCNGCCTCAGCCTTAACCTTAGCAAGTTCAGCCTCTGCNTCNGCCTTNGCTTTNGCNGCNTCTGCTTCAACCTCTGCNNTCATCTTAGCNGCTTCTGCNTCTGCNTTGGCCTTNGTAGCNTCTGCNTCNGCCTCTGCCTTNACNTTTGCAGCCTCNGCTTCTGCCTCTGCNTTGACNTTTGCNGCCTCNGCCTCNGCCTTNACTTTNNCAGCCTCNGCTTCTGCATCTTCTTCCTCNGCNTTCGCCTTCGCTGCTGCTGCAATTCTAGCTTCTTCCTCAGCCTTCTGCTGAGCNATATAATCTGGATCACCTTCAACAACTACATTCCAAGCAAAGTAAACTGAAGCAGANCCAAGACGCAAGATTGCATCATAACTTCCACCAGCCATGGTTGGCTCTTCCTCATCNGTAAACAAGAATCTTACAACAATTGTACCATCTNCGTCAACTTCTATTTCATTCACTGGCTTATTTTCATCCAAATCATCAATATCTTTGACATCAAGCATNNTGAATCGAGTNCCATTTTCNAACTCCATTCTATCGACCATTCCAACAAGATAACTTGGTGAAATATCAGTAACTGTGATCTTTTCAGAACAAACTTGAGTTGATCCAGGAGGTACAGTAAATGANGCCAACACAAATGGATTCTTGCGTGTTCCCTTGCCTTCNAGGAACTTTGGAGATGAATCTGTATGAGGGGGCTCAGGGCCCTTCTTCATCAATTGTACAACCTTTCGATTTGTACCCAATAATGGAATCAATAAGAATAACAACAGCAACAGTAGAAGAATACAGCACCACCAGTATCTNCTAGATATGAAGAAGGCTACATCACCATCTTCTTCATTTGAATCATCAATAGTNGANCTTGCAGTTTCCTTTGCATCACACAAACCATCTCCNTCTGAATCTAGAGGGAAACTGTTTAGATCTCTTGGATCAGANCCNCATTCAATCTCTTCTTGATCNGTGTAATTATCNCCATCATCATCAGTATCTGCTACAAGACCTGTAGAAGACGANCCATCGATATCATCGGGTAGTCCATCATTATCAAGATCTGNAAACGCANCCTTGTCGTTAGGGAAGTCGTCTACGATGTTGTTGAATCCGTCNCCATCACGATCTTGATCNATTCCATCGCAAGTTCCGTCTTNATCGCTATCGATTGGTAAAGATAGGTTATCAAATCGGTCNCTTCCACATTCTGCTTCTCTAGTATCNAACCAACCATCATTATCATCATCAAGATCTTCAATCAANCTAGGNTTACTTGTNGAGAATCCGAATAAGTCATCAGGCATNCCATCATTGTCATTGTCGAATGCAGCTGCAGGATCGTTCGGGAANACGTCACTCTCATCTGGAACNCCGTCNCCATCNGTATCTGTCATATCTGGNCCTGTNGANANNGCATCACAAATTCCATCNCCATCTTCNTCTGACGGGCTNTCTCCAACATTCAATGGATNTGTTCCACATAGTCCNTCAAGNNCATCNGACCANGAGTCTCCATCATCGTCTTGATCGTANATNTCTGGAGANCCATCNGTATCTGTNTCCTTCAANACNCTNATNGNCACNTCGAAAGANGCNCTANTNACNGAATTGTTNGCCCATATTGTGTANGTTGTNGGNNGGACTTCTTNANTTGGTGTTCCACGAATGGACCCGTCCATACTTGCATCNCGAGCAGGGCTCCAACCAAATGANAGGCCTGCNGGTAATTNGNCACTAATCTNCCATGTTGCAACGTCTCCACCNACTACAGTAGGNAGATATGCTGTCATTTCAGACCCGTTTGCTAACTCTAATGTTTGAGAGGGNTAAGACATTGCNAGAGGTAAATCTCGGAAATTGTCATTGAAATCACACAGTCCATCTCCGTCAAGATCTGANGGATAATCATTTGCGTCCAACGAATTGGTATTATTACAACTNGCTTCATCNAAATCTGTCCAACCATCGTTATCATCATCNGGATCTAATGCATCAACAATTCCNTCGNCATCAGCATCGCCTGTCACTTCGTATACTGTAATGGTAAGTNNTGTTGANGTGGAATATTGGCCATTGCTTGCNGTAACCACATACGAAAGAGTNGAACTATTCGATGAAGGNGTGCCNNATAGNACNCCAGTTTCATTGAATGTCAAACCATTCGGAAGTNCTGGNGATATNGACCANCTTGTAACNTTTCCACCAGTAACTGTTGGAGACATGGTCATCATTGCCTGATTGATTGTTAAATCAAGAACGTTGACTGGGTAAGANATTGCAATTTCTCTNTCATCTACAGTGTCAGTNNAATCACATTCTCCATCNCCATCAGTATCTGTTGGATAATCCAATGGATCTTGGTCNCTATGNTTTCCACATNCNGTTTCATTTGTCTCTGTCCAACCNTCATTGTCGTCATCATCATCAGCATTNTCNCCAATACCATCATTGTCNAAATCTGAATCTTCAGAAGGATCTAGTGGGAATGCATCATCTCCATCATTTGTTCCATCGCCATCNCAATCAGGATTCTGTTCACAACCTGATTCTTCATCCCCATCAAGGACTCCATCGTTATCATCATCAGAATCAANAACATCTGGAATGCTGTCTCCATCTGANTCCTCTTGAATCATGATGGATAGAGTGTCACTGTCTGATACACCACTCGCAGTTACTGCGGTGACTGTGTATACAACCAATGATGATGTCTCTGTTGGGGTCCCCCAAATTGTTCCATTCGTTGCAGAAATTTGCAATCCATTAGGAAGTGAAGGGCTGATCGACCATGATACTGCAGCATCTCCAACTGTCTGACCTGAAAGTGGTTGCATAGGTGTTCCATTGACTAAAATTACAGTACCTGTTGGCATTGTGAGTTCAATCTCTTCAACAGGTTCCAATATCTCAATAGTAATTGAGAATGATGCGGTAACACCACTATTCGATGTAACTGTAATAGTGTAACTCGCTGAATTATTAGACGCAGTTGGTGTACCCCAAATTGTTCCATTTGTTGAACTGAAATAAAGGCCGGCAGGCAAGGAAGGAGAAATAGCCCAAGATTGCGCATTATCCCCAGTTGTTTGACCAGCAATTGGTTGCATTGCAGTACCATTCTCGAGAGTTAATGAACCGGTAGGATAAGTCAAACTAATGCCTGCACCTGTGATATTTATTGATACCACAACAGCTGTTGAACCGCCACTATTCTGTGCAGTGACCGTATAGTTCTGAGCATTAGAGTACAACAAAGGAGTTCCTTCAAAACAGCCAGTGGTCGTATTGAAAGCTAATCCAAACGGTAAGGATGGAGTGCTTGAAATCGACCATGTCGCAACCATTCCACCACCAGAAGTTACTGGACATTCTCTAACAGTTACATCACGAGCAAAAGCAAGGGTGTTGTTGCCACCCCAAACTGGATATGCAAGAGGTTCATTGATGACCAATGTTATCGTTTCCGCAGCTCCACAAACACCCCATGAATTACAAGCAACAATAGAGAATTGAGTGCTCGTCATGTTATTTACTGGAGTGCCTGAAATTGTACCATTGCTCTGATCAATGGTCAAACCAAGTGGAAGTGTCGGAGTTACAGTAATTGATTGTAAATAACTTTGGCCAGTTACACTAGGTGTCCAAGGAACCATTGTATCGCCTTTCTCCAATATTCGGGTTCCTGAATAAGAGAGAGTTGGGGCTGTAGGAGATACACCGAATGTGATCTGGGAAGATATGGTTCTACCTTGAACGGTGTAATTCAACCAATATGTTCCATTTGCCGTAACTGTTGTTGGAGCACCAGTAATCCGCCCGTTGTTATTGTTGAAAACTAAACCATTTGGAAGCCAACTAGAACCGTTGATTCCAATTAAACTCCAAGTTCCGAATTCCTTTAAAATGGCCTGCTGATTTGCTGGATTCCAATTATTGCTAATCCCAACTTGAGGTATGTTATCTTGTATTTGATGGCCAACTTCTCCTATAATATGGTAAAGTGATGGATAACTAGACGAAGATAATGTCTGGTAACTAAATTCAGAACTGGAATCGTAACGTCCCCACCAGAACACGTAATCGTTTCGTTGCAGAATAAATGGATTATCATCTGAACCAGGGCCGAAATCAACCACCGTAAAATAACTGTGGGATGAACTTGATGTTGATGCTACAGAATGTATTTCTTCATTGTCAACTGTTGAACTGCGATAGTATGCAGAAAGATGACCAGAATTACTAGAACACCAATCAGTCACATACGTATAGGCTACATTATTCAAAACATAAGATACTGGAGAGCCGGCTTGAGGAGTACATCGAGAACCATATCCATTGAGAGAGTCGGGACTTTGGTCAGTGTTCATATCTGCCCAAATTGGTGTTCCATTATTTCCGTTCAATCGGGCTGTCAAGAGCCATGCACGAGAATCGGAGCTACTCCACGATTTAGTAGAATGAGAAGACTTAGTAATATTCCAACCGCTATTGTATTTCGGATCTGACGTAGTTACACCGGTGTCGTAGAATAATACGATGTTTCCATGGCCTGAATCATCGTAGTTTGGAGTAACCATTACATGAACTGAATCATCATCAAATACAGCAATGGATACGCCATAAAGGGGGGTGCTGGAAGCATATACTGTCTGATACCATTCGGGTTGTCCTGTTGAATCAAAAGAGAAAATTACTGATGAAATATGGGAATAATCTTTCGTAAACAGGTTTCCAAATCCAACAGAACCCTGCGCTTGAGTCGCAAGAATTACCCCGCCGTCTGACTTTACGCCCAAATCCAAGGCATATTGATGAGTACATCCACCAGAACCACTTACTGGGTTATCCTCACCAGTTCTCACCCAAAGAGGTGTGCCAGTAGAATCTAAACGTACAATGAATGGTTGGATGTAATTATTACAAATACTTCGACTCAAATTGATCTGATTATTACCTGAACCGATACTGAATGATGCTGGCGATGAACTACTAGAGGACTGTAGTCCTCCAGAGAATGTAATGTTGCCATCTGGGGAGACTACTAGTGATGTCTCGCTAAGCGCATAAGATTGGACATACGAAACTGATCCAGATATCTCCTTGGTGAATTCTTTCCAAGCAACTTGACCCTCGTTGTTAAATTGAACCAAAATCATTGATTTGGATGTAGGGCTACCTTGAGGGATATTATGGCTATTTGATCGATCGAATTCGATACCATAATTGCCGGTTTGTTCGAATAACAAAATTGGTTCATTATTCGCATTTACTGCTAGATCAATTGTCCTGAGTGTTGTTGAACTTTGAATTGCATGAACCCATAACATAGTTCCATTTGCTGAACTTTTTGATAACAGCAAATTAGTACTACCAAATGAACTACGATTTTCCATTCCAGGTATATCGGTTGGATATGCATTACAGTTATTTCCATTCCAGGTTCCAGCAAAATACATGGAACCATCTGATGCGTATACAACATCTTGATAATTCCAATTGTTGCCTGAACATCCCTCAAAGAAATCTTGAGAAACAAGAAGAGGGGCCATTGGAGTAATCTTAATTTCAATCGTTCCTGTCCAATTTTCTAGCGTTGAAGTTGTGTTGAAGGTCACAGAAAAAGCTAGATTTGGAATGGTTGGTGTTCCTGAAATCACTCCCGTCGATTGATCGAGTGTAAGACCTGCAGGAAGAGGAGTTGTATTGATGATCTGTGTTGGTTGTAAACCAGGGAATATCGGAGTAATGCTAGTAGTCATTCCCGCTTCAAATACAGGGTTGGAATAAATCAGAGGTGCCGTTTCTAAATTATCACAAATTCCATCAGAATCAATATCTCCAGGTACTAGTGCTGAATCCAAGGACTCTGAGATAAATGAACCCGGATAAGAAATTGTTGAAGTAGATCCTGAGTTAACCAAAATGAATGACTTGTTGGTTTTCGGATCTATTGCCTGAGACATGAAGCTCGGATTGGTGCTGTGAGAAGTAACTTGTTGGGTCACAGATGATGAGCCATCAATCAATGTGTGATATACAGTGCCATTGGTGCCGTCGTTCCAAGCTAAATGTACTCTATCTGATGCATCTAAATCTAAATCGAGTTCTCCAGCTTGATTCGGACTAAAATCTTCAAAGGAAATTGAAGAGAAAGAACCGCCAGAATTATTCATGTAAGTAACAGCGAAAGACGATGCGCTATTGCGATAATATGCAATATGAGCAATGCCATTGCTATCTACCTCTAAATCAAATGAACGAGTGTTTAGGTCACTAAAAGTCCCAATCGTCTCAGTTGAATCATAAGTTCTTGATTGACCATTTGCTGATACATGGCTTTGTGTATATTTCAGGTTATTAGACTGCCACCATAAATGGTGTACTGTGCCATTATCCTGAGCCTCTATGTGATGTTGGCCATTTGTGTTCACGGTAGGCAAATTTCGAACACTAAATGTGGAGGTATCTGCTTGAGATGATGTCTGGAAATAGAAACGATCGTCTCCATCAGCGACATACATTCGGTTGCTCGCATCCACAGAAATAACAGATTCGTAATTATATGAACTACTGGAAGTAAATATGTTTTGATAATTAGTCCCCCCGTTTCTTGGTCCTGCAGTCAAAGTATCGACATATGACCCCTGGTATTGATTGCCGGCCCAATATGTGGTACCATCTTGATGCTCTAGAGTTATGTAATTGGTCATTGTCCCCAAATTTCTTGTTGATGTACTCAAGGAATCAGAAGTAGGCGAGTCTGATGTCCATCTCCACATTCCTGTGTACGAATGTGAAGCAGAACTACCTAGGTAACGGAGTTCAGATGAATCGATTCCACCAAAGTATAGCTCTCCACTATAACTTGTAGAAGGATAACGATGAGAATCAGTAGATGAAAACCCACGGAATGAAGAGAAAGCATTTGATTCACATTCATTTTCTTGAACATCGCTCCAACCATCACCATCATCGTCTGAGTCCATGTAATTACAAATTCCATCGGAATCTGTATCGATTGGGATAGAGAGAGAACTGATGGAGTTTGTATCACAATTTGTCTCATTAACATCGGACCATCCATCATTGTCATCGTCTAAATCCTCAACAAGAGTAGTAGAACATAATGAGATAATTGTATTTGGCATGCCATCATTGTCTGTATCCAATGATGCACATTCATCGAGACTGAAATCATCGTTAATATCCAGTACACCATCATCATCATCATCATCGTCCCAAAGGTTGATTGTTCCATCAAAATCTGTATCTGGAGACCACAATCGAACATCAGTCTGTTCAATGACAATCGATCCATCC
The DNA here is from genome assembly GCA_002702985.1 of Methanobacteriota archaeon. GTDB lineage: Archaea > Thermoplasmatota > Poseidoniia > Poseidoniales > Thalassarchaeaceae > MGIIb-N2. The sequence continues at coordinate 11,972 of PADI01000066.1, forward strand.
GTATTTGCGTAATTGTGTACATTGCTGGTGCCATGTCCAAGTTGGCCATTGGTGTCAGAACCCCAACAAATGAGGTTGCCATCGATACGAAGAGCGCACGCACTTGCATCGCTAACAGCTACAGAACGAACAAGCCCACCAACATCGACTGTTTGTGGTGCAGGGCCGGCTGAACCTGGCACAACGTAGGTTGCGCCCCAACATTGCACCTCACTCGATTCATCTACGATACAAGTGTGAGGAGAGTTTGGCGATAATGAAGAACGATGCGATTTGGAAATCGTATCGTATGGGCTTCCTGTACCATTACCTAATCCCTCACCCATGGTAATGAAATTACTAGTAGAATTTCTACCATGACGGTACTGTGAACCATACCCCCAACATACAGTACCTTCGGTTGTAAGAATTGCACAGGTATAGTGCCCACCTGCCATTATATCTGATGCTCCTACATCACTTCCCAGATCTACGTATGGTCTTTCTTTCTGAGCAACGTTTTGGTTAGGAGTGGTAGTATTTCCAGTGCCAAGTTGTCCTTCGCTATTACGCCCCCAACACTGCACTTGATGATTATCTAAAATAGCACATGCATGATAATAGCCAACTGCAATATCGATTGCTGGTCTAGATAATTGGGTTTGAGTCCAACTGCTGTATACAGAATTAGATGTATACGTTGTAGCCTTTACGAGGTAATTGTCGTTGTAACCCCAACAGTACACTTGACCATCAGACGAAAGAGCACAAGCTGCTCTATTTCCCGCATCTACCTTTACAATTCCAGAAAGTGGTATCGAATTTGAGGATGGAGATCGGACATACGGTAAATTATCTCCCATTTCGTTGGCCCCATCACCGTAAGCGTAAGGAGTGGAGGAGCCGACACCTAACTGACCATTTTGTCCATATCCCCAACATTTGACTTGAGTATTGTTCAAAACAGCACAGGCAAAATTGTCTCCAGTAGTGATATCCGTTGCATAGAGATTTGTTCCCAAGTCAGTAAAGGGTTGATTATCACCCATTTCGTTGGCCGAGTCTCCTATGTAATTCGTATATCCAATACCTAGTTGACCCACATTATTTTGTCCCCAACATTTGACGAGTCCTTGGTATGATCGAGCACAAAAGAAGCCGTTTCCACCCGAAACTTCAGCAATGTCATAATTTGCTACATCCAATGAAGAAGAAGGTGCAGTGGGTTCAACAAAACCATGTAGGAAAGTAGTCACGTTTGAAGACGGAGATGTCTCATTGTTGTACGATGCGTCATCTCCTATTGCACCAACTTCATCACTACCCCAACATCTGAAACTGTACGCTAGGTCTTTCTTGAAAAGGGCACAAGATGTGTTGCCAATTTCGCTTACAGATACATCAATCGGTGTACCCAGACCAGTAATATCTACTTCCACTGGAGTTGATGATGAGGAAGAAGAGCTGCCTCCATCTCCAAGCTCTCCTCCATTTTCTTCACCCCAACACTGGATTTTTTCGTCAACTACTGCACAGGCATGATGATGTCCAACAGATAGTGAAGAGGTGGTATCGTTCAAGGAAACGAATGTGCCGTTAATTGACGAAGATGTGGAAGTGCTTGAGCCGCTGCCTGAGCCGCTGCCTGAGCTGATATTCGTGTTGTTCCAAGTGTAGCTTCCTGTGACAAGGCTTGGGGAGTGTTGGGTGGTGGATCCTGGCCCATTGCCCAACCCTCCCATTCCATCCCATCCCCAACACTTCGTCGACGCATCATCAAGGATGGCGCAGGTGTGGAGTGTTTGGAAAATGTCAACGGCGACCGCGGTCCGATCCGTACCAAGGTCAACCGAGATGGGTGAGTGTTGGTCCGCAGTGGTGGATGCACCATTACCCAATTGCCCTTGAGAATCGTCACCCCAGCACTTCAAGGAATCGTCGTCAAGGATAGCGCACGTGTTGTGTCGGCCCGCAACGACAGCTACGGCGGTCCTACCCGTACCGAGGTCAACCGAGACGGGTGAGTGTTGGTCCGCAGTGGTCGTTGCTCCATTGCCCAACTGGCCATCACCATCCTCACCCCAACACTTGAGGGAACCATTGTCGAGAATGGCGCAGGTGTGGTACCATCCTGCTGAAACAGCAATCGCGGTTCGATCAGTACCAAGGTCAACCGAGACGGGTGAGTGTTGGTCCGCAGTGGTCGTTGCTCCGTTGCCCAATTGCCCAACAGAATCCCCACCCCAACACTTGAGGGAACCGTCGTCGAGAATGGCGCAGGAATGGTCACTGCCGATGTCGATGGACACCGCGGTTCGGTCTGTGCCGAGATCAACCGACGTTGACGGAGGGGATGAACTGTGTGTCACTCCTGCACCGTTGCCGAGTTCCCCATAAGTGTCATCGCCCCAGCATTTCACAGAACCGTCGTCAAGAATGGCACACGTGTGCGCGTTGTGAACGGCGACGGCCTCGGCTGTCCGGCCTGTCCCAAGACTGATTGCGACGGGGGCGTCCTTGTTCGCTGTGGTTCCGTCACCCAATTGTCCGGCTGCATTGTACCCCCAACACTTGAGTGACCCGTTACTGAGAACGACGCAACCGTACATTTGGCCGTAAGCCAAAGACTCAGCGGTGAGGCCGGACCCGACGTTCACCCAAACGGGGCTATGTTGATGAGAGGAGCCCGCGCCGGTGCCCAACGCACCAAATTGGTCTGAACCCCAACACATCACGGAACCGTTGGCAAGGATGGCGCAAGATTGTCCGTTACCGACGCCAAGCTTGTTATTGTCAAAGGCGAGAGATGCGGCTGAGCCGCTGCTTGAGCTGCCACCGCCTAGGATAGATGTTCCAGCGGAGGATTTACCCCAACAGATTGTGGAGGCATTTGTCAAAAGAGTACCACAAGTAGCACCTGCACCAGCAGAAAGTAAGCCGAATCTAGGTGGCTGTGATCCTGAATATTGAGAGCCTGTTCCTGCTAAGTCAACAAGAAGAGGAGAGGATGAATTCGTGCCTGTGAATGAACTATTGCCTAATGTCATGGTGGTAGAGCCGCCATTGTCTCCCCAACAATATGCTGCACCAGTAGATGTGACGACACATGTGTGATCATCGCCAGTAGTCACTTCAGATACAATCATTGAACCAAGAGAAACTTGAGAAGGAGCGCGTACAATACCGCCTTCTTCCAATGAATATCCGGCATAGATTCGTACGTTATCTATCCATGCATCATTGAAACCGTTGCTACTGCCTTGATTTCTTCCGACAAATTTGATTTCATGAGTTCCAGCTGTGAAAGAATGGTTCCTAGTATTCCAGGAATTAGGAGGATGGTACCACGATTGACACGAAGAATCGATATGGAGACAGATTTCATCATTATAACCCGTATCCGACTTTACATCGAAGTTGATATAACCATCAGACAAAGCATTTATTGAGAAACTGAATTGATTGTAATAGGTGCTACCAGATCTTAGTTCCCACTTGAGAGTCCCTCCATTATCTGTAGAATATGTCCAATCATTGTCGTGACTTGATGATCCAGAATATCTGCCTATATACACATCACCAAGAGAGGTAGTATCCAACCAATTACTGGAAGAAAAGGTCTCTTCAACATACCCGGAAGAATTGGCCAACAAATATTCTCCCAATTGTTGATTCGAAGAATCCCCCCAACAATACAATTGTCCAACAGTAGTAACAACACAAGTGTGCTGAGAACCAGCAGAAATTGACATTGCACGAGTATTAGCAGGTAATTGAACTTCAACAGGTAGAGATGTTGCTACTGTTGAGTTGATTCCAAGCTGACCATGTGCATTATCACCCCAACAGTACACATCGCCATCAATCCCAATAGCACAAGCATGTCGAGCCCCTACGTCAACATCTACTGCATGCCATGATGTAGGTAGATCAAGAACTGGTACTGCAAAGGTTGTGTTTGTCATGCTTTGAGTATTCGTAACAACAGAGTTACCCAACTGTGAATGACTATCGCTACCCCAACAATACAGAGTATTGCTGTTTTGACCATCATCTGGTTGCGCAGTTAATCCACAGGCAAAATCTTCTCCTACGCTAATGGTTCGTGCTTCTCCGTATGTGAATAAATCATGTATCTCATCCTCAGCATCGCAAATACCATCAAAATCTGCATCTGTAGGTACAGAATCAGAATCGGTCATATCAGAACCACATCTGTATTCTTCAATTCCAGACCAACCGTCACCATCGATGTCAATAGACATGCCGTTTCCGCCGAATGATGCGCCTTCAACAACCCAAAGAGTATTGGAAGGCGATTGGATTCTAGCAGCCATCCAAAGTTTACCACTCTCATGGAAATTTGCTTCGATTTCACTTACTCCTAGATTCAAAACCTCAACAGGAGAAGACCATGTTCCATCTACTAATTTGATGAATTTCAACGAAGATGATGCGTTAAAGAAAATATGTGGAACAAGATCGTAGTCAACCGCTAGTGAGAATGTATCGTTGGTTACATGAGGAACGGGAATAAACGACCAATCGGAAGGCGAATTACAATCGGACCATCCTCCTGAACACGAGGTATACATGATTCCATCTGTAGTATAGTCTTCGTGAAGATAGACCGCATGAACAGTGCCATCAACAGCTACTTCTATGTCTGAAACTGCAGAAGTTGCACTTGAAGAATTTTGAGCGACATGGACGGTTGATGTCCAACTACCTCCGGTTGGCTTTGATACGACATCGAAGAAATTGGTACCTGAACCGGAAGAAAGGGTGTATGATAGCCAAGCGTCTCCAGCAGGACCAATTGAGGAATCAAAGCCGTGTCTGATCGTTAGGTCATTTGATACTGTTTCTTGAGACCAATCTGATGAATCTAAACAGTCATCTGATGATGAACATAATTCTGAATAAAGTCGGTAGTTATTGAATGGGGCGGCAATAATTTCTAAATCGCCATCATCAAATTGAATTATTTCAGTATTGTAAGTATTCGGAGGTAAATTCGAAAGTTGCACGTGGTTCCATTTTCCATTGGCCTTTGTTGCATAATGGGTGTCGTCGTTACCGGTATCGTAACCTATGTCAGACCAAGCGAGATGAGGAACGTCATCCTCATCAAAAACAAGACTCAAATCTCCAACTGATGAACCTGCTGCGGATGCATATGGGTACTCATAGACCCAAATTCCGTTGTCATACATAGCAAATCGAAGATTGTCTGCATTATCGTCTGTATACAGAACTCCTGGACATCCGTCTGAACGGAAGGCGATGTCTATATTGCGACCGTTTCCTGAGTTATCCAATTCCTCTGCTGGTAAAATATTGGTATCATGAAGGAAGGGATCTGCCCCCCCACAATCAACCGATTCATATTCAAAATCCAAGCCTAAATCAATAATACTCGCTAAATTATCGCTCGAACTGTCTCCAAGAGCTTCTGTGTTTTCATAACCTAAACGGCCGTTGACTGAAGTACCCCAACACTTGACTGGCATGTTTCCTGCTTGTTTCAACATACAAGCAAAATTCTCACCAACTTCTACAGCAATTGGGTTGAGGCTTGAGCCTAAAGCAATGGATGGAAGATTTGCTCCCATTTCATTTACATCATCTCCTCTGTGGGCATTTGGTCCACTGACACCAATTCCCAAATGACCGAATAGATTTCCTCCCCAACACTTCACGTCATTGTTGCTTAATGCTACACAAACGTGATCATATCCAGCATCGATGGTTCGAATAGTGGTGGAACCTGTAGCAGTTAAACTGATTGAAGAAAGACTGCTAATTGGTTCTGAGCCTGAATCTCCGTAGTTATTGCTGTGACCTAAACCTAGTTGGCCAACATCATTCAATCCCCAACAAATTGCTTGGTTGTTGTCCAATAAAGCACAAGTGAATCCTTCTCCTGCTGTAATATCGATTGCATAACGGCCAGACGGGAATGAAATGTTGGTTAGAGTCTCTGCCGACTCATCTAGAATATCTTCTGTGCTTCCAATACCGAGTTGACCATAATCGTTACCACCCCAACAAGCAACATCTCCTGTGTCGTAGAGTACGCATGTATGATCACGTCCTAACGCCATATCAGAAACTGTAACTCCAGAAGGAAGAGGGACATACGATAAGGAATCACCAACTTGATCGGATTGTTGTCCAAGGTCTGTTGTGTTGCCCATACCAAGCTGTCCTTTGCTATTTTCGCCCCAACAAGTCATACTTCCATCATCCAAAATAACACATGTATGATACCATCCAGCAGCAATTTGTGATACATTTCGACCTGTTGGAGCAGGCCAAAATGGCAGGTAATCTCCGGTCTCAAGATATCCGTCTCCAGCACCAGTAGAATCTGAATATCCCATTCCAAGAGCATCAACATCTCCAAAACATTTCACAGAATTATTCGAGAAAAGTACACAAGTATGAGCCATTCCCAGTGCAGCACTCTCTGGTATCAAGTCAGTTCCTAAGTTAAGATAAGGGAGTTTAGTTCCCATTTCATCGACTTCGTCACCCATACTTTCTGAATTACCAATACCCAACTGACCCGCAGTGTTGTTCCCCCAACACTTCATCATATCTCCTTCTGTAATGACGCAAGAATGGCCACCTCCAACAAAGAGGGAATCTACATCGTTATTTGTTGGTACTTCTGCCGTTTCGTCTATTGATTCCAATGATTCTAGTGAATTGTTATCAAACCCATTCATTGTGTATCCCACTTGGGCCATGGTAATCATGAGAATTGCGAGAAAAAGGCTGCGATTTCGGGCAAGGCGTACGCTCATGACGCAAGCGAAGTTTTTATTGTAAAAAAAGCAAATGCATCAGGGGGCAAAATAATGATGCTTAAACCAATATTTAGGTCATTAACTCATATC
>PADI01000067.1 GCA_002702985.1 Methanobacteriota archaeon
GGGAACTCATGGGCCCAGGAAGAGAAATGGCTGATCAATTAGGCGTTTCTCTTACTGCAATGGTGATTCACCATGATGTAGGTTCTGCTCCACAAGATTTGATTTCTCTTGGTGCAGATAAGGTGGTAGTAGTTGCTGACGATCGTTTGGAACATTTTACAACTCTTCCATACACCCGCGCTCTTTCTGATTATCTGATGAATGTACATCGTCCAGAAATTTTGCTGATGGGTGCAACAACAACTGGTAGAGATCTAGCTCCTAGGGTTGCAAGTAGAGTCGATGCAGGTGTTACTGCTGATTGTACTAAGTTGAGCGTAGGTCCATTTTATCACCGAAAGACAAAGACTGTTACTACCCACATGTTAGAAGCACATCGTCCTTCTTTTGGAGAATCCAAGTTAGCTTGTATTATGTCTAATCCACAGCAATTATGGGCACCAGCAATGGCTACCGCACGTCCTGGAATTTTCGTTGCTCCATCTTCTGATTCATCAAGAACTGGCGAAATAGAAGATTTTACCCCAAACTGGACAGACAACGATTTCGATGTTGAAGTAATTGAAGTTCGTCGTGGAGGAGGAGAAAGAGTCGAACTTGGACATTGTAAAATCATCATTGCTGGTGGAATTCCTTGTGGCCAGACCGGATTTAGAGAAATCCACGATTTATCTGAATCACTCAAGTCTAAGGGAATTGATGTAGAGTGGGCAGCAAGTAGAGCAGCCGTAGATGCAGGCTATGCTCCAAGCACTCGTCAAATTGGTCAGACTGGTCAAAGCGTAAGACCTCCAGTATATGTCGCTGTGGCGATTAGTGGGGCGCCTCAACACATGGCTGGAATGAAAGATAGCGCTAGGATTATCGCAATCAATACTGATGATAATTGTACAATGGTACAATCTGCTGATGCTGCTATTATAGGAGATTATCGCGAGGTAATTCCTTCACTCATTGAAAAAGTCGAGTCTGGATTTACTTTTGGATTATGATTTTTTAAAATTTCAATTGTTCAGAGTATATCCTCTAAACATTACATGCATAGTAATTATATGATTGATTCATCACGGAAAAAACATGTCCTTAGCACCAACTGATTATGACTTCGGTAGCCCCTCAAACTACGCCTTTGCAGAGAAGATAACTTGCAAGAGTGAGGAAACCAGAAAGATGTTTGCTGAGGCCTGGGGTCACATGCTCAACTATAACCATGAACAAGCAATCGCATGTTTCTCAAAGTGCACCGAACTTGAACCAGATTGCGCAATGGCTTGGTGGGGAATTTCCTACTGTGTCTCCTCTAATTACAACTGGGCACCTGGATTAGGGTCTGGGCATGATTCTATTCAACAAGCATTATCTGTGATGGATGGATGTACAGAATTAGAACAAGATCTAATCAGAGCATTATCCACTCGTCACTCTGCTGAGGCTCGGGATGCTGCTGACCCTACAGTACTCAACATGGGGAATAGCCCTGAACTGAATGTAGCATTTGCTGAAGCAATGGCACCTTTGTATGAAAAGTATAGCGGCGATTTAGATGTAACAGCTATTTATGTCGAGGGACTTATGAATCTAAAAGCGTGGCAACTTTGGGACAAAAATACTGCCACTGGAGAAATAACACCGGCAGATGATAATACGCTACTATTAGTAAAAATCATGGAAGATGCCTTTGAAAATAGTGAAGAAGCCAAGGTTCATGCTGCACTTTGTCACCTTTACTGCCACGCTCTTGAATTGTCTCCTTTCCCTGAAAAAGCACTTCCAGCTGCTGATGTACTGCGTACAGCAATGCCAGGTTTAGGGCACTTAGTCCACATGCCTTCACACATCGATGCATGGGTTGGTCAATGGAAAGAGGCAGTAGAGTGTAACATTGCTGCCGTCGAGGCTGATGACAGATATGTTGAGATTACTGGAAATGAATCACAGTTTTACAAGTTTTATCGAATGCACAATCATCACTTTATTGTCTGGTGTGCTATGTTTGAAGGTCAGTATGAGACCGCTTTGAAGTACGCTCGTAAAGCAGTTGCAACCTTGCCTGCTGGAGATGAAAATCATGGTGTTAATTTCATGCTTGCTGGGATCATTCCAATGGGTGCTATATTCCTAGAATCCTACGTGACAATGCCATGGCATGTCATGATTAGATTCGGAAAATGGGATGAAATTCTAGCTGAGCCAATGTATTCTGACAAAGATGTATTCCCTGCAACTATCGCAACTCAACATTATGCACGTGGTGTAGCCTATGCCTCTAAAGGAATGGTTCCTGAAGCAGAGGCTGAACAAGTGTTATTCAATCAAGCATTGGAAAACCCTGCTCTTGCAGGTAGAGTGATGCATAACAATTTGATGTATCAAGATCCTGAAGAGGGTCCTTCCATTCTGAATGTTAATGCGGCGATATTAGAGGCTGAAATTGAATATAGGAGACAATTCTTAGCAAAGGAAAAAGGTGAATCTGCTGATTTCACAGCAGCATTTGATGAACTCCGCAGAGGTGTAGATTTGTCACTAAACCTTGCTTACAACGAACCATGGGGTCAAATGCAGCCAGTTAGACATATCTTGGGAGCACTTCTACTTGAACAAGGTCATATTGAAGAAGCAGAGGAAGTTTACCGGGCTGACATTAAGTTATGGAAAGACAATATGTGGGGGTTATTAGGTCTAAAACTCTGCTTAGAAGCCCGTGGAGATGCTGCAGAAGAACTTGAAGAAGTTACCAATTTGTTCAACGAAAGAAGTTCCCGTGCAGATATCGTTCCTGCCAAGACTTGTTTCTGTGCACAAGATGCTTTGGAAAAGAGTTGCTGTGACTGATTAACATTCTGAACTGAATGCCTAATCGAAGATTAATCGATCTTATTCGGTTTTTCGAACATTTATTGCGTTAGGACCTTTAGGGCCTTCCCCGATTTCAAACTCTACGGAGTCGCCCTCATTGAGTTCACCAGTCACTTGTGACTTGTGAACGAAGAGGTCGTCTCCCTCTTCTTGTTCGATAAATCCGAAGCCCTTTATTCGATTAAACCACTTTACTGTACCTGTTGGCATAGTTCGTCGCTAAAATCCACCTTATTGAACTAAACGATTTCTAATTAATGTAAACCCCGATTTTGACATATCAAAAACAAAGCCGATAATTTATTCAAAATTAATGAATAATTCTTGCTAATTACTTTCAAGACATACGTTCTAGTTGCCAATCTGTCAGGCCTTGAAGAACAGTTTTCGCGGATGAATCCTCTAATTTAGACAAATGCCGATGTGCTTCAGCATGATGTTCCATAGCTCTTTTCCGACCATATTCTAGAGAACCCACCGCTTTCATTTCAGCAATGGCTTGAGGTAGATCTGTTGAACCAGACTCTCCATTTCCAAATATTGAATGAAAAGTAGGAAGATTACTTGGGTCTTGATTCAAAGCGTGAATTGCCATCAAGGTTCTTTTTCCTTCTAGAACATCACTTCCTGCTGGTTTTCCAAGTGTTTCAGTATCTCCAGTGATGTCAATTAAATCATCCATTAATTGAAAGCACAATCCTGTCTCAAGGCCCCATAATCTACAAGTTTCTTGGATTTCTTCACTAGCACCTGCGAGCATAGCACCAGTTTGAGCACATGTCTCAAACATTGCAGCGGTTTTTCCAGATATCATAGTGATATATTCTGCTTCTGAGACTCCATCAGATCTGTTTTCAAAATCCATATCCATTTGTTGTCCTTCTGATACCTTTCTAACCATTCTTCCAATTACTCTAACAAGATCTCTCATGACTTCGTCTTTGATGTCCTCAGATTCGGCAATCATCTCAAAGGCAAGTGCAAGCATTGCATCTCCAGCATTGATTGCTGTAGGCATATCATATGCGATATGAACTGCGGATCTTCCCCTTCTAATTGGATCGTTGTCCATTATGTCGTCATGAACCAAAGTGAAATTATGAATAATTTCAATTGCTGCTCCAAGATCATGATGACCTTTGTGGTGAGTTCCCACAGCTTCACCAACAAGGCTTGGTAAAACTGCTCGGAGACGTTTGCCTCCTCCTTCGATAAGGTGCATCATAGCGCCCCCTAGTCTAGGTTCTGTGCTCTTTTCTATTGCTCTGGCAATACATTTCTCAGCGGCAACTCTATGTTTATCCATGATTGATAATCCTGCACGATCTGGTCTTTCTTCCATAAAACGATGGATTTTTCCATCAATGTGATCTTTCATTTCATCAATGTCATTCCACCAATTCTCAAGTAGATTTACTCTTATCAAATCAAACCAAGGTGCAATGACTAAATTTCCTGCATCATGCTCTAATGCCATTTGTTCTAGTTCTATTTTTGATACCCATCTGATATCTTCAATTTCATTCGGATTTGGTGATACTTCTACATCTGCTCGAACGACCATTATGTGGTCAATCTCATGTTCAACCCAAACCTCATTCATTCTCGCCATATATTCCATACGTGTGACATATTGAAGATTATCTGCAGGAATTGTTCCGATAGGGATTCCTAATTCTTGTTCCATTTTTCGGACTGCTGCATTTTTGACTCCTGTCGCATTCTCAACTTCTTTTTCTCCGTCAACATCGAGAGGATGACTACAGCAAGAATTAGCCCAAACTCCCGGAAATGTGATTTTATCACTCGCTCTCTTTTGTAAAAGAAGTCTATTTTGTGAATCAAAAATTAGAACTGAAAATGCTCTATGCCGTAACCCTGCTCCTCTGTGGCAATCTAGTTTGGAAGCAGACCCAATTGGATTATCATCTATATCTACCAAAATACACATCTCATCCATCATTCCGGCTTGGTCAGGATCCTCTTCATCCAGTATCGTTGAATCGGCCACTATGCTCCCTCCAACCCTCTGATGAATGGTCTCGCCTATAATCGAACGGGTGTTACAGAATTTTTGTTCCTACAGTCAAGTCACCCATACAAGCATCGAAAACTCTCTCAGATCTCCTTCCATCTACAAACCAAACGTCAGTTTTATTTCCATTAGTTTGAGAAATTTCTGAAGCCCTAATTGCTTTGTATGCAATACCTCCTGTTACATCATGATCTTCATCATGTTCACTGCCAAAACCCATTTTTGGATTCCATTCTGGAATTAACCTAGAGTTCGGATTTTCAGGAGGATGAGACATTATGCCATCACAATCAGCGAGTGCAAATACACATGATCTTACATCACCCCACTCAGTAGCGATTCTATACATTAGATCATCACCTGAGAGAATGCCAAATCCTTGTTTTTCATCATCTACAACATCTCCATGAACGATACTCATTACATCTGAATCGAGAAATTCTAACTCTCCTTCAAAATTAGGTCCAAAACCTTGAGCCCATTCATGTGGATGGAAAACTTTGTATTGTACTCCCAAAGAATCTAATTCACTAGTTAGAATATGATTTAGTTTTTTCATATCCATACGTACTTGATTTACTGCTTCTGATTGACTACGAATATTTTCTTCTGGGTGAAATATTTCATCTAACCTTCCTTCTGATAGTTTCCAGGTTTTTGCTCTAGCATGCCCAAATGAACCAGCTCCATGGACTAAGGCAATCTTACATCCATTCAAAATGAGTTCGCTGATGGTTTTTGCAGATTGTTGAATGGCTTCGATATTTGGAGAACAAAGCCCTTTTTTGTTAGTTAGAAGCCCACCCCCGAGCTTCAAAACTACCTTGCGATGCCCACCTTCCATGAAGTTCGGATAGGGTTGTTGTTCATCATGGTGCGCACACAGATTGATGACGAATAACTGATTCGGATGCACATGGCTCCTACAGTAGACGAGTTCAGACGTTACCTACAAGCCCGCCGGAATGAACTCCAAAACATAGTCGATCCAGAAGAAAGAGAGCGATTACGTTTACGAATTGATATTGCATTACAGGAAGCATTAGATTTTAGTGCAGCAGTAGAGATTAGAGAGGCTTTAGATTCCAAGAAATACCAAGATGTAGATTCATCTGCTCGCTTAATTGAACCATCTGATAGTATCTCAAGTACTCGTTTAGAAGGGGATGTATGCCCAAAGTGTGATGGCACCTTAGAAGAAGATCTGGATTTCTGTCCTTCATGTGGTTACAAACTCTGAAGTTATTCTTCTTCTTCTTGTTCCCACTTGGAAATCAGGGGTGCTAATCTATCGTCATTTTCTTCGACACGATCAAGATATTGAGGCTCAACTTTCTCCGCAAGATAAACTGCAGTTCCTGCTTTCCACACAGTATCTCCTGTGGCAGTCATTTGAGCAGTATCAATCTCAAGGATAATTGGGCGCTTCAATTGTTGCCCTCCAAGTCGACCAGCTTCTGCTGCTTTTGCTACCGTTCTTGAAAGATGTACATGACTTCGATTTCCAGGTAAAATTCCTATATCCATAATAATCTCGAGATCCTCATCAGAGCAAGGATAGAATAGAGCAGGTGGTATATTGTCGGTAGGTAAATCCAATTCAATTTCTACAGTATGACCGTAAGTAGCACGAACTGTGTTTCCTCTTACTTCATATCGACCCTTTGCATCACATTCTACTACCGCTTTGATGTGGTGAGGTCGCAGCCATCTACCGAACCTTCTGCTTTCTTTTTCTCGAAGAGCATCAACGAATTCACGAATGTCTACCCATCCGTTGATATCCATCTCAAGATTGTATCTACCAGGGTCATGACGACATACTCTAGCCAATCTACGGCCAAGTGTCTCTCTTTCACCTGTTCGCATAATGAATTTACCTTCAGAGTTGCATGCGGGACAGAGGTTATCGGCAAAGTAACTAATTGGACAAGGGATAATGCATTCGCGAATCATAGAAACAAACGGACGGAACCATCGGCCGTTCATAAGCCGATTGGGTGTTTTGTATGAAATATCTCGGCACATTCATTCATGTCCGTTCTTACGGTATTACATGGACGCGTACATCTGTGGTTTTGTCCGTTCACCTTTCACTCGAGCTCATCGTGGTCACTTGAAGGACGTGAGGCCAGATGATATGGCCGGACAAACCGCTAATGCACTGTTGATTAAGACTGGAGTAGATCCTTCTAGACTTGATGATATATTGGTTGGGTGTGCTTATCCAGAAGGTGAACAGGGACTTAACATTGGCAGGATTGTTACGCATTACCTTAACGGCCCTTCAAATCTAACTGGTATGACTACTAATCGTCTATGTGGTTCTTCAATGCAAGTAATGCATACTGCAGCAGGTATGATCGCAAGAGGATGTGGTGATTTATTCCTATGTGGAGGCATTGAATCTATGAGCAGAATCCAGCGAGGTGGATTCAATAGATCTCCTTCTCCCACATTAGAACAATTAATGCCTGATGCATATATTTCGATGGGTATTACAGCTGAAAATGTTGCATCTAGACGAAATATACTGAGAAAAAGACAAGAAGAATTTGCTCTTAATAGCCATTTTAAGGCTATTGAAGCTAAATCAAATGGGTACTTTAGAGACGAAGTTGTATCCATAACTATACCCGAAACTAATGAAGAAATAGGGCATGAATTAGATGGTTGTATGAGGGAATCATCCTTGGAATCAATGGCCCGCCTAAAACCCGCATTTATTGAAGATGGTGTGGTAACAGCAGCAACTAGTTCTCCTCTTACAGATGGTGCTTCATTCAGCTTAGTTGCATCCAAAAGAGCAGTGAAAGAATATAATTTGACTCCAATGGCTAGGATAGTTTCCGCAGCCGTTGTGGGAGTTCATCCTGATGAGATGGGTTTAGGTCCTATACCTTCAACTCGCCTTGCATTAAAGAGAGCAGGGTTATCGGTTGGAGATCTTGATGTCATTGAATTGAATGAGGCCTTTTCTAGCCAATCCTTAGCATGCATTGATGAATTGAGCCTACCTATTGAAAAAATCAATATCCATGGCGGTGCAATAGCTCTAGGCCATCCATTGGGGGCTTCAGGGGCTAGAATAGTTGGAAAAACTGCCAGCTTATTGCAACTAAATGGTGGACATTACGGTCTTGCTACGATGTGCATTGGTGGTGGAATGGGTATTGCGACTATTCTAGAGAGAGTATAATCGTCGCAACTGCTATTTGAGCAGCGTCCTGTGGAGTGCCATGTTCAACCGTGGCGGGCGTGATGAAGCGAGGAAGAATCTTGAGGTTCAAGAGGATGGAGATTGTCCTCGATGCGGTGGAGATGCTCAACCATCTTCGATTCCGGGATATTTGCAATGTGTCAAATGCCAATATGAATGGCCTGATCCAAACGCTGTCTCTACTGGTCCTGTAAGAACAACGATTCATGATGAATCTAAGAAAGTTGATGAATTTAAACAAGAATTAGAGAAAGGAAGTCTTCGTGGTGTTCTTGGATTGGACTCTGATCTTTCTAAAGAACAAGAGGCTACACTTGGCCGTTTACAGAATCGTTGGATGGATGGTATGGCAGGACATTTCAATGCAGCAGAAGAAGAGCGAAAGCCACTAATGATTTCATTTGATGATGACGATAATATTGTAGCGACTGAATTAGCAGTAATTTCAGTTTTAGGGAACGATTTTGATGGTGGTGAAGAAATACGTGTAGAATATCCTGGTAGGGATACTGAATTCTATTCAATGGATGCAACAGACGATAGAGGTTGGAGAGTAGGAAGAGCAATCTCTGATACATGTAGAAACATTGCATCAATTATTAATCGACGTTCAACCATCGTTCATGCAGAATCTACTGAGGATACAATTGTAATCGAACCTCGCGATGCATCAATTCAACCAACTAGTGTTGTTATTTTCGTTGATGATCCCGGTGGGAAAAATATGCTACTAGAAAGGGATGGTAGGGTAATTGATGTCGACGCGATGATGACAATAGAAGACTATCGAGAGATGCTTGGATTAGTAGTTGATGATGGAGTAATCACTCCTTCTGAAGATGAATTATTATGGATTATGCGATCCAATTTAGGAATATCTGATGAACAGCATATGCAATTAATTCTCAATAGATTTGGAGAAGGTATCATCAAGGAATGTCCTGCATGTCATGCAATGACTCCGTACTATCCTGACCATGGTGGATGGTGGTGTGAATCCTGTCAAAATTGGGTTTGAATACCATTTTTGAATTCCCGTTTGTGTCGTGTGCTTCATATACCGAATCATACACCACCCAATACAGGCTGGATAGATATGGCTGGTGACAACGACCTTTACATTGGAATAGACCTCGGAACTTTCCGTTCCGTTTTGACTTCGAGCGCAGGACATGAGGAAGAAGTTCTCACTGTCGTAGGGACTCCTAAAGACCCAATTGCAAGGAACATGTTGGGCAAAGATGTTCTTTTCGGAGAAGAGGCTCTGAAGAACCGACTTGCTCTTGATTTGTACAGACCGTTGGAACATGGTGTCATCAAGGATACTGCAGAAGATAAGAAGTTCATTGCCCATTTCATTAATCATCTGATTTCGTTAGCTGACCCAGAAGAGTACGACAATGTTGTTGCAGTCATTGGTGCACCTGCAGAAGCATCATTTACCGATCAAACGGCTATTTTTGATGCTGCTTCTGGTAGTGTTAATGCTGCAATGATTATTTCTGAGCCTTTTGCAGTTGCATATGCATTAGATATGATCGGACACACTATCGTAATTGATATCGGTGCTGGAACTTGTGATATTGCTAGAGTATATGGTACAATTCCTGGTCCTGATGATCAGATGCATACTAGTTTCGCCGGTGATCACATCGATAAGGCATTAATTGAAGCAGTTCAAAAGAAATATTCTGGTGCACAGATTACTAAGGATATGGCGCGAAGATGGAAACAACAGTTTTCATTCGTAAGAACTGCAATGCCAGAACAGCCAGTTGTTGTAGATTTCAGTATTGAAGGAAAGGCAATGGCATTAGATATTACAGACTGTATTCAGACTGCTTGTGAATCAATTGTAGATCCTATTGTGGCTAATGTAAAGAAGTTAGTTGCTTCAAGTAATCCTGAGTTCCATAACGAATTTAGGAGCAATATGATTCTAGCAGGAGGTGGTTCAGGAATCACCGGACTAAACATTATGCTTGAGGATAAACTTGCAGATATCGGAGAGTGTACTGTTCATGTTGTTGACGACCCTGTTATGCTGGGTGCCTTAGGTGGATTGAGACTATCTATGGAAGTTCCTACTGATATGTGGTCTTCGTTGACACTTGCATCACGTTAAGAATTATTCAGATTCTGTATACGCTGAAGGTACTAGCGGATTTTTACAATGAGGGCATAAGTCTGTATGTTGCAGTTTATCTAAAACTATACCAAGTAGACTTCCACAAGATGGACACGAAGCTAATACTTCATTCTCATTAGTATATCGTAGGTTAGCTAATCCGGAAGTTCCTCCAGAATACCATTCTCTGTATTCAGGATGTTCCATTCTTTGAATTCGAATAATACCTAATCCTGCCAAAATAAAAACTAATATTGCATCTATCATTATTCCATTCATAACCCAAATGAATCCCATAAGTCCTAATATCGTTGAAGATACAAGATAACCTACCTGTCCGGCTCTTATTCCAATAACATTTCCACGTCTCGTAAATCTAAATGCACATATCCCTTGAATACCAGCAATTGCAAATGCTGGTCCAATTAGGAAATCACCCAAACTACCTACTATCCATACTGCTGTAAGGCCATTAAGGATAAGAAAAATTGACTGATGTCTGTGGGCTTGTTTCAGGTTTTCCTCCATGCTGGATAACCCGTCCATACCCTTCGCAAATGGTACCCCATCATCATCCTATGTTATCGATGACCTATTGATGTACTACCTTCTCGTAGACTCATGCCAAGGGATGTCGATGTTGTCACTCATGGCAATTCTTTGGATGGAAAAAGAATACTGCTCGGCATAACCGGAGGTATTGCCGCTGTCGAGAGCGTACGTCTAGGAAGAGAACTACGCCGACATGGCGCAGAAATTCATGTTATCATGACAGAAGCCGCTACGAAGGTTATTACTCCACTCGCCGTAAGGTGGGCTACACAATCTCCCGTAGATGTACAATGGTCTGGAGACATGCCTCAATTAGAAGGGTTTGATGCAATCTTAGTAGCTCCTGCAACTAGGAATACACTCTCTAAGCATGCTAATGGAGTAATGGATTCTCCTTTATCTATGGCTCTAGCTGCAGGTACTGGAAACGGGACTCCTATTCTAGTAGTTCCATCAATGCATGACGATTTATTTGATGATCCTGTAACCATAGATCTTTTAGAAATAATCAAAAATAGAGGATGCTCAATCTTAATTTCAGAATCTGAAGAAGGAAGAAGAAAGCAACCAAGTCCTGAAGATATCGTCTCTCGATTGGCTAATATCGTAAATAGAGATGACAAATCTCGAAGAGTCTTAGTAATGATTGGTGGTACAGAGGCACCAATTGATGATGTCAGAACCGTTTCCAATCATTCTTCCGGACGAACTGGATGGTCAATTGCAGATCATTTGTATCGATATGGACATGATGTGTTTGTTTTAGCAGGTAGAATTTCTTTTGAACCAAAATCAATTTCTATTCCAATTATTACTTCTACCGATCCTGATTCAATGAAAATATCAACAAAAGACATGATTGAAGATGAAATAATGAATATTGATTCTGTAGTCTGTGCTGCAGCAATTTCAGATTTTGTAGTTTCTGATTCTAAATCTGGTAAGATAGAATCTGGAAATGATATTTCTTTAACTCTGACTCCATTTGAGAAAATACTTGATCAAATCCCTCAATGGATAAAATCATCCAGAGGAGATAATTCGGGATACGTGATCGGATTCAAGTTACTTGCCAATTCAAATAGAGATCAATTGGTAAATGCAGCCAGATCTCAAATTGATAGGGTTGGTGTTTCAGCAGTTGTTGCCAATGACCTTTCACAATTAACTGATGATGGCCCGAGGGCTCTATGGGTTACTTCAGATAATTTTGAGGAACTCAAGGATACAAAACATATCGGAGTGGCTATTGATGCCTTACTTAGGGCGTAGGATTCAAGTTTAGAATCCCGAGCCTTGAATGATGGCCAACCACGACAAGGCTAAGCGAGGCATCCCGCCGAAGTCTGACTTCAATGCCTGGTACCCAGCAATAGTTGAGATTGCTGACCTTGTTGACAAGCGTTATCCAATCAAGGGAATGGACGTTTGGAGACCTTATGGTTGGAAAGCGATGAAGAGAATAGATGCCCTTACTCATGCTGAAATGGAGAGAACTGGTCATGACGAAGTTCACTTTCCATTGTTGATACCAGAAGATCTTCTCGAGAAAGAGAATAGATTGGTTGCTTTACTTAAAGCGGCAAGAGACGCTGGTGTTGATCCTTCTGAACTGAGAATGGATGAGGAACCTGCAGGCTTCAAGAAAGAAGTATATTGGGTAAAGCATGCAGGTGAAAACGAACTTGATGTTCCTATGTTTTTGAGACCTACCTCTGAGACAGCAATGTATACCTTGTTCCCCTTGTGGGTTCGAAGTCATGCTGATCTACCATTGAAAACATATCAAATTGTTAACACCTTTAGGTATGAGACTAAACAAACTAGGTCATTTATCAGAGTGCGGGAAATTCACTTCTTTGAAGCACATACTGCTCATGTTGACGAAGAAGACGCAACTCGACAGATTGAGGAAGATCTAGAAATTGTATCCAATATTATGGGAGACTTGGGATTGCCTTACATTGCATCAAAACGACCTGTTTGGGATACATTTCCTGGCGCATGGTATACTATAGGTATAGATGTAATAATGCCTAATGGTCGAACATTACAAGTTGCGTCTTGTCATCATTATCGTGATCAATGGGCCCAAGCATTCGATTTGTCTTATGAAGCTGAAGACCGGACTACAAAATTTTGTCATCAAACAACTTATGGTATGTCTGAACGACTACTTGGAGCAGTTGTAGGAATGCATGGTGATGACGCAGGCCTCATTATGCCTCCATCGATGGCCCCTTTCCAGGTAGTATTGATACCAGTAGCCGCTCATAAATCAGAGGCAGTAATGAAAACAGTCCGTGATGTTGAAGCCACACTGAAGTCTGCTGGACTAAAGGTTCATGTCGATGATAGAGATATTCGACCTGGACAGAAATATTACGATTGGGAGATAAAAGGAGTTCCACTTAGGTTAGATATTGGTCCAAGGGATGTTGAGAAAGGTCATGCATTTGCTGCAAGAAGAACTGGAGGTAAGCAACCGATTCCTCTAGCGACAATTGTAGAATCGGTACACTCCGAACTAAATGAAATCCAAAAATCACTCGTTGAATCTTCTAATCAACATCGTAATCAAATCATTAGAAGTGCTACCTCTTTAGACCAACTAACTGATGATGGCCATATCTTTGAAATTGCATTTTGCGGTACAGACTCAGATGCAGAAGTTTTAGAGAAAAACTCCAATCTTGCTCTTTTAGGTGAAGCATTAGAACCATTTTCTGAACCTCGTCCTTGTATTGTCACAGGAGAAATGACCACTATTCGTCAACATTTAGCACGAATGTATTGATGCGTGGTATCGTATTGATAATATATCATTGAATTTACAAATCACACGTGGATATTAAGTTAGAATCAGATCTTCCTACAGGAGATCAGATAGTTAAGGTTCTTGAATCCCGTTCATGGCCTATGGAATTTATAGTTCGGGCAATTGTTCTGTTACTGGTGGGTTTCTCTTTATGGAAATATCAGTATGAGTCTCTATTTGCCATAATTTTTCTCTTTGTTCTTGTTGTTCCAATGGAGAAGATTTTTCCTCGTCACAAAGGCCAACCAATTCGACGACCGAAATGGAAATTAGATCTCACTTATGCTCTTGCTTCTCCTTTGCTAAATGCGTTAGGTGTCGTAATTTTTGTTGTAATTGCTTTTCTATCATTCGCTTGGGTACCTGGTCTACTGGTTAGTCCTCTAGTTGACATGATTCCTCTTTCAATCAAACCTATTGTTGCATTCGTGTTGTTTGATTTCTTCGTATATTGGGCCCATAGATGGTATCATGAGGTTCCTGAACTGTGGAGGTTTCATTCAATTCATCATTCACCTGAACATCTTGATTGGGTAAGTGGATTTAGAGTACATCCATTCGACTTTGCTCTTATTGCACCAGGATTTATTTTTCTCGTTGCAGCCGGTTTTAACCCTGAAACGAGTGGAATAATTGCTGTGATTCAGTTAATTTCTGGTATCTTCTTTCATGCTAACGTAAATTGGCGATTCAAATTATTCCATAGAATAATTCAGACACCGGAATTTCATCATTGGCATCATGCTAACGATGAAGAAGCTCATTGGTCTAACTATTGTGGTTTCCTTCCTTTTTGGGATATTTTGTTCGGTACATACTACATGCCTGAGGACAAACGTCCAGGGGATTACGGGGTCGATGAATACATTCCTGAAGGTATTCTCAACCAGTTATTTCATCCATTGAAAGGAATGGGTAATCCATTTCGTGCGGTTTTCCATCCCATCCGATCTATCCGCATATTATTCTCATTTATTCGAAAATTATTACGGGGAATTTGGAGATCTACATTCAGAAAAAGAGGACATAGGCCAACTAGTGATGGATGGCCATGACTAGCGTCGTCGGAGAATTCCTAGAATTAAACTGACAAATCCAATTCCTACTAGTGCAATGTCTGGGATTCCCCATTGTCCTGTCGGTCCCCAGGCAATATGCTCCTGCATTCTGTGGAATTCTAGCAGGTTCAATTTTAGAGATACACCGCAAGTGGAGTGAATTTCATTAGCGCAAGTTGACAATATATTTCCGAATCCCCAGTACACATTGGTCAATCCTACTGTAACAAAAGAAATCCCTAATCCCATCCTAACAATTGGACCAATCGAAGATTTGTTTTCTACTTGGCCTTTATTTCTACCTGGTATTTCGATTGNACTTCNAACAACTTGAATTGGTTCAGGAATGATATCTACCATCTCCAAATCATCATNTTGNGATGTTCCAATNGATTCAACCANTTCGATNTCTTCTTCNCCTANTAAATTTAGAATAGATTCTCCNTACATTCTGATAGCTAATTTGCGTAGATCNGGGCTTGATCGAATAGCCTCTAACTCTTCTGACGAGATGTCTCCATCTAGCAATGACTTGAGTGGGTCATCCTCCGGCATACACTTCCCTCAAGCGCTCTCACACCCCCGGTGTTCAAGAAGGCATTGCATTCAAAATCAGCATTATGCCGTTCGTCGTGAAATTGCTTTATGCGCTGCATCTACGATATTTGCCATTGTTAATCCGTAGTGTTCCATCAATTCGTGAGGTTGTCCACTCATTCCGAATACGTCTTTAACACCCACTTGTTCTAGCGGTGTAGGGTGATTTGCGGCTAAACTTTCGGCAACTGCTCCCCCTAGACCTCCAATGATAGAATGATCTTCTGCAGAAACAATAGCTCCACATTTTTGGGCTAGAGAGGACAAAGCATCATGATCAAATGGCTTGATTGTATGGACGTCGACTACAGTTGCTTTGACTCCTTCAGTTGCGAGTATATCTGCTGCATCCATTGCTTCGCTAACCATGACACCACAAGCAAGAATTGCAACATCCTCTCCTTCCCTAATAATCGAAAATTTTCCTATTTCTAGTGAATTTGCTTGTTCTTCTGAATAGATTCGCTTTGTTTTATTTCTCGCTGTACGAGTATATGAGGGTCGATCATGTTCTACAAGTGCCTTAGTTAGTGCTTTAGTTGAAAGGTCATCGCACGGATGCATTACGGTCATGTTAGGTAGAGTCCTGTAAATCGCTAAATCTTCGATTGATTGGGCTGAAGAACCATCTGTTCCGGTATGAATTCCTCCGTGACTCCCACACAGATGTACCTTTAGATTAGGTCTAGCAATCCCGTTACGTACTTGCTCAAATCCCCTTTCTGTAAATATTGCAAAGGTAGATGCAAATGGGATTTTTCCAGTTGATGCCATACCTGCTGCGACAAGCATCATATTTTGTTCAGCAATACCCATTGAAAATGTTCGATTTGGGTGCTCTGCACGAAAAAGACATGATTTTGTTGATTTACCCAAATCTGCTTCAAGAACTACAATTCTCTCATCATTTGCCATATCAAGAAGTGCTGCTCCATATCCGTCACGACTAGCTGCTAAAGTCATGCTAATTCCCCCATTGCTTGTTCAAATTCTTCATCATTGGGGGCTTTTCCATGGAATGATGGATTATTCTCCATAAATGACACTCCTTTTCCTTTTGTTGTTCTTGCCAGAATTACACATGGCCCTACTGCCTCTTTGCTCCAGTTAATTGCTGAACAAATTTCAGACATATCATGTCCATCGATTTCCTTAATTTTCCATCCGAATGCAGCCCATTTTGCGGCTAAATCTCCCATTACCATTTGTTGATCTACAAAATCATCATTTTGAATTCCATTCACATCAACAATCACAGTGAGATTCTCTACCTTATGGTGGACAGTAGCCATTGCTGCTTCCCAAATTTCGCCTTCTTGACATTCTCCATCACCAAGAATTACCCAAGTGAAATGGTCTTTTGCATCCATTTTTCCTGATAGGGCGATACCTAATCCGTAAGAAAGACCCATTCCTAAACTTCCTCCTGAAAAGTCAACTCCAGGAGTCCATTTTGAATCAACATGGCCTTGACAAACTCCATTGAATACTCTGTATGAATGCAAATCAGCTTCTTGAATAAATCCGAAAGCATGCAGTGCAGAGTACATAGCTGGAGAGGCATGTCCCTTAGAGAGAATAACACGATCTCTATCAGGATGATTAGGATTCTCAATCGTGACTCTTAGTGTATTCCCGTAAAGTCCCACTAGTAAGTCAATAACAGAGAGACTTCCTCCAGGGTGACCTGCGTTAGCTCTTTTTACCATTTTGACAATTTCTCTTCTACAGTCCTTAGCGATCAATTCAAGATCCTCGACAGTCCGTTGTTCACAGGTTGGCCCGGCCGCAGTCATTAACGGGGTTGTTTAGTGAAGGGTCTTTGATGATTCTCATTACTTTTCAGGAGGATCAATTCTGATATTATCAATTAAATCGATGCCCCCTTGCTTAACAACACTTGCCGAATCATACACAATATCTAGTACTGGTAAATTAAACGGAGCAGGTCTATTCCCAACCATGGCATCATTTTCTTTTCGAGGAAGAGCTTGACTAGCAAGATGAACAAAAATTAGTACGAACCAAATAAAGAACAGTGCTGAAATTGACGGCGGGAGAACAGCAAGTGATCTTTCAACACAGTATGACGCACCCTCAGCATCTATTGCAGATTCACTACATAACCATTCATCAGGCGGTCTTAATCCCTTAACAACGTCAGAAAACACAATGAAAAGTGCTACTACTACTCCCATTAGAGCCTCTCCAGCAATTAATCCCGCAGATAGTAAAACTCCCCTGTCATGAGTTTTCTTAACCATAATTTCTGCTTCCTCCGACATCGGCTCGACTAAATCTCCATCTGTTCTTACTCTGGCAGTTCCGAGTAGCAAAGCAGCAATTAATCCTCCAATCATAATAGATGAAGAAAGTTGTAGTGGCAAATATATCCCAATAGCTACAGACATGACTGGTAATTTCTTCCAAATTAGAAGTGCTGCGATAATGACTCCTAAGGTCACCATTGGAAGATTGATTGAACCCCCAAACACTCCTTGGATAATTGCTCCAATAAGTTCAGCCTGAGGTGCTAGAAGAGCACCATTACATGCTTCTGCAATAAGAGCAGGATCTGTTGGTATTTCACCGTTAATTGCAGGAGGGTCAGCATAACATGCTGTTTTTGTAATCCTAAATGCTCTGTGTAATAGGATAACAGTAAATGGTGCAACCATTGCTCCAACAAGTACTCCTAAAGTTTCTCCAAGTTGTTGTTTCCATGGAGTAGCACCAACCAAATATCCGGTCTTTAGATCTTGCATTACATCTCCTGCGATTGCAGCATTGACTGCGACAACAGAAGCAATGAGTAAAGTAGCATACATCAATTCTTGAGTTTCCATACCCATTACTAAATCTCCAACTATCCAGACAATCAAAGATGTAGCCATAAGAGTAGCAATAGTCATACCAGAAACAGGGGAGTTAGATGAGCCTACTACTCCGGCTATGTATCCTGCAACAGCACTGAAGAAGAAAGCAGCAACTACCAAGAACAATGCTCCAACAAATGCTAGAACAATATTCCCAATACTATACCAGTAGAATAAGAATGTAAGAACTGCTATGAAACCAGCAACATAGAATGTAGTTCGAATATCGATATCTTGTTCTTCTCTAGCAACAGGTCCTCCGTCATCACGTGCACCTTTGATTGCCTTGCCAACTCCCACAGCTATTGTGCTTCTCATTGACCAAAGAGTGTATATCCCTCCAACAACCATTGCTCCTACTCCAACGAATCGAATATGTTCAGACCACAAAGCCATGAATGCATCTGCAGGATCCATTCCAACAGGCCATCCTTGTAAAATTCCAAGAATAGGAACCAATACCATAAATCCAATTACACCTCCAAGGAAAATGAATGAAGCAATCCGAATTCCTACAATATATCCTACTGAAACTAAAGCAAGACTCATTTCAAATCCTATGTATAGTCTAGTTCCCAGAAAATCAATTGCACCAGAAAGGTGAGGTTCTCCATGTTTTCCAATTATTTTGAACCCCTTTGTGACCCAACCATACATTGCCCCTAAGCCAAGAGCATAAATGATGGCAGTCATCCCTGCTCCACCCTTTTCTCCAGCGACCAAAACCTCACGGCAGGCTACTCCTTCAGGATATGGCAATTGTTCTTCGACAATGAACACTCTTCGCAATGTGATTGTGAACATAGTTCCGAGAATTCCTCCTAATACTGCGATAATAAATGTCTCAAGTAATCTCATTTCCATCCCCATTACAAGAAGGGCAGGTACCGTGAAAATCACTCCTGCTGCTAATGATTCACCAGCACTTGCCATAGTTTGAACTAGATTATTTTCTAGAATTGAAACATCTTTGAGTCTCATAGAACGAAGAATAATCATTGATAGAACTGCAGCAGGAATAGAAGCACTGACAGTCATTCCCAATTGTAGGCCCAGATATGTATTGGCAGCTGTAAGTAATGCACCTAATATTACTCCAATGACTAATGCCCTAAGAGTGAGTTCGTGAACTGTTGATCCATCATTGCCAAATTCAATGATAGCGCGCTCCTCCATGCATGGTCCACTAGGGTTCACTAGATGACTTCTGCGATTGATTACATGCCGGGCGAGGATGAAATACCCCTCCCGTATACGGTATAGAATGGATGGTGCGGATGAATCCAACTCTTCAGTCGTCAGACATGAAGATTGGCATTCAAAATCGATAGACCAAGTGATGTCTATTCTACGTACAACCGAAGAAGGCCTAGCCGAATCAGAAGCACTCAAACGCGCTGGAGAATACGGTCCAAACAAATTAGATGAGGTCGAACCTCCACATTGGTTATGGAAATTATTAGATCAATTTCGAGATCCGATGGTTTACTTACTATTAGCAGCAGCAGCAATAGCTTTTGTTTTCGATCCACATGACAAAACTACACCTATTTTTATTGTCATTGCATTGAGTCTGAATGGTGTTTTTGGCTTTATGCAGGAGGCAAAAGCCGAACGAGCCATGGATTCTTTGAAAGAAATGTTAGTTGGTTCATCGATAGTTATGAGAGAAGGTAAAGATATCAGAGTAACTACTGAAGAATTAGTTCCTGGGGATGTAGTATTTTTAGAAGAAGGAATGAATATTCCTGCTGATGTACGTCTAATTGAAGTGAATAATTTTTCAGTGAATGAGTCAACTCTTACTGGAGAATCAAGTTCCGTTACTAAGAAAACAGAAGCCCTTGATGTAGATCTAATGCTTGCTGATAGGAAAAATATGGCACACATGGGTACTGTAGTATCCACGGGCAGAGGTATCGGAATAGTTGTTCAAACTGCAATGACCACTGAACTGGGTCGTCTAGCATCTGATTTAGCAGAGGTTGAGACTCCCAAGACGCCATTAGAGATCAAATTAGAATCATTAGGTCGCTTCTTAGGATATGTTGCTGTTTTTGCTGCATTATTACTGGTTTCATTGAATTTGGCTGAGGCATACTTCAAAGGTTTACGAGGTGATCTTTTGTGGGCCATTGTTTCAGAACAGTTCTTACTTGCTGTTGCAATTTTTGTTGCGATTGTCCCTGAAGGCCTTCCAATAATCTTGGTAATTACTCTTTCAATTGGAATGAGAAATATGGCTCGCCATCGAGCAATTATTCGAAGAATGAGAGCTGTAGAGACATTGGGTAGCACGACAGTAATTTGTTCAGATAAAACAGGTACTTTGACTACTGGAGAAATGACTGTCAGAGGATTATATTATGATGGTAGTTCCTATGAAGTCACTGGCAGAGGCTTTAATCCTAATCAAGGCGGTTTGAAATTAAGTCGAGGGAAATTGAAAGAATCAGAATTAGCTGAATTGAAGGCAACATCACCATTTAGGTGGGTAATCGGTTCTCTACTACTTGCTCAAAACAGCAATGTTCGTCTTGTTGGTAAGAAATGGAAAGGAGTAGGTGATCCTACTGATACTGCTTGTGCAGTATTAGGATGGAAATTAGATTCTTCTGTTGACGAATATCGTAAACGTAATCCTCGTTTCAGAGAATATCCTTTCGATAGAAAAAGAAAAAGAATGAGTGCTATTCACGAGTTTGAGGGAGAAAGAAGATTATTTGTGAAGGGTGCTCTAGGCAATTTACTTCAGGTATGTGACCGCACAATAGTTGATGGAAAAGTCGTTCCCATGACTCGTGATCTTTCTAAGAGAGTTCAATCAATTAACGCAGATTATGCTGGAAATTCATTGCGTATTCTAGGGTTAGCAACACGGGTAATATCTGAATCTGAAGATATTGAAAATGTTGAATCTGTTGAATCGGGATTGATCCTACTAGGTGTTGTTGGAATTTCTGATCCTCCAAGAAGCGAGGTTCCAGAAGCGATTTCTACCTGTCATGATGCAGGAATTCGAGTTATTATGATAACAGGTGATCACAAATCTACTGCTGAATCAATTGGTGAAGAAATTGGAATATTTGGTCCTGATGACCTATCGATTCATGGAACTGAATTAAGAGATATGGATGATGATCAATTCATGAGATTTTCAAAGGAAATCAATGCTGTCGTACATGAAAATGCTGAATTTCTTGGTGGATCATTTAGTGCTG
>PADI01000068.1 GCA_002702985.1 Methanobacteriota archaeon
CGAAGTTGGGGCCCCCTTCACTCCGAGCAGAGGTACCCGAGTGGTCAAAGGGGCTGGGATGAGGTCCCAGTGCGTAGTGCTTCGCAGGTTCGAATCCTGTCCTCTGCACCTAAAATAATTGTAGATGTTTAGTCACAGCCGCAGCTTGGTCCACAATCCTCAGGTAGTTCTTGAGGCATTGCTTCTCGTACATCGATGACTTCTACTTCAAAAATTAGAGTTTTACCAGCCATTTGGTGATTAAAATCAATGGTAACTTGTTCTCCATTAATCTCTGAGATAGTAAATGGGATAGGTCCCTGATCAGTTTGGGCAGCCATCATCATTCCTGGTTTAATATCCATATTTTCAGGAAATTGACCTCGTTCAACTTGTTGAACAGCACTTTCATCTCTTTCCCCATATGCTCGATCGGGTGTAAGAGTAAATGTTCGTGTTTCCCCTTTGGATGCTCCCATTAATTCCTGTTCAAATCCAGGAATCATATTTTTGTGGCCTACTAAGAAAGTCATTGGGTCTTTTTCTCTACTACTATCGAATACTTCTCCATCTGGTAGAGTTCCAGTATAGTGCACAGTTGCTATCGTATTTTTTCCTAAGTTTGTCATTTTTTTCACCAGTCTTGTTACTTTATAATCGATGTAATTATTCATACAGAAGAGTCAAATTATTTTCACTCCCTCTTCATCGGGTGAATCTAATTTTTCAATTAAGTTTGTCACTATTGTCTCGAATGCTTCTGCTGTGCGTCCATCTGGTTCTGAAACGATTCTATGAACTCCATCATCTCCACCGCGGACAACTCCAGGATCAAATGGAAGAGAACCAAGGAACGGCACATTCATCTCTTCTGCAGCATCTTCTCCTCCCCCGCTCTTGAAAAGATCAAGTAGAACGTCCCAATTGCCTTCAGAATCAGTATTCGCAACTATTTTTTTCCCTGATGGGCCACCTATTTCGATAGTAGCATTGGATATTGCAGAACCATCAGAATTTGTAGCAGATCCATGTATTGTGTAGCCTCGCATATTTTCTACAACACCAAGTACAGGTAAATTGATTGTTTTTGCGAAATTAATACTTTTTCTTGAATCAAGTAAAGCAACATCTTGAGGAGTAGTTACAATCACAACTCCATCCATATTTGGTAACGCTTGAGTAACTGTGAGAGGCTCATCACTGGTTCCAGGTGGGAAGTCAATGATTAAATGGTCCAATTCACCCCATGCTACATCTCCAATAAATTGTTGAATAGCTCCTAATTTGATTGGACCACGCCAAATTACTGGTTTATCCGGATCTTCAATTAGAAATGCCATTGAAATGACTTTGACTCCATGTGGGCCGATTGCTGGATGAATTTGTCCCTCTTCAACATGAAGTTGAGTACCTTCGAGTCCAAGCATTTTTGGTAGATTTGGACCAGTAATATCGATGTCTAAAAGTCCTACTTTTTGCCCCATTCTTGCTAGAGATAGTGCTAGCCCTGTGGCAACAGTAGATTTCCCTACACCTCCTTTTCCTGATAGAACCATGAATTTGTGACGCACGTCATCATTGAGTGCTGTCATTCGCATTTTTCTTCTCATTTGTTGATACGCCTGCTCCATTTGCAATTTTTGTTCATTGTCAACTGCTGGTCCTTTCTCATCTTCTCCTCCGGGAGAATGAGTGGATACAGGTGACCCTGACATAACTACCCGTAGAATAGGAGATACTTCAATACGTGTGTAGAGCAAGAATTGTAATATATATTGAATTAGTTAATATGTGGTAACCATCATTACTATACATGAAATTACTATTTGTTTGTGTTGGTAACTCTTGCCGAAGTCAGATGGCTGAAGGTATCGCAAGAAGTTTAGGACACGAAGCAGCATCTGCAGGTACACATCCAGCAACGGTAGTGAGTCCTAATGCTGTGTTAGCATGTGCGGAGATAGGTATCGATATATCTAATCAACAACCGAAGTCTGTGGACAATTTTTCCGCTGACGATTGGGATGCGGTCATATCAATGGGATGCGGTGTTTCCTGTCCTGCGATGAAAATTGATGAGGATTGGGATCTAGAGGACCCAGTAGGTCAGACTATTGAGGTATTCAGAAAGACTCGAGATGCCATAAGAGATCGAATCCTTCGCCTCACGTTTTGACGGTTTTCTTCCTAAACCTAGTTGACCGATGGATAGAATAAGGCCTGCCATCTCGTTGAGGCGCTGCGAGCGTAGTGTAGTGGTTATCACCCCACGTTGCCAACGTGGGAACCCGGGTTCAAATCCCGGCGCTCGCACCATTGGAGACCAATCTGTTGTTTTCAATTGAGAATTTCAATTACTCTTCATCAAAATTAGCATTTTTTAGCACTAGAATTCCACCTAATATTGATAGTAATAAGAAAATACCAACTGCAATTAAAATTACAACAGGTGAATCAGCCCATTCAGAACCTATACCTTCTGAAGATTTGTCAGATAGAGTAACAGTAAACCCTCTATCATTTCCAGGAGTAGATTCTAGATAATTGTCAATTCCTCTAAGTTCAATTTCCGTAGAGCCTGTGGGCATAGTAGAACGTGTCTGTATTGTGAGGCTGTATATCCCATCATCTGCAACTAAATCTCCCCCAGTCCCATCATCATACATAGGAACCCAATCATCAGAGTTTCCAATTTCCGCTAAAATTCCTAATTGGACTTGAACGACTGAAATCCCATCTGGATCATAAACTTCGATGGAAATTACATGAGGAATATCTTGCTCTCCTAGATTTGGTACTAAGAAGTCATCAACAAGATTTTCTTGTCTAGAAATAGTTAGGTTTGATAGAACTGGCCCATCATTTAGAATAGTAATTCTTTCACTTTCAATTGTCGTCCCATCTGTTCGCCAAATCAACGAAGTCAGTCTCATAGCTCCCTCATTATCTGTCATTTCAATCGCAACTAACTGAGGCCCTGGAGAGAATCCTTCGGGTACGATGAATGAGCCAACCCATTGATCTCCCATTTCTTGAGAAAGGGCAAAACGTTGCCCTCCCGATCCGGTTAAGTCAACAAAAACTGAAGAAACACCATGAGCATCAACTACGTTTGTTGAAATATCTACAGAATCACCTCTTCTCACAGTATTGGGTTCAAGATCGAGTAAAGTCATTCTCGGTGCTAAATTTGTGAGAATAAGTGAAGTAGTAACTTCAGTTGTCGACCATCCATCTGAAATTGTGATGTTGATTTCTTGATTTCCGTGATTGATTCCAGAATGAGAAACATGTGATGTCCAAATATCATCATGAACAGTTGCGTCACCATCTATCCCTACATCGTTGAAAGAAACTACACCCATGCCAATACTAGTCAGATCAACTTGTACATATTGCATATTCCAATCTACATCTTCTACAACCACTTCAAGATGTGCTTCCCCTCCTTCGGTGGTAAGCACTCCTTCTCTAATTCGTAACTCTACAAATGAGGGAGGTGTATTCTCTGCTTCTGTGACAATTGACGGAGAAATAACGCGTTCTAAGGATTGAATTTCAATAAATTGTAACTCCCCATCTAGATCATCAATTTCTAATTCAATAGATCGAGATACTTCTGCAATAAGCCCTGCAAGGATACCTTCATTGATGATTTTTCCACTAGCAACTCCTCCATTTGTGTATGTCCCATTCCAATGAATGACATCCATTTCATGTCCATCACGAGTTATTGAACCTGAATCAGTTGCAATAATTTCTAGTTTCAATGTGTCTCCATGATCTAGCATCAAAGAATCTCCAATTTGCATGGAAGATGGTGCAAATCCTAATTCC
The DNA here is from genome assembly GCA_002702985.1 of Methanobacteriota archaeon. Taxonomy (GTDB): domain Archaea; phylum Thermoplasmatota; class Poseidoniia; order Poseidoniales; family Thalassarchaeaceae; genus MGIIb-N2. Next base: position 3,817 of record PADI01000068.1, read on the forward strand.
CGACTAATGTTTACGCTTCCCAGTATGGATTCATTAGAAGGTTCTGATTGATCAATAACAATAGGACTTCTTTCAGGATATTCATCATTAATTTCCCCAGTGTCTTCAACATATTTGTATCTGACAGTTCGATTTAGCCAATGTTCTTCAGGTACTTGATATTCAAAAGTTAAATTATGTTCGGCTTCAAGATCAAGATTAGATCCGATTCCAGTAATTTGAGAAATATTTAACCAATTTTCATTTCTAATTACATTCACATCAAATGATTGACCAGTGTGATTTTGTTGCTGTCCAGTCTCAACTATTTCTACTACAAGACCTATCTCTCCCGTAACATCTCCACTGATATCTCCATCCATAAGAATTGTATTAACAGTAGTCATTCCATCTTGAGATTCTAACCAAAATACTGGAACAGTTCCATTGACAACAATTGTTGCTCCATCCTCTGATTCGGCAAAATCAAACGAACCATCACCCTTTATTCGATTCAATTGGTCTGTTTGTTCGCCATTTTCCCATGTTTCATGAATAATGAATTCATCTAGATCAAGAGTAAATCGATCGTTTCCGTCGATAAGTACCATCTCGGCATAAGCTTCCAAGAGATAGTTTGACAGCAAAACTTCTCCGTTTTCAGTATGTAATTCGTATAAGAAAACAGACACTTCCCCATCCAGTTCTATTGATTCGTCATCATTTGTTCCATTAGAAAGTAAATTTCCAGTTCCTTCGAGACGAACTTGTTCAGATGGGATTCCATTAGCAATTGTTCTGGTGATGTATGAATCGGAAATATTGATCTCTGCAATGGTTTCAGTTCCTACTTCATCCTTTACAATGAAGAACATAGAACCATTTCCAAACATCTCAAATTGCTGTTGTTCTAATTCGATTCCGGTCATAGATTCATTTAACCAAACCCTATCTAGATTGATTTCAGTTTCAATTCGAGTTTCTCCATCATCGCTAATTATAGAGAGATTTCCCGAACCTAATTCGTTTGATTCTAAATTATTTCCAGTTCTAAGTTGCCATCCTCTTCCTGTAAATTCTAATTCATATTCTTGCCCGTCTCCTCCAGTTTGTTCAAGCATCCAAGTCGTTGTTCTTGTGATCTCATGGTCATTAATAGGTTGATTCCAATAGGTAATATCGATAGTTCTTGAACAGAATATTTCTGTTTCTGATGCACTTACATCAATTGAAATTGAGTCACCGAGATTGATTATAGTTGGTAAGATTATTCGAGCTTGAGTATCATTATCATTCCAACTTGGGAAAATTGTTCCATTACCTAAAATCTCACCCGATTGATTCTCATGAGACCAATGAATTTCGGTTTGAGTTTCGTTTACTAAATTCCAGTTATTGATTACGTAAGCATGTTCGTTACTTGTCCCATTACTCCAATCTACAATGATATTACATTCAGTTTCATCAGTATTAGTCTGTCCAGATATTGTAGATAATGGCATCATTAGGAGTAACATGCCCACTACAATCAACGTGTTACGCCTAATCATGGTATCAACTACGTTCTGCTCCGTATTCAATCCATTGATGAATTGAGTGTTTGAATTAGAACAATGGTTCATCATCATCGTGTTCAAAGCCAGCTTGTTCACGCCAAATATCAACAGGTACCTCATCATAGAGTCCTGCATATGGGTCAATCACTTCATCGACCTTTTTCTTAGCAACTTCTCCCAATCTTTTTGATTTAAATTTCCAATAATGAATTCGCCACTCTCTTCCATCCCAGAGAGTAGTTTCTTCTGATTCTGTAGTTAACAATTCATAATCTTGAAGTTGATAGAAAAGATTTCTATCAGTTGGTTCTAGAGCATTATCGATAATACGATCAGAGAATCCAAAGAAACCAAGTGCATGTTCAGCGATACTTTCAGCCACGGTCTGTTCCATTTCTTCGTCAACACGATTTCTAATCGCATCTGTTAGTGTTTTCAATGTCATACCGGTCACTAGAATCCCCCCGCGCTATGATATATATTGGCTGCCGCTGTATATAAGGAATCACTTGTAGAATGCTCAAAAAAGATAATCCCAATAAATTCGTCATGTTCTTTCGTGTTTACCCACCGCCATAAAATATGGGCGAACCACCAACCTTCCTTGGTCTGAGCGAGGATCGTTCCTTGAGCCCAGACATCGTCATTTTACCAGTGCCATATGAATTAACAACATCATATGGTCAAGGGACTGCCGAAGGTCCAGAATCTTGTTTGAGGGCATCCGCTCAAGTTGAGTTGTATGATCCTCGACTTCCGGAAGATCTTCCTGCAGGAGCCGTAATTCGTACCGAAGCGGCATGGTCATCCGAAGCAGGTACACTGAATGAACAATTGAATTCAGTCACCGAATATCTCTCAAAATGGCTTTCTGATGATTCTGTTTTTCCAGTTGTTTTAGGAGGAGAACATGGATTACTTCCTGCACAAATTTCGGCCATTGAAAATCATCCTGAATTACAAGGAAATTTAGAACAAATCACGATTGTACAATTTGATGCTCATGCAGATTTACGTGATGAATTAGATGGTGAAAAGTGGAGTCATGCTTGTGCAGCTCGTCGTTCTTTGGATAAAGGAGCAGGACAACTTATTCAGATAGGTGTTAGAGCATGGTCAAGAGAAGAAGCAAAATTTTCTGAGAATGATAACAGGGTCAGGACACATCTTGCATCTGATATTTTAGCAGTAAGTAATGGACAGAAAGTTTGGGAGTCATTGATGGATGAATTGTCAATGATATCAGGACCTGTATGGATTTCTGTTGATATTGATGTCTTAGATGGCTATCTAGTTCCTTCTACTGGCACTCCAGTTCCTGGCGGATTATCTTGGTGGCATCTTGAATCTGCATTAGCAACAATTTTCGAATCTAAAAATTGTAATGTATTGGGGGCAGATGTTGTTGAGACAGTACCTGATATTGAAGGTTCATTGACTCCTTTTACTGCTGCAATGATTGCTACTCGATTGGTTGGTGGCCATATACATCGTTCGATTCAATGAAATATAGGTACTCACGGGTATTGCTATGGATGAGTCTTCTGGAGACACAAATCTTCAGTCACATGGAAAACATGTGTTTGTTGATTATGTAAATTTTCAGCCTCAACATGATTGGCATGATGGCCAGTGGGTTCTCAAAATTCTTCAGAATGCATTGAATAAATGTGGAATAAGAGAAGTTCATGCTCATGTGGAAGTTTTTGATGGAGAGGTTTCTCCCCCAGGATTTGCTGCTGTCGTTCTAATAGACGAAAGTCATGTATCAGCACATTGCTATTTAGATCGTGGTTGGCTTGCAATCGACGCCTTCACATGTGGAGGCCATGACCCTGAGAAAATTATTGACATAATTCATGAGAGTCTAATTTCTACTAGTCCAAATGTTACACAAATGAGAAGAGATTCAGTAAAACGATTCTTACATAATAATAAAGAGGATAATTAGGTGTTATTATGGATATACTATCTTTCATAGAATCACATTATCAGCACTTCAATGCCGGTGAGTTAACTCGTTGCACACGGTCTTTGATCGAATTCTCAAATTCTGGAGGGAAATTGGTAATTGCATTGGCTGGAGCGATGTCTACCGCACAAATTGGACGATCTCTTGCACCAGTTATTCTTGCAGGGAAGGTTCATTCGATCTCATGTACAGGTGCAAATCTTGAGGAGGATCTTTTTCTTTTACTTGCAGGAGATAAGTACGAGACTGTAGAAGACTGGCGTAGTCAAAGTGCTATGGAAGACTATGAACTAAATCTCCGTGGAATGAATAGAGTCACAGATGTTTGCATACCGGAGGATGCAGCAATTCGTAGAGTAGAGTCCATGATCCTTGAGATTTGGAAAGAGGAACCAAGACTACCACATGAACACCTTTACGCACTGTTAGAACGAATTGAGTTNGGACCTCGTTCTGAGAACTCTTGGCTCCTCGCAGCAAAACAGATGAATATACCTATTTTAGTTCCNGGATGGGAGGATTCCACGTTAGGTAACTTGTTTGCTGCTGCTTGTGTACGTGGAGATTTGACCCCTGATATGGTACGTAGTGGTGTTCATTACATGATTGATTTTTCAGATTGGTATAAATCTCAGACTGATCCTGTAGGTTTTCTTCAGATAGGAGGTGGAATTGCTGGAGACTTTCCGATATGTGTGGTTCCAATGTTAAATCAGGATCTAGGAGAACAGGTTTCACTTTGGTCTTGGTTTGGTCAAATCTCAGAATCTTCTACATCATTTGGAGGATATTCTGGGGCTCCACCTAATGAGAAAATTTCTTGGGGTAAGATTGGAATTGATACCCCTAGATTCGTAATTGAATCGGATGCAACAATAGTTTTGCCACTAATTCTTACATGTCTATTGGAATCAATGTAATTATTTTCAATATTCTACTTCTTTTGTATACAATCCCATTGTTTGAACAATAATCTCAAATCCACATCACCACACCTTCGGTGTGATGCGCAGCCTGGCAGTCTTACTTGCAGTGTTGATCATGGCTCCTGCCTTCGTTAGCGCAGAACAGAATTGGCCTGGTGAACCAGTGGACAATCACATCTTCATGAGCTATGCTGCTCTAACACAGGAAGTCAGCGATTGGGCCGATGATAATCCAGACATAGTGGAGTTGTCAAGTATTGGGCAATCCTATCTCGGTAGAGAACTATGGATGGTAGTTCTATCCGATTGGTCTATGGAAACAAAATTTAACGGTGATGCAAAAGAGATGATTTACATTGATGGAGGCCATCATGGAAATGAATATCTCGGTACTGCCTTAGCATGGTTAACTGCTAAATGGTACATCAATGAGTGGAATGCTGGCAATGAAGAAGCTGTAAACGTATTGCAAAATACAGAGTTGCATATTATGATAATGCTCAATCCTGATGGAAATGATGCCGATACTCGTCATAATCTAAACTTGACTACTGCAGCAAATCCATTTGTTAGTGAAGTAGTTCCCACAGGTATTGACCTAAATAGAAACTATGATCACTACTGGGATGATTGCTCACCAAGTGATCCTTTTGCACCAGGAGGAGGTCCATTTAGTGAACCAGAAACACGTGCAAATGCAGACTACATGAACTCGTATATGCAAGATGCAGACCTCTATGTTACAATGCACACAGGAGTTTGGATTATTCTTTATCCGTGGGGTAAATGGCCTGAGCAACCTTCTGATTGGGAACTGTTCCATGGTATAAGAGATGAAGTAAATGAAAACATCTCAGATATACCAATTCAGAATGCAAACCAAGGATTGTATCCTAATTGTGGTACTAGCCGTGATTATGGCTATGGAGTAATGGGATTCCCAACATTTACTTTTGAGACCGATGATGATCAATTTTTACTCTTCACTTTTGAGGATGTTAATGAGCGGCTTAGAGAAGAATTGGATGTGATGAGATATCTAATCGACAATGTATGGTATTGGCGTGCTAGACTTTCTGTGACCTCTCTTGATGTAACTATAGGTGAGAGTTTGACACTTTCTGTAGATAATCTGGGTCATGCCACTACACTAAATGCATCTTTGCAATATGTAAATGATAACACAGGCGAGATCCTCTGGGAATCGGATAATCAATTCTCAGTAAATGCAACAAATTCATCAACGGTAATTTTCGATGCCACTAATCTCTCATTGATAGAAGATGGAGGATTTAATCTATATTATCAGAAGAGAGTGATTGATTCTTCAACATGGGTCAGTGAGCCAGTAAATTCAACGTACGTTTCCTTTGTAGATTCACAATCCAAAGGCCTTCTACCAGGGCCATCAGCATTATTGGTAATTGTTGGATTCGTTCTAGCCGCACACCGGCGTAACTCTGTTAGCGAAAGGGATGGTTTGTAAGCCGAGCCTGCAACCCCTAGTCTCATGGATTGGAAGGTTAGTGAGAGAGAGGAGACTGGGGATGTACTTGTTTTACCCGTATGGGTAGGGAAAAATAAGCCTGCAAACAGTGCTTTGAATGGCCTCCCTCGTTCTTCAGTGATTAATACTAAGTCTGCATTCAAGTCACGATTTGATGGAAAAGCAGGTACAAAATTATCTGTTTGGGGCGAAAAATGTAGAGTTGTTCTTGTTGGAATGGGAGATCTAGAAAAAAGTTCGAACAAAATTGCTCGAGATGCAGGAGCTAAGACTTTGTCTTCTTTGTCAAAGAAGGATGGAACAAATTTGACAGTTCGATTTACTACTGGTTGGAATTTAGAGTCAATGCTCTGGTTTATTGAGGGTATGATGCTGAGAGATTATGCATTCGTGAAATATAGATCGAAAGATAAGAAGGAAAGAGAAGAACAAGGGGAATGGAGTTTGGATATACAAGCATCGAGCCGGTATCTGAAAGAATTAAATGCAGGAATTACCAGAATTGTTGGTCGAGTTGAGGGGGTTCATCTTGCTAGGGATTTAGCAAATGAACCACCAAATTATCTCTATCCGATGTCTTATGCTGAGAAAGCAAAAGAATGGGCAAAAGACAAACCAAATGTGGTTGTTGAGGTTTACGATTGGGATGATTTACAGAAAAAAGGAATGTATGGACTCATAAATGTAGGAAAAGGGAGCTCAAGAAAACCATGTATGGTATTGTTCACATTGAATCCTAATGTTAATTCGAATGCTAGGTCTCCTTGTATTGTNGGNAAAGGNATCACATTTGATACNGGNGGNATTTCNNTGAANCCTGGTGCATCAATGGATGAAATGAAGTATGATATGCATGGAGCAGCCACAGTCTTTGGATTAATGCATGCATTGTATGCAACAGGACATAAGGGAAGAGTTCGTGGAATAGCTTGTTTAGCTGAAAATATGCCTAGTGCAGAAGCATACCGTCCAGGAGATGTAATTCCTACTTATTCTGGAAAGACTATTGAAGTGCTGAATACTGATGCTGAAGGAAGAAATGTTTTGGCAGATGGACTATGGAAGTCTGGTGAATTTGATCCTTCATACATCATTGATTTAGCTACATTGACTGGGGCAGTTGTTGTCTCTCTCGGACATGAAGCCACTGGACTTTGGTCTAATGATTCCGAATTATTAGAGAAGGTACATCAGGCTGGAAATATAGAAGATGAAATTGCTTGGAAAATGCCATTATTGCCTGCATTTGAGAAAGAAATGACAGGTTCTAAGATTGCAGATGTAAGAAATCTTGGCAAGAGTCGTTGGGGAGGTGCAAATACTGCAGCAGCATTCCTCAAGCAATTTGTTCCTAATCGGAATTTCGAAGAAGACGGAGAACAGATACCATGGGCTCATTTAGACATAGCTGGAACTGCTTGGGGAGCAGATACCAATGCAATGGTAGGTCATGGAGCAACTGGAATTCATGTTAGAACACTTCACACATTGATCACAAATTCTTGATAATCAAATACTATCTAGGGTTTTATAATGGAGAAATCTCATACTAATCTTGCAAAGATTATTCATTGGGGATTTATCATTCTATATGCATATGGAATCCTCAAACAGATAGATGACTTATCTCAACTTGAAGATACAGGATTACTAATTTTTGAGGTTATCTTTGCAAGTGTATTCCTTTTGATAGTATTAATTCGATATTTCTATATGAGTAGATTCGAAACATTTCTTGGAGCACATGAACCAGTACCTGTAATGCATAAATTTCTTGCAAAAATCATTCACACTTCTATGTACTTATGCTTGATTCTCCTCCCTCTTACTGGTTTGATGATTGCAGGATTGTTTGCCCAAGAAATCAAAGATGGACCATTGATTGAAATTGTAGTTGGACTACATGGTTTTTCTGCGGATCTTAGTTACCTCCTTATCGCTATTCATGTGGTTGCTGCGCTTTATTCTCGAATTAAAGGGGAAGGAGTTTGGAGCTCAATGGTTCCCCTTTGGAAGGAAAGAGGCCCCTCAAATAACGAAATGATCAAAAAAATCTCATTTGTTGAAAAAGTCTTTTTCAGAAAGTTAGAAGATATTTTTTCATTCAAAAATAAGTAATAATTCCATATTTTTGATTAATTACCAAGAGTACCATTTTGATAATCGANAAATGCTTGTTGTATTTCTTCTCTTGTATTCATGACAAATGGTCCATACCTTGCGATTGGTTCATTTAATTCAGGACCGGCTAAAATCAAAAATTCTGATGACATATTCGAATTGATGACTATTTTTTCTCCTTCTGAAAACAGTCCTAATTCACCATCATTGATTGATTGTTTGACTCCNAATCCAAAAATTTGAGGGTNANTTCTGACACTAGTTTCTCTAGGAATAGTTACATTTCCTGAAAATACATAGATCATTGAATTCAAACCAGAATCTAACTGTTGAATCAGTTGAGTTCCTTCCTTCATCCTGATATGAATCAGTGTTATTGGGATTACTGTATCAATGGATGATGAAACTCCCATACATTCTCCTGCGATAACACGTGCCCATACACCGTTTTTTTCAATGGTAGGAGAATCTTGAGCGGATATTTCTTGATATCTTGGAGCCATCATTTTATTCTTCGCCGGTAAATTAACCCAAATTTGAAAACCATGCATTTTCCCTCCAGTTTTCTTGAATTCTTCATGTGGCTCTTCTGAGTGAATAATTCCTCGACCAGCAGTCATCCATTGAACATCTCCTGGGTTCAACTCTCCAGAGTTTCCTGCACTATCTTCGTGTCTCATTCTTCCATTCAAAAGATACGTCACCGTTTCGAATCCACGATGAGGATGCCACGGAGCTCCTACTGCTTCNCCAGGACCGTAATCAACTGGTCCCATTTCATCTATCAGTAAGAATGGACTCAATACTCTGTTCATCCTAGAAGGTCGTCGAACTTTGAATCCGCCTCCTTCTCGAACTGTGTGAGTAGAGATTATCTCAGTAACACTACGCATGTTACGCCGTCTACTAAATTTACAATAAACACTTGTTTATCAGATTAAAAATTCGCAACCTCTTTTCATGATTGATTTATTAAGAACCTAGAAGTACTACATTTACTGTGAATAATGCACCAATGATTAATGCAAAAAGTAGTAATGAATTGGTAAANCCACTCTCATCTTCTACTGGTTTTCCCATGAAAGTCATTCCATCTTCCATGCCTTCTCCTTTTAGACGGAAATAACTGATTAGAACCAGTAGCATCACTACAGCCCCAGTTAGAGCATCCATCTGATTCGCCTCACTAGCGTTNCGNGCAGTACCTGCAATGAGAGCGATNTATAGCGAAGCNGTTGCAGTGATGAAAGCAAATGCAGATGGATGAAGAACTGCCCACTTGCCCGAAGCTCCATCCATTAGAACCAATGCAGACCAGAGAGTATACACTAGGATCAATGAACCTGTAACAGATACCTGAGTTGGTAAAGGAGTACCTAGACCTGCTGCTGTACTTAGACTTCCTTCATAATTTGCAGGGAACCCTTCAGCAATGACATCATTAGGCGTAAAGATCATTCGAATTGAGTAAAATAGTCCAGCCAATACCAGTAAAATCAGAGAAATCATAGCAATCTTGTCCTTGACTTTCAAACCTGGTTTGAAATCGGATAATCCTTCGTTAACCCCCTCACTTCGTAATGACACATATCCTCCAATGTAAATCAGTGTCACGATTATCGACATGTATTTTGGTAGAGGACCAGCCATACTTTCATCATTCCAGTAATTCCAAACACCAAAAGTCATTGAAATTAAGCCTAATGAAGATGGTAACATGATTATCCATTTTCCTCTTGCACCTTCAAACAGAATCAGCATTGTAGAAATGAAAATTCCAAAGAATAGAACTCCATTGAAAGCCGTCTCTGGCCCTCCCATTCCGAATGCTGGGTCAGTATCGACTGTTATTCCATTGTCTAGAGGAGCAAAACATACTTCTCCACCGGTTACGTAACATTCTCCAAAGAACATGAAACTAACAGAATAAAGTAAAAACATCAGGGCTGAAAATCCCAAACAAATTTTTGCAGGCATAGATTCGATCTTAAACATTATAATCGAAAATTGGTTTGAAAATAATTACTTAATTGTCTCTCTAAAAATAAGCAGAAATTAATGATTAATTATAATCGAGAACAATTCCGAATTAATCTTCATCTTCAACTACTTCGAAATTTGCATCGACAACATCATCTTCTTGAGATTCACTTTCTTCAGATTCAGTTTCCATAGCTGCTGCTGCTGCTTCATACAATTTCGCTGAAATTGAATGCATTGCTTCCTCTAACTCCTTTACTTTAGATTGAATAGCTGCTTCATCCAAATCTTCGTCAGGCACTGGAGCATCGTCTGTACGAATCAATGCTTCTAATTCGTCAACTTTGGCTAGTACTGGAGCAGAATCATCTTCAGATAATTTATCTTCGGCTTCCTCAATAGTTCTACGAGTTTGATAGACAATACTGTCTGCTTGGTTACGTAACTCGACTCTAGCTTTCCTTCGTTTGTCGTCTTCAGCGAATTCTTCAGCCTCTGATATTTTCTTTTGGATTTCTTCTTCACTAAGGCTCGTTTGACTTTCAATCTTAATTGACTGCTCTTTTCCTGTTCCTAGATCTTTTGCACTTACATTTACAATTCCATTTGCATCAATATCAAAGGTAACTTCAATTTGAGGAATACCTCTTCTTGCAGCTGGAATACCTGTAAGATGGAACATTCCAAGAGTAATATTGTCTTTAGCAAACTCTCTTTCACCTTGAAGGACGTGTATTTCTACTGCTGGTTGATTATCTGCTGCAGTGCTAAAAACTTCTGAGCGTTTGCTAGGGATAGTCGTATTTCGTTCTATCATTGTGGTTGTTACACCACCCAATGTTTCGATTCCAAGAGTAAGAGGAGTTACATCAAGAAGTAGAACGTCGGTTACCCCTTCATCTCCAACGATAATTCCTGCTTGGAGGGCAGCGCCTACTGCAACTGCTTCATCAGGATTGATTCCTTTGAATGGAGCTTTACCTACTTCGCTTTCAATAGCAGTTTGGACTGCAGGAATTCTTGTGGATCCACCAACTAAAATTACCTTGTCAACTTCTCCTTTATTCAATCCAGCGTCTTTCATTGCTTGTCTTGTTGGCTTCATTGTTCGTTTAATTAGGTCTGAAACCAAATCTTCGAATTTAGCGCGAGTAATCGAAATATCCAGATGTTCTGGTTGTCCATCTCTCATTGTGATAAATGGTAGATTGACATTAGCAGATTGCGTTTGAGACAACTCTATCTTTGCTTTTTCCGATGCTTCTCTAATTCTGCTCATTGCTTGCAGATCCTTTTCTAAATCTATTCCAGTATTTTTCTTAAATTCAGAGACAAGATAGTCCACGATTTTATGATCAAAGTCATCTCCACCTAGACGATTATCTCCAGATGTTGCTTTTACTTCGATTTGTGGTTGGTCATCGACCTGGTAAATTTCTAGGACTGAAACATCAAATGTCCCTCCACCTAGATCGTATACGAGTATAGTTTGATCATCATCTTTGTCTACACCATATGCAAGAGCAGCAGCTGTAGGCTCATTGATGATTCTCAGAACATCTAGTCCCGCAATTCTACCAGCATCTTTAGTTGCTTTTCGTTGTGCGTCACTGAAATATGCTGGGCAAGTAATTACTGCTTGTTTGACTTCTTTTCCAAGATAATCTTCAGCATCTGCTTTCAACTTCTGTAGAATAAATGCAGATATCTCTTGAGGGGTATATGTTTCATCATCAATTTTTTGAGACCAATCAGTGCCCATTTCTCTTTTTACTGACAATATGGTTTTTTCAGGATTTGTTACCGCTTGTCTTTTTGCAGTAACGCCCACTAATCTTTCATTTTCTTTGGTAAAAGCAACTACACTAGGGGTAGTTCTTGCCCCCTCAGAATTTGCAATCACTACCGGTTGTCCACCTTCTAAGGTGGCTACACAGCTGTTTGTCGTTCCTAAGTCTATTCCAATTACAGGTCCACTCATTTTCTATTCCTCCATTATTCAATTTTGATATTCCCATTATCTCCATCAATGCTTAATTCGATATCTAAAATTCCATTATTCAGATTCCATGAAATCACTTCATTTGCTACTCTTTCAAGATCTAGTTTTCTAAAAGGTCGTAATTGATTTCCTTTGATAATTTGTAAAATAGTTCCGCCATCAGTAAGAGTCAAATCTAGATTATCATTTTCTACATTGTCGTGAGTTAGATCAATTGTAATATGCATTGTTGAGTTCCAAATATGAACATCTGCTTCCAACTCTTCTCCAGATTCTGAATTTGACTCATTCTTCTCATTTTGAGTAGGAGTTTCAACAGTTACTGTTTTTGGTTGAACATCAACCTTGAATCCCATTGTTCCCAAAAGATCTCCTATCTCTCCGCCGTTACTCATCATAGAACCAATCGCCTTTGCTAAAGCATCCATGTTTGCTTGAGCATCAATCGCTATATCCCCTGACTCTAATTTTTCCATATCAATTCCCATTCCTTCGAATTGACCACGAATTTGATTGATTAGACCCATTAATTGGTCTCTTGTCATTTCCATTCCTAGTTGATTAAACATAGAAAGTAGTTGATCAATCAAACCATCTTCCCATTCTTCGCTCACAAAATCACCACTATACAACCTCGGGTTGTAATGTGCGATAGTACCTACCATATATCAATATTCGTAAAACCTTAGAGTTCTCAGATTAAGTTAGCACATTGGGTTCAAGTGGAACATCCCGGTCGCTTGTCTGTCCATGGCTAGTAGGGAGCACGAGAGGATCCTTCAGGATACTGAGCGTGAGCAAGGAAATACTGCATTTCGTAATAATGTCAAAGCAGCCCTTGCGCTAGCTAATGCAGTCAGGTCTACATTAGGCCCACTTGGCTTAGATAAAATGTTGATTTCTGATGTCGGTGATGTACAAGTAACCAATGATGGAGTTACAGTTTTGGAAGCTGCAAAGGTCGAACATCCTACCGCGAGAATGCTGATAGACACATCTACTACTCAGGATACTGAAGCACACGATGGGACTACCAGTGCTATTGTATTGACTGCGGAATTGTTGTTGAATGCGTTGGATTGGATTGATCGAGGGATCCATCCATCTGTTCTAACAAAAGGATATAGGATGTCATTAGACTATGCATTATCAGAAATTGAATCCATTTCGAGAACTTCAGATGACGATGATCTTATTCGAGTAGTGGAAACGAGTTTATCAGGAAAAATAAGCGAAGATACACGAACTAGTCTTTCTGAATTAGCAGTTAATGCTGCGAAAATAGCGTACAAGCGTTCAAATCGCGAATCTATTGATCCTAATGATATCAAGAGAATTACTATTCGAGGTGGACGAGTTTCTGATTCAGAAAGAATTGATGGGATTATAATGCGAAAAACTCGTCTTGACCCACAGACGTCTGACAAATTAGCCGCTGGAAAGGTATTAATTTTGGATGGAGGATTAGATCCTAAAGAACTGTCTTTAGATGCTTCTATTCGAATAACTGAGCCGGGAATGTTGGCACGATTTATTGAACGTCAGAAGAAGGAATTACAAGATAGAGTACAAGCAATAGCAGATGTAGGAACCAATTTGTTAATTGTTCGCGATGGAGTCAATGATGATGCAATTCCAATGCTTCGTAAGGCAGGAATAGTAACTTATAGAAGAGTTGAAAGAGATGATTTAGAACTAATTGCAAGAGCTTGCGGGGCTAGTATTATTCGAGATACTAGAGGGATAGATTCAGAATCTTTAGGAAATTTTGAATCTGTTAAAGAAGAAAGTTGGGAGTCAGTTGATCATGTTAGAATTCATGGTTCTGTAGGTTCAGGTCAAACTGTGATTATTAGAGGATCTACTCAATCCATTCTCGAAGAAACAATGAGAGCTTTTGATGATGCAATAGGTGTAGCTTGTGGACTCGTACAAGAATCTTCGATACTTCCAGGAGGGGGTGCAATTCAAATCGCTCTTGCTCGAAGGTTGAGATCATTTTCGACTACGGTTCCTGGCCGCGAACAATTAGCTATTGAGGCATATGCAGCAGCTATGGAATGTATTCCTCGTGCATTATCTGAAAATGCTGGATTAGATGGGTTAGATAGAATTCTTGAGATTACTGCCGCCCAAGCATCAAAAGATAACGATTGGTTGGGTCTTGATGTAACAGATAGAAGCATCTATGATATGTATGAACGAGGGATATTGGAACCTGCTCGAACAACTCGTCAAGCTCTTATTGGAGCTACAGAATCAGCGATATCTGTACTTAGGATTGGTGATATTTTATGGGCAAAACAAGATCCTCAAACTCCAGATTGGCAATCAGAATTAAACCAAGACGATGATTAATTTTCTAGATTGATAATCATTTCATCTACTATTCTATCTAGATCGAATCTCGGACTCCATCCCCATTCTTTCTTAGCAATGTCGTCTTCAATTTCATCAGGCCAAGAATCAGCATATGTTTGTCTAATATCTGGATTATATGTACAAATAAAATCGGGCAAATGACGTTGAATACTTTTTACTAATTCTCCAACTGTAAACGAACATCCAGAGATATTGTATCCTCCTCGTGATTCGCTTAATTTTTCCAAGGGAAAATCCATTAATTCTATTGTGGCTCGAATTGCATCATCCATATACATCATTGGCAATTTTGTATCTTCTCGAACAAAACATTCGTAATATCCATTTTTTAGAGCGTGATGAAAAATTTCTACTGCATAATCTGTTGTTCCTCCTCCAGCAGGGGCTTTGTATGAAATTAGACCAGGATATCGGATCCCTCTCATATCAATCCCAGAAGTCATTGCTAATTGTTCGCCAACTACCTTTGTTCTTCCATAAACCGTTGAGGGATTTAGTGGAGTTATTTGAGGAGCAATATTTGGACAATCTGGACCAAAAACAGCAATAGATGATGGTGAAAATAATCTTGCATTATTTTTTTTCGCTGCAGCAATCACATTTTCTAATCCAATTACATTTATGTCCCAACATAATTCTGGATTTTTTTCTCCAGTGGCAGATAGTAGTGCTGCCAAATGATAAATTTCAGTGATTTCTTGTTCAGTTACCAATTTATGGATTTCTTTCTTATTCATTACATCTAGAATTTGACATCCTTCTGCTTTTCGAATATCAGTGGCTATTACGGCTTCATGTCCATGTTTTTGTCGTAATGCTTCTACCAATTCGGTTCCGATTTGACCTAATGCCCCGGTGACTAGGACTCGTCCACTTGGTCGGTCCATGGTCACAGACATCGGACTAGATACTTGATGATTCATGCTAGTGTTAGAGGTTTTTTTGTTCAATATTCTGACAACGTTCATAGGCCAACGCGGATGGCTGAAAACCCCGTTGATTGCATGAAGTACATCGTAGTCTCGGGGGGCGTTCTCAGTGGAATTGGTAAAGGAGTCACTGCGAGTAGCATTGGAGTTTTGATGAAATCTCTTGGATATCGTGTGACTGCTATTAAGATAGACCCCTACTTGAATTCCGATGCTGGAACAATGAGTCCCTTTGAACACGGTGAAGTTTTTGTTTTGGATGATGGTGGCGAAGTAGATCTTGATTTGGGAAATTATGAACGATTTCTAGATATTACATTAAATCGAGATAATAATTTGACTACGGGTAAGGTATACTCTTCGGTTATTGAGAGAGAAAGAAAAGGAGATTATTTGGGTAAAACCGTTCAAGTAGTTCCACACATCACCGATGAAATTCAAGATAGAATCGAACGAATAGCACATACCCCTTCAGATGGAAGTGATGATACTCCAGATATTTGTGTAATTGAATTAGGTGGTACAGTAGGAGATATTGAATCAGCTCCATTCGTTGAAGCACTTCGTCAATTTCAATTTCGTGTAGGTCGAGAAAATATTTGTTTCTTGCACGTTAGTCTTGTTCCCGTAATTGGAGTAGTAGGTGAACAAAAGACAAAACCTACACAGCATTCAGTTAAGGAGCTCATGGCATCTGGGATTCAGCCAGATTTCTTAGTATGTAGATCTTCAGAACCAATTTTACCTGAAGTGAAAAAGAAACTTTCACTATTTTGTCATGTTTCTGAATCTTCAGTCTTCAGTGCGCATGACGTTTCTAACATTTACCGTGTACCGATGATGTTAGAAGAGCAAGGTGCAACAAAAGGTATTTGTCAACGTCTCAGTCTTGAAATTTCAGCAGAACGTCCTCTGCTTGAAGAGTGGGCAGATCTTGCTCAAAGGATGGATGAATTAAGTGGTGATGTACATATTGCAATGGTTGGGAAATATACAGGACTTTCAGATTCGTATCTTAGTGTAATCAAAGCATTGAATCATTCCGCTCTTGCAGAAGGAGTAAATTTGCATATTGACTGGGTAGAAGCATCAGATTTAGAACCATCAAATCAAGGACAAGATACTTATTCAAAATCTTGGAAATTGGTCAAGGATGCTAATGGTATACTTGTTCCAGGTGGATTTGGGGATCGTGGAATTGAAGGAAAAATCCTCGCAGCACAATTTGCAAGAGAAAATAATGTCCCATATCTTGGTGTGTGTTTAGGATTACAAATTGCTACAATTGAGTTTGCAAGAAATGTTCTTGGATTAACGGGTGCCAATAGTACTGAGTTCGACGAAGATACTCCTCATCCTACTGTAATTTTCATGCCTGAAGGGAGCAGAACTCACATGGGGGGTACTATGCGCTTAGGTAGTCGTCAAACGAATTTACAAACTACAGATTGTGCTGCTTATCGTTTGTATAATGGAGTAATGAAAATTCATGAACGTCATCGACATCGATATGAGGTAAATCCAGATATGGTAGAGGATTTGGAAGCTGCAGGTTTACGATTTGTAGGTAAAGATACCGAGGGAGAGAGGATGGAAATTATAGAAATGTCCGACCATCGTTATTTCTTTGCAACCCAATATCATCCTGAATTTAAGAGTAGACCTAATCGCCCAAGCCCACCTTTCCACGGATTGATTAAAGCNGCCCTTGGTAGAGAAGTATGATTATTCATACTGTGAACATGCTCTGCAGAAATGCCTCTGATATGCAGGTATGAAAACAATTTCAGAAGCCCCNCATTTTGTACATATNCGATCTGTTGGTACCATTTCTCCTTGTTGAGATGTTGCTTCTGAAGATTCAGCAGCTGCCATAGATGCTCCAGTCANGGTCTCTGAACTTCCTCGTGNAAACACGAAAGCACCAATGCCGCCCAATACAAGAATCACAGCAACAATTCCTGCAATAGCAACAACAGGAAATCCTCCACTTGTTTCTTCAGTGGATTGCGAGTTACCTTGATTTGAATCTTCTTCATTTGTATCTAGCATATCACAGATACCATCTCCATCTTCATCTGTAGGTAAAGATTCAGAATCTAGTGGGTCACTTCCGCAGTCAATTTCTTCTTGGTCTGCCTTCCCATCATCGTCGTCATCTGGATCTATGTTATTCCCAAATCCATCAAGATCGGTATCTGCCCATTCTGAACTATCGTCTGGAAATACGTCATCAACATTTGAAGTTCCATCTCCATCTTTGTCATCGTCTAAATCATCTACTATTCCGTCTCCGTCCATATCTGGACAACCTAATTTATCTCCGGTAGATGTCCCGAATTCGAATGGACAATCATCTGCATTGTTTCCAGATTCATTATCTCCAAATCCATCATTATCNGAATCATACATCTGAGTAGGATCTTNNGGGAAGCGATCGAAATCATCGAATGCACCATCNCCATCAGTATCTTTNTCAGCAGGTGCACATCCATCAGAATCAACTTTATCAACATCATAATATGGAGTATTGGGACATAAATCGCTGAGGTCATTTACTCCATCTTCATCAGAATCTCGCTTTGATTCATCACATCCTTTGTTGTCTACGACAGTGTTAGTTGGTGTACCTGGACATTGATCAATTGCATCTACCACTCCATCATTATCTGAGTCTCTTTGACTTGCTCCACAACCATTGGAATCTACATTTGATGCCTCGTTTGAATTTGTGTATGGACATTGATCACTGATATCTAAGACACCATCATTATCTCCATCTCTTTGAGATTCAGAACATCCGTAAATATCAGCAGTTTCTCCGAAAGGAGTATCTGGACAATTATCAAACTCATCTGCTACAAGGTCGTGGTCTTGTTCGGTAGGTTCTCGTGTAAGATGGACCACAGTTCCATTGTCTTCTCTATCAAATGAGAAAACAGTCTCCCATCCATTTTCATCTGTAATGATTTCAACATAATTCCCTGCATTTCTTTCATGACTGATCGCAGTTTGTTCCCATCCGTTTGGTGTTTGAGCAGCAACAATCACGCCCTCATCAGATGGATTATACCAAGCAATATGTGGACGATTTGCCTTATCGACGGTTACGGAGGGATAAACTCCTGTTGTGATGTCTGAAAGACCCAAATCAGAAATTGTCCCCAGCCCATTTGAATCATAATTTATCAGTAATACGGTACATTCGTGAATTGAATTACAATCTGAATCTCCGCTTCCATCAGTTCCTCTTTGCACAACATACCACAATGTTCCATCTGAACCNGTTGCAATATCTGGTCGGTAAAATCCAGTATATTGGCTGATAATTGTAGTTGAATCCCAATTACTCCCATTCATTGTCGCAACTTCAACAGTACGTGTATCTATATCTCTGTAGAATATGATTGGATGATCTCCTATGAATCCAATTCGTGGATAGGTAGAATTGATTGCAATAGTTTCTGGAATACTCCATTGAGAACCATCATTCATTGCAAAGCGAACAGTTGAGGCCTCTCGATCTACCCATACCATCCCTATGGTTCCATTTTCAGATGCTGCAATATCTGTGTACCAACCAGTGTTATTACCAGTTTCTAAAGTGGTTGTTGTCCAAGTTGAACTTCCACTAGATTTGATTGCTACCTTAGCAGCAGAAGAGGTAACTGAATTGAAGTTATTTCGTTCAAGAATTTGCATATATGAGACAGCCAATGAATCATCCTCAAGAGTCACAATATCGGCATATCTCCCACTTTCTGCTTGGTCATCAATGGTTGTTCTTTGGCTTGAAGTACCATCAAAAGAAAAGTGAATGAGGTTACAATCATTAGAATCATTATTATTTGTTCCAGGTTCTAAATCACACCTANTAGTACCTTTTTCATACCCTTCAAACATCACCATCTGATGAATACCATCTGATGTGGTGGCCGATTCCAAATAAGCGAAATCATCTGTTTGAGTAGATAATTCACCCTGAGTCCATTCACATCCGTGGTCATCAATACGTTTGGTAGGAGATGAACCTAGACATTTGTCTATACTATCTACAACACCATCTGAATCTTCATCTTGTCCGGGAACAGCAACAATAAGATCTTGTTCTGTATTATCATAGAATGCAAATATTTCTTCATCATTGGAATCTAACAGCATGTCGATATAGCTGCCTACATTTCCTGATTCAGCAATAGTAATCATTTCGAATCCATTTCCATTTTCACGCATTAGGATAGCATCATTATCCCCATTATTGTACCATGCAATTTTCTTGTTATCATTTGAGTCAAATAATAGACGAATATAATCGCCATCAGAATTCCCATCATGAATTCTTTCAGTATTCCAGAATCCGCTACCTTGAGTTGCCATCCAAACACTTTGAGTCGTAGGGGAGAACCATCCACTGCCTGCAGAATTATTTTGGTAAGCAATATGTAAGGTACCTAATGAGTCAAATGCACCATCTAACCAATAATATTCAGAATTATCTCCTGTGGCATTAGATACTACTGTTGAAATTGTCCATCCTCCGGGTGCAAGAGTACCATGACGAATAAATTCAGTATACCATGCACTCTCTATGCTTCCATCAATTGGACTGTATGATGCTTGAACTTGGTATCCACTGTATACTACGTTCAATGTGCCTGAACTATCGATTAGTAGATCACTCCAACGACCAATTTTTGAATTTCCTGAATATTCTTCTGCTTCTCCATCACCGTCATCTATTATTTCTGTAGTCCATTGATTATTGACAAATGAAGAGTATGCTAAATCGTCTCCTCCAGTCAAATAAGTGAAGTGTTCACCTCCATTCGCATCGATTTTGAATCCAATACGACCTTCATTGTTATCATATGGTCCTTCATTTCCAGTATCTTCACCAGGAGCTACAGTCGAAGTTGACCATGATGATCCATCATATCTTGAAACTCGAATAATATGTTCCGATGCATCAAAATGGGCGATTCTAGGGTTTCCAGAAGAATCAATTTGAAGATTTGCTAATCTACCAGTTGAGCCGAAAGAATAGATTTGTTCACTGTTCCAATAACCAGCAGCATCGTTAGTAACCCATAGATCTCCGTCTTTGGAATGGGCAACCCACAAAGTCCCATCTGGTGCTTGTTCAATACTGGAATGAGAACCAGCATTGCCCAAGGTATCCGCTCTATCTTGAAGCCATGCAGTCGCGCCATTTCTAGCAGAGGTTTCAGAATTTTCATCAACTAATGGCGAAAGATGAGTTGTTTCTACCATCGATAATGTGGTTGAAAACACCATTAGCAGCACAAGGGTGAGTGACGTTCGGCGCATGTCCATGGGCTCCACAGAGAGTAAGAGATGTTGAACATTGTCGCGAGAATCACTCTGCTGAAATTCGAATTAATCTAGTAGTTCTGTATCCTTGTAACGCTTTCATGTATTTTTTTTCTTGAAATTGCCTATCTAAATCCATGTCACTGGTATCTATTCTCAGAGTATTCAACGTAGCTAATTTTGCAGGTGTGACTATAGCTAAGATATTGTCAATTCCAATTAAACGAATAACTGTTGGAGATAATTGCAAATTTCCTCTCCCGATAAGAAATCCTTGTCCTCCCATGGGTGAAAGTAGAGTCAATATTTTTGCATTTTCTCCGAATTGAGATTTATGATTATTGATTACGTCAATTAGTTGATTCTCATCCAGATCAGTTCCAACATTTTCAGTACCAAGTGTAACATCTATGCCTAATACTGTAATTGTAAAGCCGATTGATTCACCCAATGTCCGTAATGTTCCTCCACTTCCCCAAATAACTAGTAATTCAGGATCATCTTCTATTGTTTCACGAAGATGATCACCTAAAGATTCTAGGATTTCAACTTCGGAAATTCGTTCAATACGTTGTTTGGACCCCTGCATCCATCTAGGACTTCCCGGACTCATTGCTTCAGCATACATTTTTACAACCCATTCACCCTCTCTGTACAGTGTTTCATCAAGATCCATTACCTCAGTCTGAGCAATTAACAAGTCACCTGAAAACCAAGCTGCGAAGGCTTCTGCTGCAGATCTAGGTGAAGCTCCAAAACTACCACTATGCATTTTAACTCCTGCTGGGATTCCAAGAATAGGTGTTGAAGCAGAATCGATATCCTCCAATGCACCAATAATATCTCTGGTAGTTCCATCTCCTCCTGCATAGAGAATAATTTCCACATTTTGTTCAATCATTGAATTTACTACATTGATTGTGTCTTCAGCAGTGGTTACCTCTGGTGTATCTGAAATATTGGTCCATTTTCCATGAATTTTCATTTTTTCTGGAATCCATGAATCACCCATTCTTCCTTTAGGTAAGAGCCAATGAATATTATCCCATGAGACTAAAGATAGCTCAATAATTGAAAATAGATGTTCAAATGCTTCACACATTCTAGGGCCTGCACGATCTTCTGCGCCTTTTGACCGAGCAATTTCAGCCATGCCATCTGATCCTTTCAGCGCTAAGCGACCACCGAGACCGGCATCTGGATTGACAATAATGCCAATTCGCCGTTCCATATTTTTTTTCACAAAGGCCTACAACATCAAGCCTCGCTTTTTTTCATGAATGAGACCGAGAATATCATATTGTATTGATTTTAGCCGCAAACATGGAGGATTTACAACGCCGTCGATTGTCAATTCTTCTTTTTACAGGAATTACCCTAGGTTGGATGATTCTTTGTTATATTGCTTGGGTAGCTAGTGGTTGTAAACCATTTATGCCATTCATTTCTGATTTTGATTTATTTGAACCTGGAGATACTATGTTTTCTCTTGGTACTTTCCTAACTACTGTAACTGTAGTATGGATAATGATTGAAATTCAGTTATTTAATCGTGAGCGACTGTTGGAAAAAGACGCCCATTATATATGGCAAATAATCAATCATGCTGCATTGTTACCTGGGATGGTAGCTGCATATTCTACTTTCATGGTTGGCCAAACACCTTGGGATGTAGATGGATATATGCACGGAACTTATGCAATCACTATCTTTGAAAAAGGAATAATGTGGTGTGTAATGGCATGGGTAGTGACGGCAAGAATTCACTGGGGAAGTTCTACTCTTCGAAAGATTCTTCTTGCTAGAGGAATACCTGCTGTAGCTGCCATTATAGGATTGTGGCAGATGCTATCGAACCAAGCATCTGTATGGACCGATGATTTTGATTGGGATAATTGGAATGCATCTCCTACAGATATGATGGAATTTTGTACTTCTAGACAATATCCTGCATTAGAAATTGCTGCTGCATGGGAATTTGTACTTTGTCTTGGAATTGTTTTCACGGTTACCAGTTTCTTATTAGATCTGCAACCATCAAATGATTTCCACTCTGAAGAGGAATAGAATCTAAGGGTTGGATTGAAGACGAAGTCAATCTTCCGATGTCTCATGTCGGACGGGGATGACAGTGTCGCCATGTCCATTGAAGATGCATTTGCACAGACATTATCAGATATGGAAGATGCCCGAGAAGAACTAGCATCCTCTCCAGTTCAATCTGAATCATCGTCCCTTAATTCTGCATTTGAAGTAGGTGTTGCTGACGTTACAGTAGAACCAATCGAACACAATCCAGTGATTGCTCCTACTCCTAGCCCTCCACCAGTTGAAGTTACTCCTAGTCTCCCTCCTGTAGATGCTCCTCAAGGTCCTCCGATGGGCGGTCCTCCAGCAGGTCCTCCGATGATGGGTCCTCCGATGGGTGGTCCTCCAGCAGGTCCTCCAATGATGGGTCCTCCGATGGGTGGTCCTCCAGCAGGTCCTC
>PADI01000069.1 GCA_002702985.1 Methanobacteriota archaeon
TCGCCCTTGCGTCCATTTCGATGAGATACATGAGGATGGGGAATGTACCAATCTTATTGATTTGGAATAAATTCTAATCTATCGGGACAGTCTTCCCTTCTACTACAAGATTCACATTTTCCAGGCCGGTTGTGATCNCTCTTTGCTCCACCCTTAACACTCACTTGTTGAATTTCTTTGATTACATCNAACAACTTTTCTCTTTCTTTCTGATTCCATTCAATTGAATACACTGATTCAGTACCATATCTAAGAAATCCGAAAGGAGGGGGATCTCCAGTCATTGATTCAATCAAATGTAGGTATGCTAGAATTTGAAACTGATGACTTTTGTGAGGTTTTTTCGGAATTTTACCNGTTTTCAATTCTACTGGGATTAGATCTTCACCTATACGAGTGATTTGATCTGGTCTTCCTCTTAATCCCGTATTTTCATCTTCCAGAAGGAAGGAATCACCTCCGTCGCTATACCTAATATCTCCTAATTCTTCAAGTCCAGCCTCTATGTCTTTTTCCTTTATTCGTTGATTTGCAGTAAGTGCTGCTTGTAACCTAGTAGTGGCCAATAATGTCCAAATTAAAGCTAAAACTAGTAGAGCAAAGGTAGCTAAACTTCTATTTTGAGCGAATGTTAACGCAATTCCATGAAGACTCAATGCAATGGCTGAAAACAGAATCAAGGCTTCTGGACGCCCAAAAGTGAACCATCCCTTTTCACCTAGTTTTAGTGGAGTATTCAATGGTTGCAAATCATTCTCTATTTCAGAAGTATTAGTTGATACTGAAAGTAGTTTTTCATTCCAACCCAACCATTTTCTCCATGGAAGAATTAGTAAAACAATGGCTAGAATTAACCATACTAGAGCTAACAAGACCAAGAATTTCCCAATCATACTGGCTAGTTCAGAATNGATTAANCCATCTTGGACAAAATAAAACGCAGCTGTATCGGCGGCCAACGTCAGTACAACAGCGAACCACCATGACCAAATTACAATATTACGAGTAAATTCATTCTGAGCTTCAATTTTTTCAACAATTATTTGNTGCATTTGCTCGTGTTTTTTGATCCCCTGTTGTACTTCTTTCCCTTTGGCGCTGATTCCTTCATTTTCTAGTCTCCAACTCATTGGACAGTAAACGTAGCGTTCTATTTCCGATGCAGAAACGTTGAGAATTTTNCCTTCCGAATCGAACCAGAATCCGTCNGGCCCCTCAGTACCCTGTTTTAGAGGACCTCTCAGGCTACTTGTGTCCTCCATCGATAGATGGTATCNGGGGCTATACATAGGGGTTAGGGCGGAAAAAATCCCTCATTTTGAACATCTTTCAGCAGCGAAGCGGTTATGAATGGGGGGCAGGTGGCCACGACGCTGGTAATCATGAGTGACGTAGAGTACCTCCTCCCATTAGATACATATCAGCAACATTTCGTCCATATTGGGACACAACAAAGTAGCGCTCATATGGTGCCTTTCTTGGAAGATCAGAAGCAAGAGGGAACTGGTCTTTATCTGATTAATTTGGATGAGACAAATAAGCGATTTTCTATCGTATCTAATTTCCTTAGTAAATACAAGCCAGAGAATATTTTGGTAGTAAGTGCAAGACAGTATGGGCAGCGTCCTGCTCGTCGCTTTGCTCAAGCAATCGGAGCCAGACATATTGTTGGACGTTTTATCCCAGGTACTCTGACAAATCCTAGACTACGTAGTTACATCGAGCCTGAAGTGATTATTGTAACAGATCCTCAGGCTGACCAACAAGCATTGTCTGAGGCTGTAAATTCNGGTCTTCCAGTTGTTGGAATTTGTGATGCAAATAACACTCTTCGCTTTGTTGACCTTGTTCTTCCAGCTAATAACAAAGGTCGTAGAAGTTTAGCACTCGTTTATTGGTTACTTGCTCGAGAGGTAGTCAAAGCTCAGGGAAGAGTTACTGACGATCAATGGGCTGCGGCAGAGAATGTAGAAGACTGGGAGTCCTCATTCTGAGTTCTTGATTCGCGTCAGAGTCAAGACCCNAACACATTATGAGGNGTACAATGGACCCNGTCCCACTTTACCTTGCTCCGATGGCNGGAGTNACGGATCTTCCNTTTCGTCTATTAGCAAAAGAATGTGGTGCNGATATTACAGTCACAGAATTTACTGCTGCNGCTGGNTTAAATCGAGATGATGCTCGTAGTTGGAGAAGATTAGAATCAGATCCTCGAGAATCTCCATTCATTCCACAAATTTTTGGTGGTGTAGAAGAAGAGATGGTTGGAACAACTCGAGCCCTATCTTCAGTTGCTGATATTATTGATCTAAACTTTGGATGTCCTGCTCCAAAAGTATGTAGAAACTCTGCAGGAGCTGCACTTCTAGGAGATCCAGATAGATTGGTTAGTATGGTTCGAGCGTGTATTGCGGCTAGCGATGTTCCAGTAACCGTAAAGGTTCGATTAGGAACCGGATCAGGTCCTAACACTGCACATTCGATTGCTCTTCGGTTACAAGATGAAGGAGTGTATAGGATTGCAGTTCATGGACGAACATTACGTCAAAGATATGCTGGAGAAGCTGATTGGGAAGAGATCGGAGAAATGGTACGTGATTTATCTATTCCAGTTGTAGCTAATGGAGATGTTAAGGATTCAGCTAGCGCAGCACGCTGCCTAGAAGTTACAGGAGCAGCAGGCCTTATGATTGGAAGAGCAGCTATAGGTAATCCAGATATTTTCTTTAGAATAAAGAAAGGATTAGGTTGGAAATCTAATCCAGCACCTTGGAATGAACTAGTTTCTGACGTGTCTTTGGAAGGAAAAGATGCTGCCATTAAGTTGTGGTGTTGGAGAAGATATTGCGAACTAGCTGATGAAACATATGGGGATCGNCGAAATAATCATCTCAAGCGTCATGCTATTTCTTTCACTAAAGGANTAGAAGGAGCAAGTGATATGAGAGTTAAATTACACAGAACTCAAGGCCCNAATGAATTAATTGAATCTGTAACAGATTTTTTAGAAAAGTCAATTCAATCAACTAAGATTATNGTATGACTTGATCATATTTTTTTGANATCATTCTNAGTCTTTCAAGTATCCTTTGCACCCTAGAAAGTAATCGTGAAACAATTGCATTCGCATCTTTTCCTGTAAGTCGATATCCNTAAGGGACTCTTCCACCTAATGTATTTACAAGAACACATTTTACTTCAGTATCAATTCCATCAAGATGCTTAGAAATACTTTCAGTTGTCAATTTTTCTTGCTTTAGATCTGAAACAATTCGATCNGNAACTTGTTGTTCTATTCTACCTAAACCTCCTCGTCCTCGAATCCATTTTTCTCCTCTTTGAGCCCATTGATGAGTTAGTCCNATGAATAAATTATGAGAAATTCTATCTTCTAATAACACCCTTTCAACAAGAAGTGCTGACCTNAATCGATCTAAAATCCCTAATACTCTAGTTCTAGATTCATTTGTTTCTTTCATCAAGAAATCAGTTGTCANAGGTATTTCGGCGCTNCCGAGTAAAGTAAAAATTTCCAGACACAAAACNTCCTCTTCTTTTCCTCTATCTCCCGTGAACCCAAAATCTCGCAGNAATGATTCAAGAGATATTTGATTCTCANTAGGTCCTTGTTCTGAGATAATTATTCGNAAAGGAATATCTTCTCCACCCAGTTGTAGTGGGTCGTTACTCATTCTAGTTTCAGAGGGAGAAATNACATCATCGAGGATAGACATTCGTTGTTTTAGTATTATTTCTGCTTGAGCAGAGATGAGATCAATTGCAGCAGACAAAGACCCATTTCTAATGACATGTCTTTTCCATCTTCCTTCTGTCACAGTTGCTANTAGTCCACAAGATCGTAATTTTACTANTTGATGATGAAGAGCAGTTGAACTAATTCCACTTGCATCAATCATNGATTGACTATCCCATCCACGTAATGGATCTGCAAGAAGATGATCTTTCATTAATCCATGAATAGATCCTCTACTAGATACTACTTCATCGGCAAAGTTCCTTCTTCTAACCAGTCCCATTGTATCCAATATCCAAGCTAGTAAAATATCTGGATCATCACTACCCACCGGAACCGGATGTTCCTGAAGGCGGAGTACGAACATACCCCTACTCCGAAAGTTTAGGCTCAAGAGTATTCGGACAAATATTCGTNAAATAATGGCAATTTAGAGTTGATTCATGCCATCCAACCAGTCGTAATCAATTCCACCATCTCTAAGCCCAGAAAGATGAGGAGCAAGTGTTAGTTCAGTAGCATGAAGAACCCCTCTTCTGCGAAGAACAGTAACAGCNGAATGTACCGAAGCCCTCGATCTACCNAATTCTCTTGCCATTTGCGCTTGAGATTTAGGCAATTCTTCTCTTGATAATCGAGCAACAATCAATTTCTGAACTGTTGATAATCCAACAGGCATCATCGCAGCAGCATGTTCATCCCCACCTACTACTACTCCAGACATTATTTCCATCTGTGCAGGCGCTCCAGCATAATGGCATGAACGACCGTTTACATGTACAACTGTTACGGAATGATTTGCTATCAAGACATCTAGATGGTGCCTTAGTGTTCCATTGGCCGCATTAAGTTCTCTTTGTAATTCACGATAAGGTAGTCCTGGTTTACGTTCAAGTAAATTTAGAATTCTAATTCTTAGAGGATGTTCCCAAGAATCACTTGCAGAACTAATGGTTCCACTTGTGGCAAATCCATTTCCTGCACCTCCAAACCCTACTAGTCCTCCAGCAATTCCTAGTATCCCACCGAGGACCCAAGGGTGTCTTCGGTGCCACTGTTGGAGTAAGGGCATGAGATCAAATCAGAGGTATTCTATTTTCAAAGCATTGGTTCATTGTTCAGACATCTTCCTCTAGAGCGCCGTTTCTAATTTTCATATATGCTACCAACGGACCCAATAGTCGTCCACAAATCATTCCATGTTCNGTCAATTTGTATGAAACTCTAACTGGAGGACCATCTACNACCATTCGTTCAATTAATCCAGAATCAGTACATTTCCTGAGTTTATCTGACAGAGTGCGACTACTAATNCCATTCAATAGATGTCTTAATTCATTGAATCGCCNTTCACCTGCNACATACAAAGCTGCTAATATTTCGATAGTCCATCTTGATCCAAAGACCTCTAATGCTTCTACTCCTGCTTGAACTTCCCAAGCAGTATTATGAGTATGTTCATCTGAATATTCTTGCAATGANTTTCGAATTTTAGTACCCATTTCATGTACTGTTTCTATTGACCGGTTAATTGTCAATAAGTCTTGCTTGGATACCTTCATTGGGGTTTCGACCATGGTGTTTTCAAAACAACTTAGTGTATAAATTACACCCTAGTAGTTGCACGTTTACTAATACTTTGATATAGGTCGGGGTACAAGTATAATATGAGGATAAAATGGACAAATATTTTGTTGATTGGATAGATGATTGGAGCGAAAAATTGAGTGTTAAAGAGGAGAAAAATGGAAGATTATTCAGTAGGATTTTGCGGTGGTAAAATGATTGAATTTATTGAATTTATTTCTGGAAAATTATTTGATGCTCTTAGAAAGGAGGTATTGAGATGAATAAATTACTTGAATCATATTTTCGAGCTATTAGTAATTGGAGATCTCCTTGGTATGTCCCTCCTCCAGGTAAAATCTCTTAATNTTGGATTGATTATTCGTTGTTGTAATTAGGACGTCTTCCTTGAATAAGTGAAGACAATCCTTCGTATGCATCCTTAGTTGCAAATATATCTTCTAATTTTTGTAATTCTGCTGCTAATCCTTGTTCTAAATTAGTAGATGCTGCAACATCAATTAAATCACTAGCCATTCTTAATGCGATGGGNGCGGTTCTGGATAATTGCTTAATTTGTCGACTTGCATAGCCTTCTATACTTCCTTCAGGAATTTGACCTGTCATGATTGAGTTCATATTATCATCTGAATAGAATTCAATTGCTGCTTGTACACCTTCTGACATTCTCACAGGTGCTCCAGTGTATTTGTTTGTAGGTTTACCTTGATTACTAATATTTTCAATTGTTTTCTCAACATCTGCTGGATCAACTAGGTGTGTAATAAGACCTAGATCTTCTGCTTGTTTTGGTCCAATCCAATTGCCTGCAAGTATTGCCCATCTAGCAGCATTTACACCGCAAATTCTGGTGGTTCTTTGAGTTCCTCCTAGACCAGGATAAATCCCGATACTTGTTTCAGGGAATCTAAATTGCGTTCTTCTNGTCCCNATTCTATAATCACAAGATAATGCAAGTTCTAAGCCCCCTCCCAACGCAAGTCCAGTAGTAAGAGCGACTGTAGTCTTCGAACTATTCTCAATTTTTGCTAGAACNTTATGTCCTTCTGCAGTAAATTCATAGATCTTTGGAAACGCATTTTCGTCTAACCTATCTACAAAGAATTTGACATCTGCTCCTGCAACAAATGCCTTACCTGCTCCTTCTAGAACAATTGTATGAATTGTGGTATCTTCATTCAAATTGTCAACAAGTGCGCCTAATTGTTCTACAACCGTTCCATTAAGGGCATTCATTGCTTCTGGTCGATTGATATTTACAGTGGCAATTCCATTTTTGATTTCNGCATCTACAAATTCAAACATCCAAGGATTTCCTGTTTCAGCTTTAATTTGAAGGAATTGAGGAAGTTTAAATTCAGATTCATGACTATGTAATTCAGAATATGATTTAGCCATTCTATATGCTTCATCAATTCCAAATTCATTCATTAGTTCAAATGGCCCTAGTGCCCACCGTAATCCTACTTTAGCACCTCGATCAACATCTTCCATCGAACAAATTTCTTCTTCTACAATTTGAGAAGAAATAGCGAAAACGGCTCCTAGAAGTCGTTCTCGAATAATGGATGCCATCTTTTCTTCACATTCTTCATTTTCACCAATTTCCCAGACAGCATTATCGTCAACAAGATCACGAAGATTTTGAGCACCATTGTACCTTGGAGTGTTAAGTTGTTGAGCGAGATAATCAGTTGAATGAAGTGCAATTGGTGGTCCAGTTAAGTTCATCAGAGCAAAAGGCCCCATTCCAATGTTGAATGATTTTCGAGCAACTGCATCAATTTGTGCAGGAGTACCATGACCTTCTTCCATCAAGAGGCATGCTTCGTTTAGCCATGGAACAAAGAATCGATTAACGACAAAACCGGGTTTATCTTTACAAACAATAACTACTTTTCCAAGTTGTTTACAATATTGTACAACCCTTGAAATTGTATCTTCCGATGAATCACTAGCNGGGATTACTTCAACAAGTCGATTTTTTGCAGGATGGTAAAAGAAATGAAGTCCAACAAATCGATCAGGCCTAGTTGTTGCTTTTGATAATTCATTAACGCTTAGAGATGATGTATTAGATGCTAAAATAGTTTGATCACCACAATTTTCATCCAAAATTTGGAAAACATCTGCTTTGACATTAAAATCTTCGAAAACTGCTTCGATAACAAGATCAGTTTCCGGATCAACGTTTTCCACTCCGATTACTCCCGATATCCGCCCTTTTATCTCTTCAACTTGGGATTGAGAAAAGATTCGTCTTTCGATAGCCTCTTCAAGAAAATCTGAAATAATTTTTTGGCCCCTGTTGACCCATTNTTCNTCTCTATCAACCATTTGNACCTCAAACATTTCCTGAGCAGTTTTTTGTGCAATTCCACTCCCCATATTTCCGGCACCTACTATAGCAACCGACTCAATTGGCTTTGTCATGACATAAGNGAATCATATGCCGTCCATCAATGCAACGGATAATTTCTNGTTTTCAATAATCGAAGAAAACGAAATATCATAACTACGAATGGTCATTTCTATTCATGCTGGCGCGCCGAGTACTGTTCATGGTCAGTGTTCTATTTCTGGCATTATCTGCACCATTTTCAGAGGCACACTCTAGTGGTAATACTGGTCCGTCTTGTGGTTGCCATGGAAGTGCTAGTAGTTCTACATCGGTCAGTCTTAGTGGCCAGCCATCGTCTTATGTTCCAGGACAATCTTACACGCTCACTGTTACTGTTTCAAATTCACAAATCAGTACAAGTAAGGGTGGGTTTTCCTTAGACGCATCTTCCGGAAGTTTTTCTAATCCCGGAACTAATGCTAAATTATCTAGCGGAAAGGTCACACATTCTTCTGAAAACGCAAGATCTTGGACAGTCGATTGGACAGCACCTTCATCAGGATCTGGAACAGTTTCTTTTGATGTCGTAGGAAATGCAGTTAATGGGGGTGGAACTGGTGGAGATGCTTGGAATACCGCCTCNTACAATGTACCTGAACAACCTCCACAAAATCAAGCTCCATCAGTTTCTAATGTGATAATTAGTCCTTCATTACCTACATCAACCGACTCTCTTAGTTTATCATANTCTTATTCAGATTCAGATGGTGATTTAGAATCTGGAACAACCATTCAATGGAGTAGAGATTCTTCAATAATTACTCAATTAGATGATTCTTNATCNGTTTCTTCATCTTTCCTTTCTAAAGGCGAAACATGGACAGTTACAGTTACTCCGTCTGATGGTACTGATTCTGGCTCACCTGTTTCATCAGCACCAATTATTGTTCAAAATACTCCCCCTGTAGTAAATAGTCTCAGTATTTCCCCAACAGATCCTACTGAACTAGACGATCTTACGATTTCTTATTCTTTTTCAGATTCAGATTTGGATTCTGAATCTGGTACTATCATACAATGGTATCTTGATGGGTCCAGAGTTTCAACTTATGATGGAGTATCAACTATTCCTAATGTTTCAACAAGAACTGGAGATATTTGGGAAGTTCGTATCACTCCTTCTGATGGAGAAGATTCTGGAAACGTTGTAACTGCAAGTATCCAGATTGGAAGTTCGAATAATGCACCNTCAATCCAATCACTCACAATTACACCAACAAATCCGGTAACTACAGATGATATNCTCATGTCTTACACATTTTTTGATGAGGATGGTGACTTATCTTCATCGGTAGAGATTCAATGGATGAAAGATGGGACTCATATCCCACAATTTGATGGCGAATCAACTATATCTTCGTCCGAGACTTCTAAGGGAGAAATTTGGGAAGTTAGTGTTCGAGCAAGTGACGGCATAGAGTTTTCTCCATGGACTGAATCGGCTCCTAGAACAATTTCCAATGCTCCTCCAGTTCTTGAATCTCTAAATTTAACGCCTGAAAATCCATCGAGTTCAGATGACTTGAAAATAGAATACGAATGGTCTGATCCCGATGGAGACACGCTATCTTTAGTTCATGTTCATTGGCATATTAATGGAGAGCATAACTCTAATTTTGACGATCTGTTAGTTATAGAATCAGGACAAGTTATTCGAGGACAAGTATGGCATGCAGAGATTATTTTGGAGGATATAGATGGTGGAGAAAGTACGGATCACGAAAACCCTGAGTCCAATCATATTACTAGATCTGTGACGATTGAAAATTCTAATCCAATAGTTCAAATTGAATTCATTGATATTCAAAATGGGATTTACGTTCTAGAACCATTAGAGATTGATGTAACATCTTCAGATCAAGATTCAGATACTCTAACATTTACATCATTTTGGTATCGAGATGGTTTCAGAATTGCATCATTAGATAACCAAAGTTTAGTTCCAACTGACTGGTTGGGGGTAGGGCAAATTTGGACAGTTTCTGTTACTGCAGACGATGGATTTGGAGGTATTACGACCGAATCTAGCTCTCAGATTACTATTGAAAATTTAGCACCAACAGCCGATTTCATAATTCCTGAATTAATCATGATTGAATCAGATACAGTTCTTGATGCCCAATCTTCCTCAGATTTGGATGGAAGTATTGTAGCATGGTTCTGGACTATCGGAGAATCAACTTACACCGGTCCGGTTATTTCTCATGAATTTGATGTAGGAACTACAGCAGTTAATCTCACTGTTCTTGACGAACATGGAGGAATAGATTTCCTAGAAATTAGTCTGGAAGCTATCCAAGGTTCGACAATTTCGGATCTTACAATCATTAAGGAAGGGTCGTTCATCGATATTTCGTGGAATTGGACCGGCTCTGAAACTCAATTTTATGTTTGGAGATCATCATCTTCACTGGAAGATAGAAGTGATTTATCTTCTGCAAGTTTGATTTCTACAACTAATGAGACTGATTTCCAAGATCCTATTTTCCTTGCAGGTACTCATTTTTACATAATTACTGTAGATATTGAAGGTATAGAAAATCAATTTATTTCTAACCAAAACTTGGGTTCAATAGAACTAACAAATGAAGATATTGTGATACCAGAAGTCGAAGAAAGCACTATTGGATCTGCTTTAATTTTCACTTGGATAATTATCTCGATATTGATTTCATTTGGAATTGGAATTCGGAGGAGATTCTCATGAGAATTTTACATAGAGTTTTGATTTTGGGAATCTTAGCATGTTTACTTTCTTCTCCTGTGATGGAAGCTAATCCTGGTGGAAATGGAGATGGAACTCGAGATTTTGCTTGCGGAGGTTCCTGTCATGCTGATCCAGATGTCTCTCTACCATCATCAGCAGTGATTTCAATGAATACTGATAGAGATTCTACTTTTGTTGGAGGTCCGTTGACAATTACAGCAGATATCGTTGGAATGGAACTTTCAGAAAGAAAAATAGTAGGAGTTTTCCTTACTACCGGAACATTTGGAGTTGATGATTCTCCTGATAATTCAGGATGGGCAATAATTTCTGATTCTAATGGGGGCTCTTCGAATTATGTAGAATCATATGTTTTAGATCCTGATGAAGGCATATCTGTTTCGTGGTCATTATCTGCTCCTTCTGTTGAGGGAACTACTACATTCCACATTGGAATTCATCATGGTGGTGACGGAATTGCTAGATTAGGAGACACCAACGATCAAGGGGGAGTCTCAATTTCTGTGGGTCCAATTCCAGAAAATTTCCCTCAACTTTTAGATTGGACTCCAATTACTCAGAGAAATATTGGTGAAGAAACCGTACTACAATCTAAAATGATGAATGTTACATCTGCCTCTATAGAGTGGAAAATTTCTGGTTCTGAGATTATCTCTTCAATAGAAGCTGAAGATAATGCAAATGGATGGCAGGTAAATTTCCCAACTGCTTTAGCGGATGGTTCAATGGAATATCGTTGGAGAATTTCTAATTCTGAATTTGAAACCACTACTGCTTGGACTACTTTGTCAACAGAAAACTCTTCATCAGTTGATGAAAATCCGTCTAGATTATTGATGTTGGCTTTAGCGATGATAACTGCATCTGTTCTAATTTCTCTTCAACGATTTATGGCTGAGGATTTGCAATCTTCAAATATCCCACATAATCCACTCGATTCATCAAAAGATAGAATGTTTCAAAGTCTATCTCCTGAGATAAATCTCGGTGATCCTCGTCGTCCTGAAGGATGGAGTGACGAACAATGGACGCATTATGGTCCAGATTATATTGTATCATTAGGAGATGATATCTGATGGTTTCCATGTCTGTTTTTCATGCGATTTCCACAGAGATGGTGGTTGGAGCATTTGCTATTGCTACTTTAGGTACCATAATCTGTTCAATTGCAGCATTAGTCCCAGCTTTCGGTGAACGGCTACCATCCAAAGTCCATTCACATCTGGATTCTGCAGCATACATAGCTTCTATTTTTGGAGTTTTGATGATTCCTGCTGCTATTGTAACGGGTTATCTTACCACTGAATCTATGGGAGGGCAAAGTAGTATGTCTCTGAATAAAATGGTGTTCAGTGGACTTTGTATCGGTTTCTGGAGTGGCGTAATTTCAGGGAGACGTCTTTGTGGATATCGACTTTGGGAACATCGTGGTCTTACGATTCTTCAGGCGTTATCTGCATCCCTAGGTTTTCTAATGACAATTATGCTCGGTTCAATAGGCGGTCAGTTAGGAAGAGGAGAGACAGCTCTTGACCTGCTACCATTTGAATTAGGAATCTATACCCCACCTTCAATTGGATTTGTATCTTCATTAGTTCTGTTTGTATTTTCAGCATTAACACTTAGTTTTGTTTTATTTTCCCAACCTCGTCCAATCATTGAATGAGTTGATGAATTATTTTTTGAAGCTCTATCGCCCTACCTTCAGGTTCTAATGCTAGATCATTTACTATTTCTCTACCCTTTGCTGACCAATTTTTCCTATTTTCTGGGATTGCAGCCTCTTTCAAAGCAGAATGCCATGCGGTGTAATCATTACGAGGCAACAGCCTTCCTGATTCTCCATCGATAATAGTTGAAGAAAACCCTCCTTCGTTGACCATCAGAGAAGGTACTCCAACTGCATGAGCTTCAACAGGTGTTAGTCCAAATGGTTCATTATGTGCCAATGAAACTACTCCTAGTGATGAACTTAGTAACTGTATTAATTCTTCATGTTCCAACCTTTGAGAGACTTCAAATGCGACATTATTTTTCGTTGCCAATTCTTTCAACTGTTTGATATCCTTTGGATCTCCTCCTCCGACCTGCACCAATCCGATTCCTGTTCCAGTAAGCATTTCGATACACTCCCACGTTCCTTTCACCCAACTGGCTCGACCAATTGTAACAACATAATCTCCGATTAGATTATTTTCTTGGACTATCCATTTAGATAAATCAACACAAGGAAGAAGGACTCCTGCTTCTATTTTATGCACTTCTAGAATTTTATTTTTGATATATTCTGAGTTTCCACTAAAACTAGAATTTGTACGCTTTGCAATTTTATTTACTAGTTTTAGATCTCTATTCCGAGGGATAGTAAGAAGGATACGAGTTAATGCAACTGGTCTAGGTTGGTTTCCATCGATTTTGGCCCATAGTACGGTTTCCCCATGTAATCCTCTATTTGGTTCTAACATGTGAACATGAATAGGAATATCCTCGGGAATAATTGAGATTGATTCTATTGATCCTGCACCAGTAACAAGATGAATTGCATCAATGTCTTGCATAACTTCTGGTTTATGTTGAAGGAAACTTTTCCATGCTTTAGTTGCAGTTTTACTCGATTTTGCTGTAATTCTTGCAAATGCAGAAGAAGATTCAGACCAAGTAGACTCTGGAACAAACA
The DNA here is from genome assembly GCA_002702985.1 of Methanobacteriota archaeon. GTDB lineage: Archaea > Thermoplasmatota > Poseidoniia > Poseidoniales > Thalassarchaeaceae > MGIIb-N2. The sequence goes on from PADI01000069.1 coordinate 13,148, forward strand.
ATGGTATTTCTAGACGAGTAGTTTCTTGTTCAAGTTCAAAATGTGAATTAAGTGTGGCTATTCGTAAATTGAAGAATTTTTTCCATGCCTCTAATTGACGGACAATATCCCTTTCAGCCCCCCCAAATTGAGAGAAAGACCCCTTGATTATCAGGAGTGAGGGGCGCTGGCTGGCTGGCTCCATGGTGTTTCTTCTCAATCATCGCGAATCAAGGTGGCGCAAAGCGTCAGGCTTGTAGTGCGGATTCAAGGTGGAGAGGGTATGGGCAACCGGGTGCTTCTGGTCAGAGGGGGGGAATTACCCATCACTTCTGGTTTCGGACGAGCGCATAATGCTACAGTTCAGAGATTAGAATCCGGCTTAGTTTCTGGTTGGGAGATATTACAAGAAGTGAATCACGTAATGGATGATGTTGGTGCGTTGAAACGTCTTAGAAGACGTTGGTTTACACATCCTAGAAATGTAAAAAATACTGCCAGACATACAAATCCAGACTTAATCCATATTACGGATCAGGAACAGGCGCATTTAGCTCCAAAGAACATTTCATGCCCTATTGTCATAACAGTCCACGATCTCTTTTTGCTTGACCCAAAAATTATGCAAACAGATTGGGGACCAATCGAAATAGGAAATAGAAATTCAGGAATAGTACGTTCAATGGATATCAGCCGCCTAAAGAGAGGATTAAATCGAGCTGATCTAGCGATTTGTATCAGTAAGGAAACTGCAAAACATCTTGCTCAATTAATGCCCAAAATCCCCATACAAATTGTCCCGAATAGTGTTGATGTAGAAGCAAGAGATCCTAGATTAAATTTGAGAGAAAGGCCCGAATTGGATTATGATTCAACACATTTGTTGGTTGTTGGAAGCGAAGATCGTAGGAAAGCGCTTGGATTTGTTTTTGATGTGATTAGTGAATTAGATCCTGAAACTCGCCAAAATATCGTTGTGCATAAAGTCGGAGCAGAATCTGATCCTCAGGCTGAATTACGATTGAAAGAAAAGGCAGAAAAATTGCGAATTCGTTTGAAATGGCACGGTAAGGTAGATGAAGAGAAATTGATAGCTCTGGAACAACATGTCGATGCACTTCTTTTTCCTTCTGCTGCGGAAGGTTTTGGTCTTCCGGTTGTTGAAGCGATGGCTTCAGGTTGTCCGGTTCTTGTGAATGATTTAGGCGCTCAAAATGAACATCCACCTGCCTCATGTATTTTACCAGCATTTGATATTTCATCATGGAAAAATGCAATAATGAAAATCAATAATGAGAGAATTTCTCAAAGTTCTGATCATAGGTCTCCGAGAGAAGACTTGATTCTTGCAGCATCTGTTTATTCCGCTAAACAAGTCTCAAATCTTCACTCTCAGGCGTATTCAAAGGCATTAGAATTGAAGAAGTAAAAATCGTTTTTTCTACTTACACCGTTTAACATATGGTTATATTCACATTGGCAGCCCGGAGATGTATATGCTGCTGGAAGTAGACGATCTTCGTAAAGGGTTTGGGT
>PADI01000070.1 GCA_002702985.1 Methanobacteriota archaeon
CCTCCCATCTGTTTGATTAAGATGAAGGTCTCAAGTGCGATTGAGGTCATGATTCCATTGAACATTGCAAGAAACATAATCGACATATCATTCCAGCCAAGAGCATCAAGATAAGGGATAAATTGGAATGCCGCAATTGTACCAAAATCGCCTATACTACAACCCACTAGACACCATTTAGTATTGTGTGCAGATTGTTTCCAAACACTTCCATCTCGCCAATTGAAATCATTTTTGACACTAATTGATTCTCCGGGAACTCCTATACTGTATCCAAGAGAAACAATTGCTTGTTCAGCCTTTTCGAGAGAGACTCCTTGAAAACTAACATCTCCTGACTCTAATTTTACATTGATATTGTAAGCACCATTCAATGAATTAAGTGCTTCTTCGACTCTTCCCACACATGACATACAAGTCATACCTGAAACTGTAGTTGACACTACATCGTCCATGTTACTAGGTAATGACCGTGGTATTTCAACCTCCGTTATCATTTGAATCCTTTTTCCCATCAGTTTGAAGACATCTTCCAAAGTCCGTCGGTTCATGCCTGCGCCTGAACCTGTGGGGGATCTGGACCCTGTATCACTTGAAGAGAGTGTTATGCGTTTATGGTCTGATGAAGAAACATTTCGGCAAAGTATTGAGTCAAGACGTGGTAATACTCCTTTCATATTTTTAGAAGGTCCTCCAACAGCCAACGGACGTCCAGGGATACATCACGTAGTTGCGAGGACGTACAAAGATTTAGTCTGTCGATGGAAGGCTATGGAAGGTCATTTTGTTGAGAGAAAGGGTGGTTGGGACACTCATGGATTACCTGTGGAAATTGAGGTTCAGAAACGTCTTGATTTGATGAGTAACGAAGCCATAGAAGAATTTGGGATAGCCGAATTTAATGAGGAGTGTAGAAAATCTGTTTGGACGTATGAAGAAGCATGGAGAGAAATGACTGAAAGAATGGCTTTTTGGGTTGATTTAGATCAACCTTACGTTACCTTAGACAACAATTTCGTAGAATCTTGCTGGTGGGCTTTGAAACAAATGTTCGACAAAGGTCTACTCTACAGAGGACATAAGGTACTTCCTTACTGCCCCCAAACCGGAACATCTTATTCAAGCCACGAGGTAGCATTAGGATACAAAGAAGTAGAGGAGCCTTCAGTTTATGTTAAATTTAGATTAGAAAATTCTAATTCCTCTATCTTAGCGTGGACAACAACTCCATGGACTCTTCCAGGGAATGTTGGTTTAGCAGTAGGTCCAGATGTAAGTTATGTCAAAGTTCGAGTGCTTGAAGAACCTTCATCATGGGAAGGCTATGGAGGTGCCTTGATTGGAGAAGAGTTGATTCTAGCTAAAGATCTAATGAAGGAAGTACTCCGACATCATGTAGAAGTCATCGAAGAATTTCTCGGTTCTGAATTGGTTGGCCTTTCTTATTCCCCTTTATTCCCTGAAGCGGTAGATGGCGGTGAATCCTCATCTGCTTGGACTGTTTTGAGCGCGGATTGGGTAACTACAACCGATGGGACTGGCGTTGTCCATACCGCAGTAATGTATGGAGAAGACGACTATAATTTGGGAATGGAAGTTGGTCTTCCGGCTCAACATACAGTGGATATAGAAGGTCGTTTCGTTAAAGGTACTCACCCTCGCCTAGATAGCCGATATGTCAAGGATTGTGATGAAGAAATAATGGAAATTTTATCTGAATCTAACCTTCTATATCGTGAAAAGTCATATTCTCACGATTATCCTCACTGTTGGAGAACCGATCATCCTTTGCTGTACTATGCAATGGATTCTTGGTTTGTTAGAATGACAGCTGTCAAGGATCGTTTATTGGAGTTCAACGATCAGGTTGAGTGGGCACCAGATTGGGTTGGAGAAGGTCGATTCGGAGAATGGCTGAGAAATGTCAAGGATTGGGCAATTAGTAGAGAGCGATATTGGGGTACTCCATTACCTGTATGGCGTTCATCATCTGGAGATATGAAATGTGTTGGTTCTATTTCAGAACTTCAGGTAGAGGTTGACAAGGCAAGAGCTGCAGGGATAGATAATCCCGAATGTCCTGATGATGTTGATCTTCATCGTCCAATTGTTGATCAGTTTGTCCTTGTTAGTGAAAATGGAGAACCGATGAATCGAGAACCGTTTGTAATGGATTGTTGGTTTGATTCTGGATGCGCTTCTTTTGCCCAATGGCATCATCCATTTGATAATCCTGAAACTTTTGAGAATAACTTTCCAATTGACTATATTTGCGAAGGAGTAGATCAGACTAGAGGTTGGTTTTACACTCTTTTAGCAGTTTCAACAACTGTGTTTGATTCACTTTGCTATAAGCGCTGTCTAAGTTTAGGATTAATCCTTGATGCTGAAGGAAAGAAAATGTCCAAATCCAGAGGGAATATTGTTGATCCCTGGGATCACTTTAATCGAGAGGGGGCAGATGCTACTAGATGGTATATGGTCACAGCAGGTGCACCATGGAATCCATTGAAGTTTGATCCTAATGGGGTTAGAGAAACGTATGGAAAAATGTTTTTGACATTATGGAATTGTTATCGTTTTCATGCAGATTATGCTGCTTTGGATGGTTTTGATCCTGACGATTCAACCAAATCGATTTCAATTGAAGACAGAACTCCTTTAGATAGATGGATATTAAGCCGTCTTTCAAATATGAGTCATTCCTATCACCAACAATTTGAGGATTGGGATTTTCATAAGGCTTGTAGAGATTTAGAGGAATTTGTTGTAAACGATTTATCCAATTGGTATGTTCGTAGATCACGAAGACGACTATGGGATGAAAATGAATCATCAGATAAGAGAGCCTGTCAATTAACTCTTCATGAGGTATTAACAGTATTATGTCGGTTAATGGCACCTGTAGCTCCTTATATTTCTGATGTCATTCACAGAAATTTGTGCGGAGGCGAAAGTGTTCACCTTGCAGATTGGCCGATATTAAGTGCAGAATCTAACGTAAGTGAAGATATCCTCCCTCCTATCGATATGATGGTTGAAGCAAAGATGGAGATGGTCCGAACTCTTGCTGAAGCGGGTAGAAGAATTAGAATTGAAGCGAGTCGGCGTCAACGACTTCCATGTCAGTCTGGATGGATTGTTGGAGGGCCAGATATTTCAGAATTTCATGAAATTTTAGCTGATGAATTAAATGTAGAATTATTAGAAACTGAACAAGATTTAGATCGTTTTCAAAGAATAGAACTAGCTCCTAACCGTAAGGCATTAGGGAAAAAGTGTCGACAGGATCTTCCTTCTGTTCTAAAGGAATTAGATTCAGTAGATGCCGAGTCATTCCTTTTAGAGATTGAAGCCGGATTAGGTGCTTTAGCTGGATATGAGATAATTCCTGAAGATATTGAAATACGAAGAGTGGAAAAAGAAGGATTCGCTGCCTCAACGGTATCAATTGATGGCCCTGAAGGTCCAATGGATGTTAGCCTTGTTCTAGATCTTGCTTTAACTGAAAATCTACTTTCTAAGGGTCTTGCTAGAGACATTATTCGACGAATTCAAGCAAAAAGAAAAGATCTCGATTTAGAAGTTGATACTACAATTACTCTTGAGGTTTGGTTGCCTGAAAAAGCGCCTGAATTATCTGAAGAAGACAGTAAACATGTTAGTTCAGAGGTACGTGCATCATCTTCCAAATTCCATCGTATGAAAACTGGAATCCCCGATGAATTAGATACTTCAACAGTAGATGTTTTCTCCCTTGATGGAGAATTTGATATTTCCTTCAAAATCACTCAATCTTAACCGATGTTCTCAATAACTCCCGAACTTCGATGTTTGTCGATGATAGGCCTAACTGAGATACCCGGAGTAGGAGAATCCCTCTCTCAAAGAATGATTGAAGCACTGGGTTCTGAGGAAGAAGTTTTCAGAACTTTATCTCAAGGTGATGTTACTAGCTTATCTTCTGTAGAAGGTGTCACCTCTGTACGTGCAGTTCGATTAATTCAGAATTATCGAGGCGAGGATGCAGATGTTTGTCAAAGTATTGAAGCAACGAAATTACATGATAGGATACTCGAATCTATCAGTAGTTTCGCCAGCAGTCCAGCAGCCAAAGATAGGATAGGTCTTTTGCGTCCTTTATCGAAACAGCATATTGATTCTATTGAAACATGTAGAAAAATGTCTCAGTTAGCATTAGAATTTGGTTTATCTCATCCTAATTCATTGGAGACATGGACTAAGTTTTCTTCTTCATTATCAAATCCAAAAAGAGGTACAAGTAGAGTGAATAGAGTAATCGTTGTACCAGATTCAGAAACTGCGGAAAAATGTAATTCATTGTCTACTCGTTGCAGAATTGTGATTAGGGATCCAAATGAGACATGGACTGACTACACTGTCTTTCCTAATGTAACATGGGTGGGTAAATCCGCTCCTACTTCTCCTCCCAATGGATGGATTTGTTTTCCATCGATTAAACAAATTACTAGTTTAGTTCCTGAATTAAGTGTTGAATGGTTTGAATTAAATTCTGAAATATTACATGCGGTTCTAAAAATTAAGGAAAATGAATGGCCTATTAACCCGTTTTCTGAAAAAATCGAGGAATTAGTTGATCCGATTTCTAATTTAGATAAAATTCTAGCATCACTGAATGTAGATGATGGCGACCTTCAAACTTTAGAGAATCTAAAAGATTCTTTGTGGTCAGAAATTAAAGTAATTGAAGGAGGAATGAATGATGCAATTGTAGCCGGAACTTCTGATGCTCATCTTTCTATTGAGGGCGATGAAGTTCTATCTTTTTACGCAGATACTGAAAGTTTGAATCGACGAATACAAGCTACTGTTGCGGATTCGATTGAGGATGCTAAACAAGCAGGAAGAAAAAGATTAGAATATTTTCTCAAAAATACATCCGTAAGAATTCCATTTGAATGGATTGAATCTGACTATCCGTGCATTGTTAGTCGTAAAGCTGTAGAAGATATAGAAGCTCAATTGGAAAATGCCATTGAATCAACTAAGAACAATGATCTTTTACAAAATGCTAAGATTGCTCAAGAATTGATAGAACCCTGTAAAGCGGCAATTTCTGGTTTAATTGAAATTGAAATGTGGTTGACAGTTGCAAGATGGGCAATTCACAATAAGTGTATAATGCCTGAATTAGTCTCTAAGAAATCTGGATTTGAAATTATAGATGGCCGCCATCTACTCCTTGATTGTCTTCCGACTCCCATTTCTTACGGATTAGGGTCAGTGGCGTCAGAAGGAGATAGACAACCTCTAAGTCTTCTCTCAGGAGCTAATTCTGGAGGAAAAACAACATTATTGGAAACGATAGCAATGATAGCATTACTCGCACACTCAGGATTACCTGTTCCCGCATCTTCTGCGAAGATTTCGTTAGTAGATGAGATACATATTTTGGCTAAGGTAAATGGAACGCAATCAGCAGGGGCTTTAGAACGAACACTTCTAAGATTAGCGGACGTGTTTGTTTCAGGAAGTCAGAAACTAGTTCTTGCAGATGAATTAGAAGCCATAACTGAACCTGGAGCAGCTGCGCGAATTCTTTCAGGATTACTTTCTGTTGCAATGGAAAATAATACAAATACAGTGGTATTAGTTACTCATATTGGTGGTCAAATAAGAAATAATTTTTCTGGAGATATTAGAATCGATGGTATAGAAGCAAGAGGATTGGATGAGAATATGGAATTAGTAGTTGATAGAACACCTATTCGAAATCATCTTGCTCAATCAACTCCCGAGTTAATTGTTCGTAGATTGGCTGCACGAGCACAAGGTCCTTCAGCATCAATTTTTGCATCTTTATGTGAAAGTTTCAAGAATTAATTGTCGAATATAAATCTGGGAGAAATAGTTCCAAACCAAATAGAGGGTCTGGATCTGTTGAATCATGGTAAGCAATTACTGAGCCTCCATCAGGAAGAATGGTCATACTTGCGAAATCAAAACGAATATCTTGTCCTGCTCCAGACGTCGCATCTAAATCTCCTAATCCAAGAAATGTCATTGAATCTGGTTCAAGATTTTCCGAGTATTCTCTAACATGCCAAGCAATATCAATATCTGGTCCTTCAGAACTTTGGTATCTAACATTTAGAACAAATAAGTCCAAATTACCATTTGAATGAAATTCCCATTCTTCAATTTCTGATGCTTCTCCAGTTAGATCGTATGTTTGATTTTTCCAAGTTTCTCCTCCATCATTAGAAATCATATGTTCGAAAATTAGACCTGAATTAACAACACAGTGTAGATGTGAAGAAGAATCGAAAGCACAATATTCACTGGGTAAACTATTGCCTTCAATAGTTGTAGCTCTCCACCAGTTTAGAGAAGTGTCAAGAAAAGCATCTCCTCCATCGTTGAAGAAATTAGGAAAATATGCTCCACCTGAGGGCACTGGAAATCCTCTCATTTCTTTGTGAGGTTTGGTGTAATCCCAAGCCATCTCGAGATCTTCAGCAACTAAATCTACTTCCATTACATCTAATTGCTCATCACGATCTGGGAATTCAAAATAGTAGTAATTCAGTCCATCTGTTGACATTTGACCACCTCTATTAGATGACTGGTGCCAGAAGTTTGAGATAACTAGACTTGCCCATTCTCCACTTCCATAAGGTGCAGCAGCGTCAATTGGTCCCACAATTTCCATTTGCCATGATCTATCATAGAAAGGTTCAGTCAATCTGTTGAAACACCATGTCCAATCTTCATCTTCAGCATCCCAAAAGAAAGCATAGAATTGATCACCTCCAGATGATGATGGATAAGGAAACCATCCCATGGCAATGATATCTCCAGTAGTCGTTTGAACGATACTACCTTCTCCCAGCCCTTCTTGACCTGGAACAGTAATTTTAGGAGTTCTACAACTCAGATCCTGTACTACTGGAGGCAACCATTCTTGCCATGTGTGCCCTCTATCTTCTGACCACGTTGGATATTCTCCACCAAAGTTGAGAATCCATCCCCACTCTGTGGCGGCAAGATAGTGTTCACAACAATTTCCTCCTTCTAAATTACCGAAAACAGCCCAAGATGAATTTCCCCATGATTCGTTTACTGTAGGATCCGGATGACTCACATTGAACGGTCTTATCCTATCTTCTCCAGTAAATCCTGCAGGGTCATCAATATAGCTGAATCCTTCAGCCCAATCATTCCCAACTACAATTTCTTCATTTGAACCAAAACATCCCGGAATAAGTAAAACTAAGATAGCAAAGATTGTCGAAATTCGACGCCAAGTCCCACCCTCCATGATGTTATTTTGAGGGTGTACTTTTTCTGATTGTCGCTATTTTGGGTTTAATCACAGATGGTAGGGTTCAAGCCCTTGCTCTTACCATGGATACTCATGGGCATCACCAGGCAGTACCAAGTTCTCTTTGCGATTGCTATTTTCTTGCTTATGCCATATTCAGGATCTGCACTAGGTGAAGCAAACGATGGTTTACATGTTTCTGAGATTCTAGTTTCTTCAAACAATGAAAATTATGGAGGAACTGATTGGAATTGTGATGGTACATTTGGTAGTAATAGTGATCAATTTATTGAACTATATAACCCAACATCTAGTTCTATTGATATCAGTGGATGGAGTTTAGAGTTCCAAGGTGTTGAATCAACCGATTCTTTCACTATAGTTTCCGGAACAACAGTAGCCGAAGGAAGTAGAATTGTATTTTTCAGAGCATCTACTGGTATTGCATTCGATTATTTTGGTGGAGGTTCTGTAAGACTGATTGATTCCTCGGGAAATTCAGTTTCAACTATTGCATTTGAAGGAGAAGATTCCGAATGGGATACCTCATATGTTTCCGATTCTAGTGGAGTAGTCAGTAAAGTATCTCCTCCTACCCCAGGTTGGGGTCCTGGAGAAGATGCTCCCTCCACTGGTCCAGGAGCACCATGCCCTGAACCTGCAGGAGTTAGTCATACAGGGTCGTATGTTCTTTCAGGAACAATCGTAACTATGGAATCCGAATCTAGTGTTCTACTCAACGGCCATATCTTGGTCGAAGATGGAATTATATCTGCTGTTTGGTCAGAAGGTCAGACAATACCCAGTGCTGCTGAGGGTGTAGAAATTATTGATACTGGAGGAATAATCTATCCTGGATTATTGGATGTCCACAATCATCCTCATTACAATGTAATCCCGATTTGGGATCATGGAACAAATGGTTGGGAAAATAGGTACCAATGGAGAACAGAATCAGAGTACAAAGAAGCGATTACTAAGGTAGAAAATGGACTAAATGATGGAGGTTCTGATGGCTGCGGATTAATGGTAGAATCAATGAAACACGCTGAAGTTAAATCAATAGTTGGAGGAACAACTGTAATTCAAGGAGCTACTACTGAAAGCGAATCTACATTTGATTCTATTTTAGCCAGAAATATTGAGAAGGAAAATTTTGGGTCTGATGGAATAGAAACTCGTGTTGGTGGGTCTTGGTTCCCTACAGATTATTCAGGTTCTCATATCAAATCCAAAAAATCAGCAGGAACTCTTGATGCATGGATGATTCATCTTTCTGAAGGAATAGATGAACCTTCTAGAGCAGAATTTGACTCTTTAGTAAACAATCAATTATTGATAGATGAATTAGTTGTAATCCATGGAACTGCTCTTACAGCAACAGAATTTGGATTAATGGCTCAGGTAGACGCATCCTTAGTTTGGTCTCCTATGTCGAATTTATTGTTGTATGGCGATACTGCTGATATTGCTGCAGCAGATGATGCAGGTGTTTCAATTTCTATTTCTCCAGATTGGGCGCCTTCTGGAGCAAAGAATGTCTTACATGAAGTAAAAATTGCAGATTGGTGGGATACCAATGTGCTGGGAGATAGATTTTCAGATTTTGAAATGGCTCAGATGCTTACCACTAATTCAGTAGATCAAGTTGGATGGACTGAGCATGTTGGTAGAATTAAGCCAGGTTTAGCAGCTGATTTTCTCGTAATTGATTCATTTGAATCAAATCCTTATAGAAATTTAATTGAAGCCGTGGATCCGGATGTTCGTCTTGTTGTTGTAGCAGGAATACCTGTTTTTGGAGACATCGATTTAATGCAGATGATGACTAACGATACAGAAATTATCAGCGCTCCTGATTTTGATAAGGGGATAGATATTCGCTACGATGGTATCCCTTCAGGATCTCAGACTTATGCAGTTGTGGAGCAAAAATTGAGAGATTGTTTAGAAGACCTTTCCATTGGTCCTCGTCCCTTCGATCCTTGGTATACGTTCGGCGATGAACGTTACTTTCGTGTTTTGAATAGTTCATTGACATTCCAGAATGGGCGTTCTGTAGATCTTTGGTCAGATTATTACGATATCAGCCTTGATTCAAATGGGAATCGTACGTCGGTTGAATCTTCTGATCCTTCCACCTGGAATGGCGGGAGTTCTGATAATCAGACAAATTCAAATGATGATTCGGATAATATTGACGATGGAAATGAAATAGATGAAAATAATAGTATTTCAGTTGAAGATATTCCACTTTTATGGTCAACTTTCGGTCCTTATGGAGGGGATCAATATCCATCAAATTCGTCGTTTGAACAAGGAATCCATATTGAGGAATGTACCACAATTGTGCAGACTAAAGAAGATGGACAAGTCAGAGGATGCGGTTCAGTGGTAATTTTGATGCAGGAATCAAGTGGATGTTTCATTGAATCAGATTCATCTATTGAATATGTAGATATATGTCCTCAAAATTCGGTTTGGGTCCAATCACATCCTGAGATTAGTGAATCATCTGGAGTTGATAATTGGCCTGTTAGTCGTTTAGATCCAGGTTATATTCCTGGTGATGTTATTACATTCCCTGGACTAACTTGCGCAGATCCAATTGTTGCACAAGCCTTAGTAATTCAAGATGGTAATCCGGTCAGGGTTGATGATAATCGAATTGGAGAATGGGAATGTAGGCAAGCTATGAATTGGATAAACAAAATTGACTCTAACTCTCAATCTGATGATTCTATTGATTCAGAACAATTGGATGAATCAGTTGCATCATCTTTGACAGGACAAGTATGGTATTGGTTTGCAATTATTCTCACTTTGGGTATTTTAGCAGGTTCTGTATTCACCATTGTTCGCGTAATTAAGAAATGATCACTTTAGTGACCATTCAACACCGTCAGAAGTGTCTTTAACTTCTACTCCCATTTCTGATAGACTATCTCGAATTTCGTCAGCAGCCGCCCAGTCCTTTGCATGACGGGCAATCGATCTTCGGGCTAGTAAACTTTCAACTTCATCTCGAATAGCAAGTCTCCTTGGGTCTAATCTTGGGTCAAAGACTGCCTTTGCAATTTCTTTTGAAGGGAGTACTCCAAGAATTAAACCGGCAATTTCTTCAATCCAATCAATAGAAAAAGATGCAAAAGATGCAGTATCTGCTTCATCAATTTTTTCGGAATTAAGTACTTCCGAGATTATCTTTGCACCTGCTTGTACTTTAGACAATGCTAGTCTACTGTTTAGGTCGTCGTCCAAAGCACGTGCTGCTTCTTCTGCTAACGATTCAATGACACCAATTCGTTGTATCAAATATTCAGATGAAGTGATATCTCCGGTGGGGAGAGGAGGTAAAGGAGATAATGCCTCTCCTTCTTCTTTGAAAATAATTGCCTGGCCATATATTTCAGACAATTTTCGTTGATTTCCTTTTGCATCATCCAATAATTGTTCACTTACATCAATTGGATTTCTATAATGTGCATTTAGTAATGCATATCTCAATACAATTGGGTCATAAATCTGAAATGCATCTTTTACAGTCCAGAAATTACCTAAACTTTTACTCATTTTTTCTCCATCAACTCTTACAAATCCGTTATGCATCCATATTCCAACAACTGGCTCTTTCCCTGTACAACATTCTGATTGGAATATCTCGGCTTCATGATGAGGGAATCTTAGATCGAACCCTCCTCCGTGGATATCGAAGGAATCTCCAAAATGGTGTAAACTCATTGCACTACACTCGATATGCCACCCTGGTCGGCCTTTACCCCAAGGAGAATCCCATGCAGGTTCTCCTGGTTTTGCTGATTTCCAAAGTGCGAAATCATTGTGTTCTCTTTTATCAGATTTATCTAATCTGCCAGACCCTCCTGCCTGAACAGCGTCGATTGAATTTCCTGTTAAAGTACCAAATTTTTCAGGAGCAGAAGAAACAGAGAACCATACCCCATCAGATGAGACGTAAGCATGTTCTTTTTCAATTAACACCTCAATCATATTGATGATACCATCTAAGTGTTCAGTTACTCTTGGATAATGATCTGCTCTTTCTACTCCTAATGCATCCATTACTTGATAGTAATCCTCTATGTTTCGATTTGCAACTTCAAGAAAGTTTACTCCTTCTTCATTTGCGATTTTTATTATTTTATCATCGATATCTGTAAAATTTTGTACGTAATCAACATCATAACCTGATGCTTCTAACCACCTATGAAGAAGATCAAAAGCAATGTAACATCGAGCATGTCCAAGATGTGATGGGGAATAGGGTGTAATTCCACAAACATACATCTGAACCTTACCTGGAATAGCAGGATGGAAAGGAACCTTTTCTTTCCTGCGAGTATCGTAGAGGTGTAGAGTCATGTGCTTCTCATCCCATGGGTAGCACACTTCAACATAAATACGTGCGAACATCCTTACAAAATTAGTAACAAAAATTCAAACATAAGAAAAATCACGCAAATCTATGAATCAGGAGTACAAGCGAATATTGGTGACCGGTTGCTCTGGTTTTCTAGGTCGACAGGTTACTCAAGAATTCCTTTCTCGAGGATATTTTGTTAGAGGAACTACTCGTAGTACTGAAGAATTACATACTGAAATTATGAATGATTTTGATAATCACCCTTCACTTGAACTCCGCTGCCTTGATCTAATTTCTGATGAAGGTTGGGGGTCGGCAATGCAAGATATTGATGCAGTAATTCATACGGCATCTCCATTTTCTGCTTACGAACCGAAGGATGAGCAAGAATTGATCAAACCAGCAAGAGAAGGAACAATACGAGTATTGACTCATGGATATGAGGCAGGTATTCGAAAATTCGTAATTACCTCTTCTACCGCAGCTATATCTGGAGCAACTCCAACAAGTAAGGAAAAAACTTATTCGCACAAAGATTGGACAAATTTGGATAGTAAAATTTCAGCATATACCAAGAGCAAAACTTTAGCAGAGTTAGCAGCATGGGATTTTGTAGAATCACATCCTGGTATTATTCTTACAACGATTAATCCAAATGTAATCCTAGGTCCTTTGCATAGTGGAACTCTTGGGACTTCATTGAGAATAATTGAATCAATAATTGACAGCTCGTACCCTGGATTTCCAAAAATTAGTTTTGCACCTGTCGATGTACGAGATGTTGCATGGATGCATGCGGAAGCACTTGAGAATTCTAATCTTGATGGTGAGCGAATGATAATGGCCACATCTCCGATAAATATGCCTCAAATTGCCTCATATCTGAAGTCAGATGGTTGGAAGGTTTCCACTTGGGCGCTTCCAAATTTTGTGGTTAAAATAATGGCACTTTTCATTAAAGAAGCCAGATTAGTTTCTAGTGGTTTAGGGACTACCAACTATTATGATTGTTCAAACACAGAGAAAAGGTCTGGATGGGTTTCAAAATCTCACAAAGAAATGATACTTTCAGCGGCAGAATCGTTGAATCTTAGATGATTATTCGGAATCAAGTTTTCCGTTTATTCTAGCCCATCTAAAAGATTGAATGCACGCATAAGTGAAAACTCCTCCAAGAACGAGAAGTAAGGCATGAGAAATGATCAAGATACCTGAGGACCCTGCATCCATCAGAATCATCGGTAATCGTAATCCTCCTAAAGCGCATAAGAGTCCAAAGACTACAGCAATATGCATGAACAGTTTCCNACGNGATGGGNATCNGTGCCGCAGCNGANCCCATAACNGCGATNGGTGTGCCCATGATNGTAGGAATCAANGCTGTNNCACTNGCCATATCAGANATCACGTATGCNGCAACTCCCCANCCGGAGAGNATTCCNCCAACNAATATTGACATTAGAGGCATNTCAATTCCNAGAAATTTGTAACTCANTGTTTCACCTAACCATANGCGTAAGTNATTCCNAANCCACCGCGNGGATGATTCCAACTTAATGCTCCATCAGTNCACATGAGGAAACANGTTCCACATTCAACACAATCTTCGTANTGGAATTTCATTTCTTCTAGNCCTACATCACGGAACATGTAACATTGCGCNGGACAGCCCCATACNCACATCATNGAATCACAATCNCCACATTTNTTTGTATCTACAATGATATGNGCATGCTCNTGNTCATCTACATTGTATGCTATTAGTCCTANTCCATTTTTNACATCATATTCAAAGAGTCCAATCTTCNTTTTTTCGTCCATTTTTNCACCTCTATTNGTCACAATTTCCGACCCATCANNCCNAATCTGATTAAATTGAGTAATCCCAAACCTTTCTTAGTTTTCTTATCTTTTCTTCGCATNTCTTTTCTCANTCTAAGAGCCTGCTTTTCTACGGTNATTTTCTCTTCACCGATTTCACGAACAACTCNNTTGAACATTTTCCCCATGAATTTTGGGACCCATGTATAATTNGCATCGTCAGCCAAAAATTTAGCTGTTGTNTTGAANCGTTTTAGATCTCGCATTACATATGATGCNTCAAGGTCTTTCTTGTATTGTCCTAGTGCTTTTTTGCTNAAATCTCCTGATTCGATACTTTTAGCAATCACCTTTGCAGCAAGTTTCCCTGAATGAATTGAATAGTTTTGACCNTGAATTACNGCTCCATTAGAGTAAACAAGTCCAGCAGCATCNCCNATTACAACNGCNCCATCTCTAACAAGACGATTTGGCATTCTGTNTAGGCCATACTCTGGAACNAAATGAGCNCCATANTCTACAGTTTCTCCTCCACTAATNAGTGGTGCAATNGCTGGATGGTTCTTGTANGCCTCTAACATNTCATANGTATGNATTCCAGAAGGTAGNCTATCTAACTGAATTACTACCCCGATTGAGAGAGTGTCTCGGTTAGTGTAAAGCCAACCGCCAGCCCNAGGNATTTGACCTGCAGTCACTGGATATTCTTCCCATGCTTTCTCAGCCATATCATCGTANATCGCCAATGCTGCTTCCATTGCCATCCCNCTTGGNGGNCTTTCATCGTCTCCTGAGAAACATCCAAACCGACTATTAATNACATCTTCTCCAAGATGNATAACTTCCTTTACNCCNAGGATTATACCATGACGTGATTGAGCGTGAAGCATCGTATCGAAAGCATAAGATCTTGTTAGTATTGAGTTACTACCTTCAGCNATCACAACNACGTTACTAGTCATTACCTCNCCGTCTTGGACAATTCCACAGATTTTACCTTCACGGATTGCATTNACAATTTCNGGATCAGCATTGTCAATTCTCCACTTTTGATTTTGNCCTCTNCCAGAATCTTCGGCAGGAGATGTCAAGTCTCTTGCAGANTAGGNAGTGTGGTCTAGNCCGTCAATATGCAGTTGATCAATCTTNATTCCTGGCATTATGAAAACGCCTGCTTCTTCTAATTTTTCNGCAAACCAAGAGTCNGTTTTTGCACGGAGTACGCTCCATCCAGTTCTCATNGATGGTTCNTCAGTTCCTCCAATCCCNTCCCAAGAAGCAAATTTCCCTTCCATAATGAANGCATCTTCNGATGATAAGAATCCAATTTTTTTNTGGTTNATNTAACGCTCNATACCNGGATTATCCATCTCCCAATTAGGNAAAATATCATCCAGTTCGTCCAGTTCTCTNCCCCAAAGAATTCCGCCGGATAGATTCTTAGCACCAATTGGCTCACCTCTATCAACAACTAAAATTCGGTCTCCTTCNACTCCTTCTTTNAGNAGTTGNGCTGCACATGCCATTCCTGCCATACCACATCCAATGATGATTACATCGAAGTCNGCTTCGTCGCTCATCGTGCTCCCTCATNCTGNTCCACCAGTNTATCGGCCTTGAATGTCTCCATTCAAACCGTCATAGANATTTAACANAATTAGTAANGGATATTGGCTAAGTACTCCAGCGCAGGNCATGTGGCGCGCTGATGCTCCTGCNAAGGCAATACTTTTCGGCGAGCATGCTGTNTTGTANGGCGCTCCNGCTATTGCNATAGCGATTGATTTACGTGCNTCGATTTCNGTNACNNAATCTAACAAATGGATNTTGAATGGNGATGAATTTGACCCNAAAGAAAATCCNCATTTAGGTCANTTAATTTCTGANTTTGGAANTTTACAATCTCCNTTATCNATTTCCNTAGATAGTGAAATCCCTNTGGCTGCTGGATTAGGNTCNTCTGCNGCTCTTTCAGTTGCTTCCGGATTGGNNTTATCTTCATTCCATGGACGAAATNNCTCAACAGAAACTCTTGCAAGAATAGCACACAAGGCTGAAGCAAGTGCCCAAGGAGGNAGAGCAAGCCCAACTGACACTAGNGTATCTGCNNTAGGNGGNGCAGTNATTGTTAATTCNTCAATTATTANTTCATTACAACATCGTTGGTCTGTAGATCTTGATGGTCCTGATGGGCACAAACATTGGGATGTTCATTCACTCTCAATTCCTACTTCATTATCTTCCATTCCTGTTGTTATTGGCTTCACTGGAAAGCCTTCATCGACAGGAGAAATGGTTGAGATTGTAGCGAAAAAAATGAAAAATCCGTCTTTTCGTTCTTCTATGGATGCGGTTTCAGAACTTTCCAGCGATGCGATAAATCTGCTTTCCAGGGGTGATCCTAAGGAGATAGGAGAAGCAATGACTCGATGTCATTCTTTGCTGAAAAATATTGGAGTATCATCTAAGGAATTAGATGAATTAATTGAAGCAGTCTTACCCTTTTCTTACGGAGCAAAATTAACTGGTGCTGGTGGCGGAGGTTGTATCATTTCACTTTCTGATAAACCAGAAGAGTGTGCAGATGCAATCAGAGAATTAGGAGGGGTGCCTTACGTCACATCTTTTGCAGAAAAGGGTGTGAAGATTACGACTTAATTTTTCGAATTATTTTCTCTGTGGGTTTGCGCACTTCTTTATATACTCTAGATAAATCCCGATTATATATGAGCGACGAAGATCGATTAGTGGTAGTGAATGTTGTAGCAAGTACTCGAGTGGCTGAAGAATTGGACCTTCCTGAGATTGCTATTGAGTTGAATTGTGAATATGAACCTGAACAGTTTCCTGGTGTAGTTTACAGAGTAACGGACCCTCGACTTGCAATTCTTATGTTCAGATCTGGCCGTGCGGTATGTACTGGAGGAAAGAATGAACAAAACATCCATACAGGAATCGAGAGAATGATTGCAGATTTGAGAGCAGCAGATATTGAGACATGGGATCTCAAAGACGTGAAAATTGAAGTTCAAAATATGGTTGCAACTTATGCTTTACATTATCCAGAAGATTATGATGGTATTTCCAAAGACGTGGACCAACGCATGAAGATTGTGAAAGATCCAGGTCACAAAGATTCGAACAGTGGAGGATGGCGCGCTCCTACAGAAGAAGAAGTAGCTATGCCTGAAGATACTAGCCCACTTACCACACTTCCAGTAGGTGAACCATTAGCAGGTCTACCTCGTCATCTGAATCTTAATCATTTGACTTTCCATCTTCCTTTCGATAAAGTTGAGTATGAGCCAGAGCAATTCCCTGGCTTGATTTACCGAATAGATTATCCTAAGGTAGTTTGTTTGATTTTCGGTAGTGGAAAGATGGTAATTACAGGTGCACGACACAAGGACGAAATCTTAGAAGCTATTGAATTCATCAAGGATGAATTAGCAGATCTACTCTACGAATAATTCGATTTGAGCGATTGATTGATACACAGCCGAATGGCTGTGGTAGCATGGTGGCTTCATCAGGAGCGTCGTCTCGAAGGTCGGCGTTGTCGATTGTTTTGATTTTTCTTCTTTCTACTCAGTTGGTATTATTCCAGTCTCCTGAGGCCCTAAATGATGAAAAATCTTCGTTTGAAGTAACAGGTGTCCGTTCTTCTCCAGGTTCTGTTGATGTTCCAGAATGGGCAGTTGGAGATGTATGGACATATGATGCATTTTTCGATGTTGAAGATTTGATCTCTTCTGGGGCTCCCGGCTCGAGTATAGGTGTGCTTCGTGGTACATTAACAAAAGAGGTAGTTGATACGACAATCATGATGATTGAAAATCAATCTACTATTGTTTATGTTGTTGAGTCTTCAGGAACGTTTCAAAAGAATGGAATTACTCTAGTTGCTCAAGGTACTTCAATTAATGCTGATTTGAGAGTTAGTTACGACTCTGATGAACTTATTAGAGCATCAGATCTCGGTCAAATCTCTTACTCTCAAGAATTAGATGTAGATTTGAATAACATTCCATTTCCTGCTAGCCTTCTTTTGGGTGGTTCTCTCGCTCTCGCAGACATCTCGATAGGAACTCAATATTCCCCTCCCAAGGAATATTACGATTTTCCAATGGCAGTTGGAGAGTATTGGAATACATCAGTAACAACAGGAACAACATGGTCTGGTTCTGTTTATCAAAATCTTTTCGAGTTGCCAGAAGATTCTGAGGAACCAAGTGAAGAATCTCACGGAATCACCGCTGTAGGTAATCCAGGAGTTGGTTATCCTGGATGTGCTACTTCTCTTAATGCTACATCGTTTAATTCAACAGGTGCAGTAACTGGTTTCCGATGGTACTGTCCTGCAGCGAAAGGTGAGGCATGGTGGCATCAAGAATTAGATTTAGGTTTACAAATTGACTTCAAATTATTGACCTATACTCCTGCTACTAGAGATCCGGTTATTTCTGTAGAAACAGCGTTTCCTGCTTGGCCATTAAATACGGATATGGGTGCATGGGTGAATTTGACAGATCCTTCAACCGGTTCTCCGTTGGGGAATCAAGCAGTTCAATTTAGATATGAATCCACTGGTGATTATCGTTCACTTTCTACTGCAACCAACGGTAGTGCATATGTAGAGTTTGATACTGGTGCTTGGCCTGATCCTTCTCCTACAACATATGACTATGCTAGTCATGGAGTGATTGGTTGGGATTCTTCTACCAAATCTGTCGGAGTAACAACCCTGATTTTAGATGAAAATTTAGTAGAAGTTGACCTTGTAGCTTTAGCATCTGGTGTTTCTGTTACTAGAATTCGAGGAGATGTGACTGAACAATTAAATTCGGTTACAGGATTTACTACAATTCCTAATGATGTGCTAGAATTTTCAATTCCAGTACGTAATCTAGGAATTCTTTCAGCTCCATCTACAGAAATTGAAATTACTTCTCCTGATGGAAGTACATCCAGAGCAAACATCCCTAGCTTACCTGCGTTAGGCGAGGTTAGAGTAGATGTTCAATGGACAGTCCCTTCTGATCAAGCGATTGGTGATTCGATTCTTCAATTTGAGGTCGATCCTGATTCTTTGGTTACAGCTGATGCAAACAGAACCAATAATGCAGATGTGTTCAATATTTTCGTTGGCCGACTTCCTGTTGCAGATTTGGCTCAGATGAATAGTTTCTACACATTTACTACTGTTGTTCTAGATGCGTCCTCTTCCAATGACCCAGATGGTTTTACTGACATATATTGTTATTTTATGATTGAAGATCCTCTTGCAGTAGATGATAATGATGGCGATCCTACGGATGGTTTCATTGAGCGAGTTATCTATACTGATACAACAGAGGATTGTGTTGTAGAATGGTCATGGGATGATGATGGTGAATATGAAATTGGATTAAGCATTGTTGATGACGAAGGTGATACAACAGTCACTAACATGACAGTAGAGGTTCTCAATCGTGCACCAGAAGTAGTGGTTTCTTCTGATCGGTCTAGTATTCCTGTAATGGATCCAATTACTTTCAATGTCTTCCAACATAGTGATGTGGACACCATTACTCCAGAAGCCCCTGTTGATTTCCTTTGGGACGCTGATTGTGAACAAGGCAGAGTAACGCAACTTTGTACTGTTACTCCTCTAGTTGAGGGAATTTACACGATGAGAGCAAGTGTTACTGATGATGACGGAGCTGTTACATCAAGTACCCATAGTATCAATGTAACAAATATCGCTCCATGGAATGCATCCATATCTGCTGCCCACGAAAATGGAACTCCAATAGAGATGGACTCTCAAATGGTTTGGCATGTTCTTGAAGATCAGCCAATCGTATTTGCAGGTACTGCTGAAGATTCATCTAACGATATTCCATCATTAAGTTATGAGTGGTGGCCAGATGTAGAAGTGGATCCAACTAATTCGTCTAGAGATGATGAAGCTGGAGCGTCCTCACTACTAACATATTCTTATGACACTCATGGAATGCATGTAATCAACATGCAAGCTACCGATAATGACGACTTACGAACAAGTATTGCTAGAGGTTGGTTGATGGTACAAAATGTCCCACCAACTATCGATCCATTTTCTCCACAACTTCCTATTGCTGAAGATCAGGTCCTGTCTGTAACGGGTTCTTTCCATGACACTCCTTCAGACCTTGAGACACTTCACGCTTGTTGGGATATTAATCCGGCTTCGAACACAGATTCTGAGGGGTCGGCAGAAGATGACTGCGATGTCGAAGGTGCAGATTTAGCATATTCATGGCCAGATGCAGCGACTGCTCCTTCTCAGATAGTTTTCCATGTCACAGATGACGATGGGGAACGAGCGGTTGAAATGCTCAATATTACTGTTCGAAATCTTCGTCCGAAGGGTGCAATTAACATGACTGAAGGGCCGTTTGAAGTAGGTCAAGAAATAGTCTTCTCAGGTGAAGGAACAACTGATTCAAGTCAAGACATGCCTCGATTAACATATCGTTGGGATTTCAACACAGCATTCGATTCTGATGATGACGGATTTACCGCTAACGATATCGAAGATCAAGGATTTACAGTTTCTCATACGTTTACTGAACCAGGCACCTACATTGTGCGATTAACAGTCGGTGACGAATCTGAAGAAGATACAGTAGATGTACAAATTTTAGTTGAGGATACTCGATTCTTAGGGCTGAATGTTGGTTTCGGAGAGGGAGGTACTACTACCGTAGTGATACTAATTCTAACATTGGTTCTTCTTTCACTTCTAGTTGGAATTGGAATGATGAGAAGAGGACGTGTTAGCGAATTTGATGCATATGGGATGCTCCCACCTAATCAAATGGGAGGTGTTCAACCTTCTATGCCAAATGCTCCTCCTCCAACCTATGCATTCGGTGCTGAAAACGCTGCTCCGCCAGTTCCCGCAGAAGGACTTCCTGCTGGATGGACAATGGAACAGTGGAATCATTATGGCCAACAATGGTTAGACGGACAGCAAACTACAGCTTCTGAGCCAAGTTATGCTGCACCTGAGCCAAGTTATGCTGCACCTGAGCCAAGTTATGCTGCACCTGAGCCAA
>PADI01000071.1 GCA_002702985.1 Methanobacteriota archaeon
CGTTTGCCAATGTGCAATCCAGCGACTCCGGCCAATACCGCCTCAAAGCCTCCAATATCGCCGGGGATGTGTTCAGTAACCCAGGCTCTTTGACTGTTGGGAATTAAGCTGACTGCGCCACCTTTTCTTTGTCCCTTAGCGCCGTATTACCGTCCAAAGAGTGACCAGTGCGATGATCAATAGGAATCCCATCACAATCATCACAATGTAAAATTCTCTGGAAAACCGTGCCTTAGGGAGTGCCACCGTAGAGGCTCGCTCCGTCCGCAAGGTGGTGGGAGGGGGGGTGATGAATAAGGGTTGTGCCATGGCTTCGGGAGCAATGGCGTAGGCCACTTCGCGCACTGACGCAGGGCGTATTTGCGGATCTTTGTGGAGACAATTCATCACCATTTGGCCAATTTCGGCCGGTAAATCAGAGCTTAGCCCGTTTTCTCGAAGCCGCGCCTCAATTGGCTGGGGAGGCACGGCTTGGAGCTGGTGCTGCAAATCCCCCACGTGAAAGGGCGGCACGCCGCACAACAATTCATAGATAGTGGCTCCCAAGGCATATATATCATCACTGACTTGGGGCAGTTCTCCTTCGTGTTGTTGTGGGCTCATAAAGGTCACCGTTCCCCGTGTGTCCTTCAGTCCCAATAGCTCGGTGTAGGCATCGTTGAGCGATGCGGAGATTCCCAAATCCGCGAGCCGCACACGGCCCTCCTTATCGACCATAATGTTGGCCGGCTTTAAATCCCGATGTATGATTTGCTCCGCGTGGGCATGATCCAATGCACTACACAGTTGGAGGAGGATGGGGCGCAACTCTTTCCATGTAAAAACGCCTTGAGATCGCTCGCCTCGAATGGTGTGCAGACTCGCTCCTTCCACATATTCCATGACCAAAAAAGGATCTTCGCTTGGCGATTCAAATAAATCATAGAGATGGACGATGTTTTGGTGCGATAATCTCCGGCTTTGAACGGCTTCCTTGCGTAGTTCCTGTCGCATATTGGGGTCGGCCGCAAAATGGGGCTGCAGAAATTTTAGAGCCACCGTTCCGCCCAGTCGTTCATCCCTAGCCAGCCAAATCAGGCAACTACCTCCGGCCGCCAGCATCCACAACAAAGTATACCGCCCAGCCCCCACCAATTGCCCAGGCACCAGAGCAGGATTCTGGGGGTCAGGAATCTGATGGATCGGCCCGGCGGACACGGGAGATATTCT
Organism: Methanobacteriota archaeon; assembly: GCA_002702985.1. Lineage (GTDB taxonomy): Archaea > Thermoplasmatota > Poseidoniia > Poseidoniales > Thalassarchaeaceae > MGIIb-N2. The sequence continues at coordinate 1,210 of PADI01000071.1, forward strand.
ATTTAAGGATTGCCTTTTTGCCCATGTTTTTGCGATGAAACGGCGCGGGCATCATGCAAATCAGCTATCAATACCAAGGCCAATGGCATGTGAAGTCACTCTCCCAAACGGAGGTGACGGTGGGCCGGCCCAATAATCAATCGACGGTGGATATCGATTTGAGCCCGGATACCACCGTCAGCCGTGTACACGCCAAACTTTGGCTGGAAAACGGCACCTGCTGGATCGAAGACTTAGGCAGCCGCTATGGCACCACCGTCAATGACACGGCCATCACTGGCCGGCATCCACTGACTGAGGGCGACCAAATCCGCATCGGCGAAACCATGCTCCGCATGGATGCCAGTTAATCAATCTTCGTTAAAAAGGCCATTTTTGGCGATATTATCCCTGAAAACAGGGTTTTATAATACTTCCCTTAGTTTGTCCACAGTTGGCATGGCTTGTGCTGCGTAAGCTCAAACGATTGTCGCGCCATGCTGACCATTGAACATAACTTACGGAATACTGAAACCCAGGCACCCGATGCCTTGGAAACAAAGCCGGGCATTCCCCTGCATTTTGCTTCCGGCCTATTGGGGTTCGAACAAAACCACCAGTTCGAGCTGATTCTGGACGAAGAGCTTCAACCATTTCAATGGATGAAAGGCGTCGATGCCGACCAAAGTTTTTTGGTGATCCCCCCTGGATTTGCCGCCGATAATTACAGTGTGGAAATTTCGGATGATGATGTGGAATTACTGAAGCTTCACGATTCCAAAGACGCGAAAGTTGTTTGCATTGCAACGTATCACCCCAATGAAACGGTCACTGTGAATTTGAAAGGACCCATTATCTACAACCAACACACCGGAGAAGCCCGGCAAGTCGTTCCGCTTAACGCCAGTGAACTGCCGCTGTCTCATCCAATGGGAAACTAACTCTGATTTTTTAAAGGAATAAAAAACCCATGTTGGTCTTATCGCGAAAGCCTAAAGAAAGCATTGTGATCAACGGAGACATCACAGTAAGCGTACTGCGTGTGGATAATGATAACGTCCGGATTGGAATCGAAGCCCCCAAAACCGTCCCCGTAATGAGGAGAGAAATTTACCAAGAAATTAGCCAAAACAACCTGGCCGCTGCCGGGTCGAATATCGATAAACTGAAGAAAAAACAGCTCGTTAGCAGTTAAGAACCAATAAACGGAATTTAACTCGAACAAACAACAACTAACTGAAGGAACGAACAATGGTTATTAACACCAACATGGAGGCGCTCCAGACGGCGAACAACCTAAATGCTAGCCAGTCTGAGTTGTCCAAATCCCTGAGCCGATTAAGTTCCGGTTCACGAATCATCAAACCATCCGATGACGCTGCCGGTCTAGCGGTAACCTCACGTTTGCGCGCCCAGATTAAACGTCTGGACTCCGCACTTAGTAACGTGGTGAACGCTGTGTCCTTTACCCAAACGCAGGACGGCTTCATGAAAACGATGGATAAAGCCCTCCGACGCATGGGCGAGCTGGCCATGCTAGCCAAGGATAACACAAAATCCCAAGCTGACTTGAATCTGTACCAAAAGGAATTTCAACAGCTTCAGGATTATGTGGATAATACGCGCACCAAGGAGTTCAACGCGGTGTCGATGTTTGGGGCAACCACCATTAACGTGACGGTTGATTCCGAGGGAAACACTTTTAAAATGCCACCGATTAACTTGGGGGCTGGTACAACGGCCGGCGCATACAGCGCTGCGGTCACAACCGGTATAGATCTCACCACTTCGGCTAATGCTGGTGCCGCACTCACAGCAGTTAAAGCGGCCATTAGCCAGATTGCGATTGACCGCGCGCAGCTCGGTGCGGTGCAATCCCGGTTAAACTTCACCAATGACCAGTTGAACATCACCAAGGAGAACCTCTCCTCGGCCATTAGTCGAGTGGCGGATGTAGATGTGGCTACGGAGGCTACGAATTACGCCCGTTACCAGATCTTGGTACAATCGGGCACGCAGATGCTTACGCAGGCCAATAACCTGCCGAATGCAGCCCTGCAGCTCCTGCGAGGTTAGTAAGTCATTTAAACAGTATCCCAAGGCGACAAAGGATTTTTGCCGAATGGGATGTAAGTTGTTAATTGTTGGGTTAAATACCGGCCGTTGGATTTCCAAGGGAATCCTCGGCCGGTTCACTTTTTTAAATACCATTAAATCCATGAACCCAAATTAAGTTGGCCCAAGATATGCTGCATTACATAAATTAATCTGTGCATAGGATCGATATGAGCAACGATAACGCGACCCCCTCTCCGTTGGATGACCTATTAAAACAGGCCGATGATTGCTACGCGAACGGCGATCATAACGGAGCAATTGAACCGTTGGACCAAGCCCTTCGCTTAACCGACCGGCACCCAACCATTCTACGAGCCTTGGGCACGCAACTCTTCCTCGCTGGCCGTCACACGTGGTCTCGCACAATATTCGAAGAGCTTACTCATGCTCATCCTGAAAACGTGGAGGACCACGTTCACCATGCCATTGCATCCTTTCACGACGGAGATTCTGATTCCTGTGCTGGCGCACTGCATAAAGCGTTGGCACTAGATCCCGATCATCGGGATGCGCTGAAATTAATGGCTGATTTAGATGTTGCAGAAAAAAGATTCGAAGCCGCCATACCCAAATACGAACGGATCGCCGAAAAACATGGGATCACTGTGGATTCACTGCATGCGCTAGCCTATTGTCAGTTCAAAACCGGCGATATTGCCCGCGCCGAAAATACCTACGAACAATTATTGGAATTCAATGCCCAGGATGATTTAGCTCAGGATAATTTGAAAGCTGTGCGTGCAGAAGCTAATTGCACAGTGTCAGAGTCTGAATCCCAAAGTGAAACTGTAGAGGCAAAACCCTCACAGAATCTCGCAGAAGATAACGCTGCCGAATCGGCCTTAGAACAAGCGGATTTCTTCATGCAAGCCGGTAACCAACCCGCAGCTCTGGAGGAATTAAAGAGAGCGGTTCATTTGGATCTATCCAACCCACAGCTGGTGGAGGCCTATGGGGCACTATTATTCACCTCGGGAGAATACGACGAAGCCCGCGTACAATTCCGTCGATTAATTGAAATAAACCCAAGCAACGCCAATGCCTACACTCGGTTGGGCATGACTTGTTACGAGCTGGGTAAAATTGACGAGTTTGAAAATTCCATTGGTATAGCCATGGAGATTGAACCGGAAAACTCCGGGCTGCTACATTTCTTGGGTAAAATAAACCTAGACCAAGAACAGTTCCACGATGCGGGTAGGATTTATTCGAAACTCAATGAATTAGAACCGGAGAATATCGAAAACCTTTTGGCCTTGGGGAAATGTTTATTCATGGGCGATGAAAAAGAGGCCGCTGCAGAATCATTCAAGCGAGTCCTGATGCTGGATCCTGAAAATGGAACAGCCATTACAAATTTGCAGGCGCTCGGCGTCACTGAATGGGAGGCCCCAAACATTGAGCCAACATTAGATGAAGAAAACGCCGAAACCAGTTTGCCAATTCAACAATCGGCTGAAGATTACATTCTGGAGATCGAAACAAAACTGGAGAACGGTGAAATTCCCGATGCCTTAAAGCTGCTCACTGATGGTATTCAGGCGTATCCAGAAAACCTGCATTTACTAAATGCTCTGGGCAACCTCCACTTTCAATCAGGCAATGCTGAAGGAGCACTAACAGCGTTTCTCAAAAAAGTGGAATTGAAACCTGAAGACTCAGAAAACCACCTTCAGGTGGCAACCGCAGCTTTTGTTTTGGAGGATTATTCACTTTTTGAGAACCACCTTGAGCACGTTTTGAAATTAGCACCCGAAAACCCTCAGGCACTTAAACTACTCGCATCAGCTAACTTTAAATCGGAAAAATATGCTGAAGCGGCAAAACTATATACTCAACTCATTGAAACCAGCCCCGAGGATATTGAAATAATTTTGGCACTCGGGGTCTGCTTTCATCATGAAGAAGACATGGAAACCGCCCGGGCGTGTTTCAAGCGAGCTCTCGAGTTAGATCCTTATAATGAAATCGCTGCAGACAACCTGAAAGCGTTACCGCCTGAACAATCCGTTGAGCCAACCACGGAAATTACCCACTCAGATACACAGAACGGAACACAGGAAACCGTTGTAGGCGCAGTCGCCATCGGCAACTTATTCGAGGCACAGGAGCTACTTGCCAAAGGGCGGCATTTGGATGCGTGGAATTGCACCTTAGATGCGATCGGGCTCAGACCTTTCCACCCGGAAGCATACCTCCACTTGACAGAAATTGCACTCGACGCAAATGATGAGCAACAAGCACTGGTTTGCCTCAAGCGACTCTCCCTATTAACTCCCAAATGGGAGGTTTGCACACAGGCCTTGGATTCTCTGAAAAATAAATCCAACTGCACTACCTCATCCATTAATTGGCCCGCTTTACCCCCCCTCAAGGTTAAACCCTCCATTACAGCCTGTTTAATTGTCAAAAACGAAGAACGCTTTTTAGATAAATGCCTTCAATCTTTGCAGGGCACTGCCGATCAAATCGTCGTGGTCGATACCGGATCAACTGATCGGACTGTCGAAATTGCCCGTACGCATGATGCCGAAATCCACCATTTCGAATGGTGTGATGACTTTGCCGCTGCTCGAAATTTTTCTCTAGAAAAAGCTCGCGGTGATTGGGTGCTAATTCTGGATGCAGATGAAGTCCTAACACCAGAAGGGCGCAACGGGCTTCAAATAGACACGGCTACCTCAAATGTAATCGGCTACCGTATTCATTGCACACATCTTGAACCGGCAGCTGAAGGAGGATATCAGCCGATGGCAGATGCTTGGCACTATGTGCCTCGCCTTGTTCGAAATGCCCCTGGCATCCATTTTACAGGAATCATCCATGAACAATTATTCTCTTCGGCCAGCGTACGTGCAAATGATTGGCAGATGGAAACCAGCTTCGGAAAAACATGCATTGACCATTACGGTTACGCGGAAGAAGTGAAACAAAGCCGCAACAAGATTGAGCGCAACATTCAGCTTCTGGAACGTGCGTTGCAGGACAACCCAAAAGAACCAACACTTTTGATGAGCTANGCCCTCGATTTATATAATCGCGGTGANATTGAAATGGCTNTAGAAAANAATAGAGANGCCTTTCAGTTGGTTTCAGATTATCCCGAAGATGGAGTATCGCCGGAAGTTCGGGAACGATTAGTCAGCGTGTTATGTAACTTACTCCTTCAATCCGAACTCCATGAGGAATTGATCGAAGCCGCTGAAAGCCAGCTTGCACAAAATTGCGGCCCCACTAGTTCCATCTTGTTCATGTACGCTCTGGCACTCTTCAAAAGTGGACGGGTGGAGGATGCCCTGGATCCGCTCCGCGAATGCATTGCCCAGCAAAACGAGCAGNCTTATTGCGCGCCATTCCCCGGCTCCACAGGCGCGGCTCCGCATCATTTACTGGCCGATTGTTTGGCCAAACAAAATCAGTCAAGCGAGGCACTGGAACAGTACCGGACCGCTTTAAATTTAAAGCCAGACCATGCTGGCGTCCGCCACGATTTTGCCCGGCTGCTCACGCAGGAGGGCCGGCCGGAAGAAGCAATTGAACTACTGCACGAAGCAATTCAATTGGGAACAATGAACGTAACACTTTGGTCGTTGGGCAGCCAGATTGTCAATGGGCACCTGACCGACGCGGACATCGCCTTGCGCTGGACCGATTGCGCCATCCAAGAGGATCACAAACATCCTGAGATCCGCAAGCAACGCGCGATTGCCCTGCTCTCGGCTGGACAGTTCAAAGAAGCCTTACCATTCTTCGAAGCCCCGTCATCGAGTGATAATCCATTGAATGAATCAGCCCGAATGATTTGCCAATTGATGACCGGTGAATCTGTAGCCCTTTCTTACTGCAATAGAGAAAAGACCATAAGCATAGCTGTGGCAAACTGGTGCCGACGATTAATTGAGCGTGGGCAAGAATCTGCAGTTCGCAAAATCAATGATCAATTACATCACCTGGACTTGATTCTGCCTACAGCGGCCCAAGTGCTAAGGGAAGCGCTGCCTGACGTTAATAATTAGAGCGACATCATTTAACAAAGTTACTCACTCCCTTTCCTGTGTTCGTTTTATTACCATCCCATACGGTATAGGTCCATGACCTCTTAGAAGACTGCTCCAGCCTTTCCATAATTTCTATTGCCCCTGGCGGTTCAACAGAAACCCACTTGATTGTTTTTAAAGGAGCCAACCAATCCCCGACATAATGATGTGCAGGGCCGCTCTCGAAAAACCTAGCCATTCTATAAATTTTCTGTTCTGAGTCCCAAGTTTTTACCCACATATAATATTCAGGAGCTCCTTCAGTATACTTAACACCCTCACTGATCATGCAAAGACCGCTACTGGAAAACCTCTGCCGACTTTGCCCCTTCAGCTCAATTGTTTCCCCGGAGAATCGCACAGTTTCGTAATCATTCCAGTAACCCTCACTACCTAACCGAGAAAGTTCTATTTTTGGATATCGCTTCTTCGGTCTCCGAAACCCTTCCCCCATATACACCGCCTTGCTTTCTCCGGAAATCAACTTACCCCCTTCTTCTATTTTAAATTTAAAGATTCTCTCTCCATATTTCGGATATATCTCCTCCATACTAAATTTGCTTTTAGGTAATTTTTTGGGGAAATTTAACTGCCAAGTCATTCGAGCACGCTCAGATTCCCAGCTCCCTGTAAAACCCTGAACCAACCCGTCGTCCTGAAACCAAACACACTCATAATTATTCACCTCAACCAAATCATTATAGTATTTTACTATAAGATTATATTTTTCTTCCTTTCCTGCGCTTACTTTAGATTCGAGAATAACAAAATGCCCTTTAAGCCCTCTTCGAACATTCACTGAGGCGCTTGTAAGCTGCGCCTGTTTATTATTGGTTTTAACCCTATTCTCTTGCTCCCAATACCCAACTTCTTCATATACCTCTAATTCAGGTCTTGCGGGTTTTTGTGAATCAAATACTTCAAAAGAATCCACCGGCGCATTTTTCTTTTTACTGCAACCCAGCAACCCAGCAAAAATATAGCAAAATATTAAACACCTCACATCTTCAATTGTAGCTTATCACGCATGGAGTTGGCGAATTTATCAAAAAATAACTCGCCCTAGTTATTCACAACCGTAAAATCAACGCATGCAAAACACCGCAAGTCCATCGGGCTGGCTTGTCGCCGCCCTTCTCACTTTAAACATTTGCCTAGGCTCGGCCAATGCTCAGGTAAAACTACCGAATAACACGCGCCATCTACCAAAGGACGCCACCGCTATTATGTCCGTACGCATTGGGGATTTGCTGAAAAAAGGCGGTTATGAAGAATTCCTTCAGTCTGACCTCGTTAAAATGGCAAAAGCCGAGATGGTTGACAATGAACTCGCTCTCAAGATCCTTGATGATCCCGAAGCCAGTGGCATTGATCTTGGCGAGCCAATACATATCTTCATCAAACTTGGTGCTCCAGCCGAGGAATTTGGTGAGCCTACTGTAACCGGAGGCTTAATCACTTCTCTCAAGGATGCCAAAGCCTTGGACAAGGCAATCGATCTCATCACGGCTAAAGCAGGTTTACCGCTTATTAAGACAGCACAAGAGGGCTACACCCAACTCAGTATGCCCGGCGCTCCCGCGACCATCGGTTGGACTTCCAAGGCAATGGTGGCCGTGGGCAGCAGCGATCCCAAACAAATGCAGAAAATTGCCAACCTTCTGGATAAGACGATCAATCGTAAGGCAAAGATCAAAGATGAACGTCTTGTATCTCTACTCAGCACCAAGGCCGATATGTCTGCATGGATTGAATATGATCAGATTATGGGTCTGATGTCCTCTATACCTGGAGCTGAAGAAGCGTTTGGGTTCGGACTTACAGAGAAGCTTAGTAAAAATGCTGCCTACGCCCTCACCATGAATTTTGAAGCGGGCCGTATGGATATGGCTGCTGTTGAATACAATGAAACAGAGCTGATTGAGGGAGATTTGAGTAGGGGAGGCTTGGACAAGGCACTGGTAGACCTCATCCCGAATAATTCAATTATGGCTATGGGTTTCGCCATGAATATGAAACCAATGCGGGAAATGATGAATAAGCATGTACTTCCCGAACTTCTGGCCACTGGAGATATCGAGGAGATGGTCGCTCAGGCTGAGGCAATGATCGGTCTCACTTTGGAGGAGTTAATGGAAATCCCAAAGGGAGATTTCTTAGCCGTTTGGGATGGTCTAAAAATGGAAGAGGGCGATTTTGGCCCGCAACCTTCGCCTCAGTTGATGCTAGGCATGACCGTTGAGAACCGCAAGAACCTC
>PADI01000072.1 GCA_002702985.1 Methanobacteriota archaeon
AGTCGTGGCGGCCCTCCAAGTGGTCCTAAGGGGCCCAGTCGTGGCGGCCCTCCAAGTGGTCCTAAGGGCCCTAGTCGTGGCGGTCCTCCAAGTGGTCCTAAGGGACCCAGTCGTGCCGGCCCTCCAGGTGGTCCGAAGGGCCCTAGTCGTGGCGGTCCTCCAGGTGGTCCCAAGGGCCCTAGTCGTGGAGGTCCTCCTAGTGGCCCCAAAGGCCCGAGTGGTCCAAAGAAGGGCGGTCCACCGAGTGGTCCAAAGAAGGGAGGACCTCCTAGCGGTCCTAAAGGACCTAAGAGAAAAGGCCCTCCAAATTAATCAAGTAGACCGGCTTCTTGCAGAGCGATTCTCAAAACTGAACCGATTACAGAAGGATCTCTAGCGATATGAATTCCTGCGGCTTCAAATGCAGCAAATTTTTCTGCTGCTGTACCTTTTCCTCCGCTAATAATCGCTCCAGCATGCCCCATTCTTTTCCCTGGTGGTGCAGTAGCGCCTGCAACGAAGCCAACGATTGGTTTAGTGACATTTTCTTTAGCCCAAGCAGCCGCTTCTTCTTCAGCGGTGCCTCCAATTTCTCCAATCATTACAATCGCTTCGGTTTGCGGGTCAGCTTCAAAAGCGGCTAAACAATCAATAAATCCAGTTCCATTAACTGGATCTCCACCAATTCCTATGCAAGTAGACTGGCCTTCTCCAATACTCATTGTTTGAGCAACTGCTTCGTAAGTTAGTGTACCTGACTTCGAGACAATTCCAATTCTTCCTTTGGCATGAATATGTCCTGGCATGATACCCAGTTTTGCACCACCGCTTTCACCTGGTGTAATAATTCCTGGACAGTTGGGCCCAATTAATCGAACACCAGGTCTATCCGAGACATAAGCAACCGCTTTGACCATATCTAGAGTTGGAATTCCTTCAGTAATACAAACGATAACACCTTCTCCTTTGATTCTATCAAAAGCTTCAGCAGCTTCCATTATTGCTCCAGCAGCAAATGGAGGTGGGACATATACTATCGATGCATCTGCATCTGTCTCTATTATAGCATCTTGAACTGAATCCCAAACAGGGACTTTTCTTACACCTAAATCAACGGTTTGTCCACCCTTTCCTGGAGTACAACCTCCAACAATATCAGTTCCATACTCTGCCATTTTTGTTGAATGGAATTGACCTTGATTACCAGTAATTCCTTGTACAATTACCTTCGCATTTTCATTAATCCAGACAGACATCAGTTTCCACCTCCAATCAGTTCGACTATTCGTTGCGCACCGCTTGCTAAGTCATCAGCAGGATGGATGTTCAAAGTACTACTTGCAAGAATTTCTTTACCTGTCTCCACATTTGTTCCAGCTAATCTGACAACTAATGGGACCTCAAGTCCGAGATTTTCAACTGCAGCAATTACTCCACGTGCAATAATGTCGCATCTCATAATTCCACCAAAAATATTCACTAATATGCCTTTGACATTTGGATCCTCTAAAATTATACTGAAAGCAGTAGTAACCTGTTCTTCATTTGCTCCACCGCCTACATCTAAGAAGTTTGCAGGTTCTCCTCCATATAGTTGAATAACGTCCATAGTAGCCATAGCCAATCCTGCGCCATTGACTAAGCATCCAATATTTCCATCTAGTTTTACATACGATAAACCGGCTTCACTAGCTCTAATTTCTGTTTCTTCTTCTTCTGACATATCTCTCATTTCATCCCATGAAGAATTATGTCTAAATTCGGCATTCGAGTCAAAACCTACTTTGGCATCAAGAGCAATTATTTGGTCATCCGCAGTTTTCACCAATGGATTAATTTCTACCATTGAACAATCATTGCTAATGAAAACGTGATACAATTTAGGCAACATCTTAGAAAATGATTTGAGAGAAGCACCTGAAAGTCCTAGTGATGCGCCCAAATTTCTAGTCTGGAAAGGCATTAGTCCAGCATGAGCATCGACCCATACCTTGTGAATTGCATCGGGATTGTTTTCTGCAACTTCTTCAATATCCATTCCGCCTTCAGTTGATGCCATAATTAGTACCGATTTTTCTTCTCTGTCTACTAGCATGGCAAGATAGTATTCGTGAGCAATATCGCATCCTGATTCGACATATAGGTGTCTGACTAGTTTCCCTTCTTCTCCGGTTTGTTTGGTTACCAGTATGTTTCCTAAGATTTTTTGAGCATAAGTTTCNACTTCCTCTCTCGAGAATGCAATTTTTACTCCTCCTTCCATTACCAAATCTCGGTTTTCTGGAGAGTACAAGATACCTTTTCCTCTTCCTCCAGCGTGAATCTGACTTTTTACTGCTACCACTTTCGATCCTAGTGCATCATATGCTTCCAGTGCATCATTTACAGAGGTACAATGCCTGCCGTCCAAAACAGCTACTCCTGCCTCTCGAAATAGTCTCTTTCCTTGATATTCGTGGATGTTCATCGTAGTCCCTGACACCCCTTCTGCTAAAACATGTCCTTAACCATGACCGCGTATCAAAATTAGGAAATTAGGGATAATGCACATGAGAGATGGCCCTGTCCGAGGCTTATGGATGTGGTCGTGTTAGCAGGTGGTTTTGGGACACGTCTACGTCCTTGGACTCTTCATATGCCTAAACCATTAGTGCCTATTTTGGATAGAGCGATGATTCAACATGTTGTAGATGTGTTGCCTGAAGATTTAGTAGATCGAGTGTTAATTGCTGCAGGATATGGAGTCGAGAAAATGAGAGAACATTTTTCTTTACTCGATTTNCCATATGAAGTTTTGATTGTTGAAGAAACAGAACCTCTTGGTACTGGAGGAGCCATTGCAAATTGTAGAGAATATTTGACAGGAGGAACTTTTTGTGTAATCAACGGAGATCTTCTGACTAGTTTGTCGGTAGCTGAAATGTTTGAACAGCACCAAAATAGTGGTTCTTTGGCAACGATTTCTCTATGGGAAGTAGAAGATCCTTCCAGATATGGAGTTGCAGATTTCGACCAATCAGACTCCTTAATATGTCGATTCCAAGAAAAACCACCTAAAGAAGAAGCCTACTCCAATCTAATCAATGCAGGTACATATCTAATAGAACCAGAATTATTTGAAATGATGCCAAACGGAGCATTCAGTATTGAAAGAGATGTTTATCCAAANGTTGCAGAATCTGGCCGATTAAGTGGATTCCCGTTTGAAGGATGGTTTGTTGATGCTGGAACGCCCTCATCNTATATCGAGGCGGTACAAACCTCGATTTCTAACTCTAAACACCAATCTGGTGTAATTGATAGAACGAATTGGACATGTTCAGACATAAGCGATAATGTGCAAGGTTCATCCATTGGAAAGGATGTTTCAATACAGGAAAGTGCAAGAATCCGCAATTCTGCTATTTTGGATGGATGCATAGTTGGCTCTGATTCAGTAGTAGAAGGTTGCATGATTGGAAAGAATACAGAAATTGGTTCTAATGTAGAAATAATTGATGTCGTCGTTGATTTTGACGCTAAGATTCCCTCAGGATATGTGCAAAAGGGCGGATCTTTCCCTAACAATTAATCATCGACACGCACTTATGCAGGTTTCAGATCGATAGCACATGGGAGACCCATCATTCGGGAATATCCACTTTGCTGGAAAACTCCGCCCCTCTCAAGTAGCTGCCTCTTCAGTGATTAAAGAAGAATTAGACAAGGGAAGTAAGAGGCTACATATTGTTGCGCCACCTGGCTCTGGAAAGACAGTTTTAGGATTGTATGTTTGGTCAGATATGATTCGAGAGAGGACATTGGTTCTTTCTCCGAATTCTGCGATTCAAGCTCAATGGGCTGCCAGAACCTCTTTATTCGATCTGGATGGAAAGGATGAAGAAATTAGTACAGACCCTTTGAGGCCTGGATTGCTTACATCATTAACATATCAATCTTTGACAATGCCAATTCGGGGAAATCAGGAAATTGATATCTTCGCCCGTGAATTGTGGGCTGAAAAATTAATCCAGGATGGCGAAGCTAATGACTGGGTTTCAGCAGAGGCTTGGCAAAATGATTTATGTGAGCGAAATCCAGAATATTTTGCTAACAGGATGTCGGTCTATAGAAAAAAAGCAAGGGAAGAATCAGAATCAACAAATGACCCTCTTTGGGAATTACATTCTGCTTCAAGAGGACATGTGAATAGATTAAAAGAGGCAGGAGTAGGATTGATAATTCTTGATGAATGTCATCATTTATTGCACCACTGGGGAAATATTCTTTCTACGTTAAAGGATTTTTTTGGAGACCCTGTTATTCTTGGTTTAACGGCAACACCTCCCGATGAAGCAAAGTTAGAATCAAGAGACAGATATCTCTCATTATTAGGAGAAGTTGATTATCATGTTCCGATTCCTGCTTTAGTTCGAGATTCAAATCTTGCACCATATCAAGACTTAGTTCAGTTTGTTCGTCCAACTGCTAAGGAAATGAAGTATATCGCTCAGGTTGATCAGGAATTCAAGGAACTGTTAGAATTATTACAATCAGAAAGAGACCCAGACGATTCTGACCGAATCCCTCCAATGAATGAATGGTTGTTAGAGGGGGTTGAGAAGCCCAAAGAAGTTGCAGGAGTTGATTTCAAGGGATGGCCAACAGTACCTGACGAATCATCTGGAAATAAATTTTTGAATACAGCAAGGCGACATCTTGAGGATAGTGGATACTCTCTTCCAGAAGGTGTACCTGACGTTACTGATGCTATTCGTGCAGAACAGGTTCCTGATTTAGAGATGTATACTACTATGGTGGAGCGTTATGTGCGACGAGGGTTACGTCTTTCGAAAAGCCCTAAGGACCACGAATTGGCCAAGGAAGCAGTTTCTAGATTCAGACTTTTAGGTCGACAGATTACTGAGACTGGCGTCCGCCCTGCTGCATCTCCAGTTGGCCGTATAATGGCTTATTCTGAGGCCAAATTAGATGCATTGTTGAACATCCTTCGAAGTGAAATGCAAGCCTTGGGTTCAATGATTCGGGCAGTAATAGTTACTGATTTTGAGAAGACGTCATCGATGGCAGTTGTAGATGGAGTTCTTGATTCCCAAGCAGGTGGAGCAGTAGCTGCATTTAGGGCAATTGTACAAGATGAGGCAACGGATTATCTCAATCCAGTGTTGATGACAGGAAGTACTGTACTCGTTGATGACGACCTTGTCGATGAATTTATTTCAGCATGTCGTTCTTGGATAGAGCAAAAAAAATTGAAGATTGAATTAATTGATGTCATGGAAGGCCCCTATCATGATATTAGGGGATCAGGAAAAGATTGGATACCACGATATTACATTGAAATGATTACTGAACTCTTCCAAATGGGTGTTACAAATTGTATTGTAGGTACTCGTGGACTGCTTGGCGAAGGCTGGGATGCATCGAGAATCAATGTCTTGGTTGATTTAACTTCAGTAACGACAGAAATGAGTATCAATCAGTTGAGAGGTCGTTCTATCAGGCTAGATAGTGAATGGCCGGAAAAGGTTGCGAATAATTGGGACATCATTTGTGTTGCAGAAGAGTTTGCCAAGGGATTTGACGATTATGATCGTTTCAAAAAGAAGCATAAGCACTTGTATGGAGTTTGTGACGATTCTGCAATTGAAAAAGGAGTTGGACACGTTCATCCAGCATTTACTGAAGTTCCTGAAGAAGCAGTTAGTGAAGGAATGGCAGTATTTAACAGAGATATGCTGGACAGGTCGAGAACTCGTTCAAAAGTAAGAGAACTGTGGAAAATAGGAGAGCCATTTGACGCAGTACCTAGGTCAGCAATTGAGCTAAAATCAGAGGGGGGAGGAGATGATGAATGGCCATTGACTGGCCCTACGAAATGGACCGATGGGTCATTGATTGAAGCCATTGCATCTGTAATTGTTCAGAGTATGATTAAGTTGGAACTTTTACCTGCTGATACTTCTATTCAAGGTGGAGAAAGAAAAGGAGGTTGGATGAGAGTTCACCTAGAAGGTTGTAGTGAAGAACAATCAGAGATATTCTGTGAAGCATTATCCGAGGTTTTGGGACCCCTAGACAAAAAACCAAGATACGTAATTCCACGTTCTTCAAAATTCCTAGATCCCATAATGATTCAGACATTTCTCTCAAGGTATTTTCCTTGGTGGTTTGATCCCAAAGAGGGTGTCAAAGAAAGAATACAGCCTGTAATGCTACATGCAGTTCCCAAGATATTTTGTCGCCCAAGAATCCGAACTGAGATTTTTAAAATATATTGGAATATGCTGGTAAGTCCTGGTGAATTGATGTTTGGTCATAGTAAAGCTGGTAAGGAAATGATAGAGGAAGCTAAACTTTCTGGAATGGCACCGAGTTGGTCGAAACATGAAAAGAATGTATTCATCTAGAGAATTATTACGCACAATCTGCACAATGAATTGATGCGCCTTTATGTTCGTCGCAGAATTTCTTTCTACAACTGAAGCATTGGAAGGAATAAAATGAGACTTCATTTTTGCAATTTGGATGAGAACAAGTTTCTTTGTTCGGGTCAATAGAAGGTTCAGAAGAAGGTGTATATTCTTGCAGATCGATTGCTTCTTGGATTGCTACTTGAAAGTTAGAAATCAATTGACTTTGAATTTCTTGAGAAGAAATTTCGTCTTCTGAAATAAAATTTTTAGAAATAGGTTCAGAAGCTATTGTTGAAGGTAAAGGTGGCGTTTGCCCACCATTTTCAATAGAATTTGGGAATAAAATTGCCTTCACATACGTTGATTCTACAAATTTTGCTGCGTCGTTTGCACTAATCCCAAAATTTGATTGTACTAATGTCTTAACAGTATTTTCATCCATACTATCATTCAGGGACAAGTATGCTATAGCTGAATTGTACCCTCTCATTCTTGAAGGACTGATCCCATATTGGGTGTAACTAAGTGATTTATGCTGAGTGGGTTGATAACTCTGATTAATCCAAGGTCTAACATTTGGATTATTCATATTTCCCGTCATTTTTTCTCTTGTTTGGACGATTTCTTTCCATTCATTTATTCCATCAGATATTTTTCCCTTGAGCCTAGCGGTAATCAATAAACAGAGAGGTATCATCGTAGAGAATCCTAGGATTATGAAATCGCCAAAATCTATTCCATCCCATCCCGATAATAGAACTGAGTCACTTGGATTTTCAGGATTAAAGAAAACATCAATTTCATCACCAATTTGAATACCATCACAAGACCACCAACCATATTTTTCGCAAAGTTGTTCAACACCATAATCTGGTGTTCTCCAAGATAGGCTGATTTCATTATTCGTATACGCTTTACCGTTTATGTTGTAAGAGTAAACAATATCCTCTTCCCAAGCACCGCAAACGTTGTCTTCATAGTCAATGCAGATCATTTCGTAGTCTTCAACTATACCAGTAGTGTTTTCCCAGTGTTCAGTAGAAATTTGAGCAACTGTACTCGACCCCATTAGAATGGCAAAAGCTAATCCAGATACAGATGCTATAATTGCTACGGGCCAATGAATGAAAAGTGGCAATTGGTCGCTTCTATCTGACATTTTTTTTCACTTCGTTAGATTGCATCGGCGCGGACCTCTCGCGCCGATGCGTTTGGGTTCACGATACCCAGCCTGCGCAGCAGGCTACTCGTCATTGCCCTTAGGCTCCGTTGAGGTCAGATATGTCCTAAGTTAGATGTCTATGAATATTTCACCGTATTTTCACTATTCTGGAACTTACTTGAGGAGTTCCTGCTATTTCGCCATCTGCTATTGAGAAAGAATGCCCCAGTTGTTCAGCGAGATGAAGATGAGCATTTGACCAAGGATGACCGGATTTCTTGCCTTCATCTAAAGAATAAATTCCTCTAGGTTCAATAGAATCTTGCATTAATTCAAGATTTGAAGGAGTCATATTGACCCATGAATGGCCTTTTTTCTTTATTGAATATCCCAATTTACCTATTCCCATTCTCTTAGCATTCTTTTCTAACATTGAATTAGGAATTGCTCGAGGAACCATAATCAATGCCCCTTCTTTATCGGTCCAAACGGCGCAAGGCCCGATACCTACTTTTTTTAGTGAAATAATTATATTTTCAATTCTTTTAGTGATTTGTTCAGAGGTGCCACTAATTCTAGCCATTATTACATTCCTATCTGAGGTTCCAGGAACCTGAGTGCTAACTTGAAGATGTATTGAATATCCACTCTTTTTGTTTATTTTTTGAATACTATTCTCTCGTTTGAAATTTAATTTTGGGAATCGCAGATTCCATCGAGGCATTCGAATGGCCAAATCATGTTTTGGGATTGAATGAATCCACTCCTTGAGTGGCTTTTCTAAATCTTCAATCTTAACTTTCGTACAAATCCATCCTGTTCCACCATGAATTGTCCCAGGTAATCGGATGATTCTCCTAGTATCTGCAGTGACCAACGGATCTACTGGATGTCCGGCTTCAATAACTTGTTTCAATAATTCTTTCCTTTGAGTTCTTACTTCCTCTTCTCTTTCTTTAGGATTTGCAATTGAAAATTTGCTTCTATCTTCGTCTCTATAGAAAATGTGGAAACCTTTACTTCCTGAAAATGTTGCATGACTAAGAGATAGATATGACACATTTTCTTTAATCCATTCAATCAATTCTATTGCTGCTTTCCTAGCCTTTTCTAAATTGTTTTTTGAAAAAGGTTCTATATCTATATCGAAAACAACTAGATGATCAAGAAGGATAGGAGATGGCTTTTCTTTGTCTCTTAATCGAGGTAAATCTATTGGGTCTAGCCATTGAGATGTTGAAACATAAGTGTCTAGTGCTGCATCTTTTCCAAGAGCTTTGATAAAAGAATCATGATTTTTTATTCGACGTTTTGCAGTAATCCATTTACCTCTAAGTGTGCGCCATCGAAATTGGTGTCTTCCTGGTTTTTCCAGCCAATCAAAATCAGGAGAGTTATTAGCAGTAAACTGTTTTAGGACTTTGGCCGTCCACTCGGGTCTCTGCCTCATGTTTGTCCTGAGTGTTGGAGTCAAATGGATTAATCGTTCTAGCCGGTGTTCTCAAAACGGGAGATGTAGTGGGTCCGCCATGGAGCCCCTAATTGTGGTCAATTTCAAGACTTACGAGACAGCACAAGGGGAGGCCGCAATTTCGCTAGCTAAAGCCATGGCGGAAGTAGATGCAACGACAGATGCAACAATGGTTGCTGTAGTTTCAGCATTCGATTTGAGTGCCATCAAGGCCGCTGCGCCCAATCTAGGGGTTTGGACTCAACATCTGGATCCAATTGATTGGGGCTCAAACACTGGTTGGCTACATCCTCAGACGGCTATGGAGCGTGGAGCAACAGGTTCCATCATCAATCATGCAGAACACAAAGTCAATCTGGACCACGTAGAGAAATTACTTGCTCAACTTCCCAATGACTTCCCTGTATGTGCATGCGCGGCAGATATCGATGAAGCTAAATCTCTGGCTGCTCTTTCTCCGACATTTATTGCAGTAGAACCTCCTGAACTTATTGGAGGAGATATCAGTGTAACTACCGCGGACCCCGGTATTGTATCAGGAACTGCTGATGCAGTGAAAGCAGTCAACCCTAACGTCCGTGTTCTTTGTGGTGCGGGAGTGAAGAATGGTGACGATGTGGCTAGAGCAATAGAACTCGGAACCGAAGGCGTCCTTCTAGCGAGTGGAGTAACCAAAGCAAACAATCCTCTTTCAGTCCTACGCAATTTGATATCGCAAATCTAGTGTCTTATCTTATTTGACGACTGGAGAGGTCTGTAACTTTAATTTGAGAAAACACCATCAGTGTTTGTTCCTAAGTATGATCCCCAAGATATTGATTCAGGCGGTTCTACTCCTAAACTCCAACGAATTATACTACAATCGGCTCCAGAATATCCTGACGTTTCAGTAGCAATAAAATCCAAAATTCCATCTCCATCGATATCTGCCAAAGCCGGAGTCCCTATGCTCATTCTGTCGCGCTGGATTAGTAACTCATGAGACATTGTGCATGAATCCAAGATTTCTATATCATGGTAAAAAGAAAATTCTCCTGTATTTTCAAACATCTGTCCCCCACCTCTGATCATCAGAACTTCATCTCTACCATCTCCGTTCATGTCGGCTGCAAGCGGACTAGTGAATCCTGAGTGACTAGAGTCATTCTTCCAGATAATTTCTCCAGTTCCTCCATCAATCATCAAACTAGTTGAAGAAAAATAGTCTGGAAACGCTCCTATTGCAAAATGAACAAACACGTCTGGAATTGCATCGTCTGTAAAATATCCAACAGCTGGTGAAGCATATGATTCAATATCTGAGGCATTACCATCAAAAGCGTGTTCGCGTACCTCAATTGTCCATATATTGCTATAATTTCGCCCATCTATAGCCACTACCCTACCGTCGAAAGTGGGCGCCACAATGTCGAGAATTCCATCGTTCGTGATGTCAACGATTACCGGAGGAGCCATTACTCCTTTCTCCACACCTTGTGTAGCTTCAATGAGTCTTATTGAATTTGAAATATCTCCTGATTCTATCGCCTCTATGGAGGTAGACCATAGACTCCCACTGAAAGTTTCTCCACCTGTTCCGTAGATGATTTCTACATCCATTTCGGGATGTGGTTGGTATACTATCGGTGACATGTATGTTTCTCTTGTATCGGGAGTTGGAGCATAGGATAGAATCTGTCCAGTAGCACCCGATATAATCATCATGAAACCATTAGAACGAGGCTCTCCGGGTCCTTTAGAGGGGTCACCTCCGTTAGATGTCAACCAATCTTCAATTCCATCGCCATTTCTGTCTGGGATAAATTGTCCCGTATAGAATTGAAACCATTCACTTGCGTCATTATTTGCATCATCAAAAGTCCAAATTGTTTCGCCTGAAATTCCATCTATTGCCAAAAGTTGATGATTCCTACCTCCTAGAATAATGTCTTCATGACCATCTTTATTCAGATCCTTAAATTGAGCAGTGGCAAAGAGTTCAGCATTTGCATTAGATTGCCACAAATGGGTGCCATTTTTCCCATCTAGGGCAATTATAGCACCAACCTCTTGCTCTTCTATACCCATTCCATTTACTACATCTAATGTCCCATCATTATTCAGGTCTACTAGATTGGGGGAAGAGAATATTCGGAACGAACCATTCGCATTCCATTCTTGAGTTAGAACTGGAGGGATAAATTCGTTTGTTGGATCACATGCGCGGACTTGAGCACAATCTGACCCTTCCGGACATGGGGGGGAAGGTGAGATTGGAAGATCAGGAACCGTTCTTTCTTCCGTCTGTTCTTCTAGTATCGGTTCAGGAGCTAGAGCAATAATTAGAACCAGTATAATTGAAACTACCACCCATGCAGAGGTACCTCTCATGTTAGCAAGCGGGAGTAATTCCCTTTATCGATGTCTGTATTTTCCCGTTCCAAGAGTTCATCCTAAACGGGCCATGAGTTGACCGAGTATTAGGTAGAGGAATATCCAAACCCCTAGAACCAACGATGTAGCTCCCCACAGCCTAGGTCTTGCTCCTGCACTAAAACGACCTAAACTAACAGAAATATTTCCTGCGATTCCAGCAATTGCTCTCAAAGTCAGACCAATTATTCCGGCTATACATAAGTGGAAAATGAGCGAAGTAATCCCGATAAAAATCCCAAATAATCCGGTCCAAATTGGAGCAGCTACGGTTTGAGGGATTAGTAGAGGATATACGATCCATGAAATCCATCCAAACCAGAACCCAATAGATGCATCCTCGGAAAATGAATCAAAATCTCTCCATTGTTGGTAACTTTCCGGTAATTTTGAATGAATTCTTTTTGTGATCCAAGTGACTTCTAGGACACTACCTTTTCGAAGCATCTGGATTGCACTTGAAATCATCCAAACGGCCAAAATAACCTCTATGTATGGCCACATACTTCCTCTAAGAATAAGTGCAAAAATTGACATTGGGAATGCCAAAATTCCGAACCCAATCGCGTTGGCACCCATTGTACCTAATATTCCTGCACCTGGAATCATTACAGTTTCAGGAGGTTCTACTCTGCTTCTAGGAAGTGAAAGAAGTATTAGAGGTAGGATCGCACCAGCACCGATGAATACTCCTAAGAAAAGATCGATTGCACTTCTTCCCGAACCTGTTCCTGCTGAATCAACCATTTCGACTATAGTATCACTTCCTACTGATCCTGGAACCCATTCCGATACGAATCCTGCCTTATCAACAATGAGGATAGAATCAGTAGCTCCACTTGGGAATTGAGAAGCGATTCCTGCTCCTTTTTCATCCAATAATATTGGCCATGTTCCATTTACTTTTGATGCATGTTCATCAATATCTATGGCTCTAACATCCTCTCCAGTAGCAAGTTGTGCAAAAGCGATAGAATCTGTTCTTTCTAAAGAATTGAGAAAGTCTTTCCTCTGTTGTTCTGCATTAGGTGAATCGGTTTCAAAGATTCCTAGAACTAACGCATCATTTCCTTCCAGAAGGTCATTAATGCTGTATGATGTGCCTGAGTGACTCAATAAATTAAATCCAGGTGCTGCAGATTCGTCCCTTACTTCTCCAATGTCGATTTCAGGTAGGCTTGCAGCAGGGATCATTACTGCTAACCCCATAATCAACAGAACAACATACGCTGGGAGGGGCAATGGACCAATCCTTAAGGAAGAACCCAACCATACTAGAGTAGTAATCGGAATAAGGGCTACAAGATATCCCACTCTACCTAGCGATGCTTCTGGTTCTTCAACCATAAATCGATGAACTATCACCATATGGCAATCTTCATTTGGATCTAAATCCGATAAAGACATACAGATGTCTATCATGTGAATTCCGGGTTCAAGTGTTCCATTTACTGACCACACCCATACAGTTTGATTCCCCTCACCAACACGTGTACTCTGTGGTGTTTCAAAATGACTTAATCGCTGTTCTTCTTGCCAATTTCCATGAACTGTTTCTGACCATGAATTATATGTTCCTGCAACCTCAACAACTGTTTTTGTAATTGTTTCATCTCCCCAAACAGTTCCAGGGATGAATTCAACTCTAGCAGCTTTATTCTGGTCTACTTTAGCTTCTAACGAAGGAGAAAATAATACTCCATCTAATTCTATTCTTGAAGCGGTATCATATCTATCAAAATATAATCCACCCCCAATTACACAGTTATGTTCTACTGAAATTTCCAAGGTAATTACATCTCCCTGGCTTAATGTGAAATTAAGATTCCATGCAGATGTTGTAAATTCAAACG
>PADI01000073.1 GCA_002702985.1 Methanobacteriota archaeon
AAGGCACCCGGATTCGAACCGGGATCACAGGGTTCGAAACCCCATATGCTATCCATTACACCATGCCTCCAAATTTGCTTGAACGAAATCGAACAAGCGATTTCTAAATGTGTACGATTCACATTTGTCGGTAACAGCGAACCAAATCCCCCCACAAAAGTGGGCTTGGAATTAAATTCGCGTTCATTGGGTTCTCCACCATCCGCTTTTCTTTCACGGCAGATACTTCAAATAGGCGAGAATATATAAAATATACCTAAAAAATATTCAAAAAAAGCAATTTAATTGAATATTTATTGTATTTAATAAGGTAAATTTCTATTTTTATTATTAAAAAATTAAATAATCGCATATTTAGGAAATAGCCGGTGAACTCTTGACGGAACAGGGAGTCGACAGCCCATGGCAAGTGACTCAGGCAGTTCGCCTGATGGCCCGGCAATTCGAGCATCAGGAGGAAAGATGCCATTGCGAATTATCACTGCAGCTGCTATTTTCGATGGACACGATGCTGCAATAGGAATTTTTCGAAGAATCTTCCAATCCAGAGGATGCGAAGTGATACACTTAGGCCACGATCGAGGAGCAGATGAAGTCGCACAGGCAGCAATTCAAGAGGATGCTCATGCAATCGCAATCACGTCCTATCAAGGTGGAGCTGTTGAAATGTTCACTCATACAAAGCAGATTCTTGATGCATCAGGATTCGAACATGTATTCCTTTGTGGAGGAGGAGGAGGGACAATTTTACCTGGAGAAATAAGAGATCTGAGAGATTCAGGAATTGCAAGAATATACTCCCCTGACGATGGAAGAGATTTGGGATTAGTAGGAATGGTTGAAAATGCGATGGAGGCTGCTTCCCAAATTGACTTGTTAGACAGTAGTAGATATTCAGATCTCTCTGGCCCAATTGATGCTTCAAACCATGGAGCAGTAGCAAAATTACTAACATTAGCAGAAAATGGAAACGACAAACTATTCAACTCAAAACTAGAAGAGTGTCGAAGTAGTAAACTTGGAAATGGATGTCCTGTTATCGGTTTAACTGGAACAGGTGGAGCAGGAAAATCTAGCCTTACTGATGAATTAATGTTGAGAATACAAAGAGATAATCCTGGATTGAAGATTGCCCTTCTCGCAACTGATCCAACTAGAAAGAAGACAGGAGGAGCACTATTAGGAGACAGGATTCGAATGAATTCATTAGCAAATGAGCATCTCTTCATGAGATCTTTTGCCAGTAGAGATAGCGGTAAAGAATTAGCCAATTGTATCGGAAGAGCGATTGATGTTTGTCGTGCTGTAGGGTTCGATCTGATTCTATGTGAGACTAGTGGAATCGGTCAAGGAAATGATGCAATCACAGAAGTGGCAGATATCTCTGTGTATGTCACAACAAGAGAGTATGGGGCACCTTCTCAGCTGGAAAAATTAGCAGCTCTAGACTTTGCAGATCTGGTTGTTTTGAATAAGTTCGATCGTCCAGGAGCAGAAGATGCACTGGCTGAAATTCGAAAACAGGTGAAACGGAATAGAGAAGAGTGGGATGCTAGTAATGAAAGTCTTCCTGTCGTTCCAACTATCGCTTCACAATTTGCGGATGCAGGAGTAGATCAACTATGGTATCGTTTGGTCGGATTACTAAACAGTAGAATGAATACCAAATTTGTGGCCTCAGAACCAAATTTGGGTGATGACGGCCTACCAAAGAGAAATGCGCCAATCCCTCCAGAACGTCAAGGATACTTGGCAGAAGTTGCTTCAACAGTTCGAGAATACCATTCCTCTGCCCAAGGTATCTCTGAAAAAGTTCGTCTTGTACAACAATTATCTTCTTCTTCAGAACGGATGAAGGAAATCGGAAAACTCGAAGCAGCGGATGATTTAGCTAACGAAGCCCAGTCTTTGAGAAACGAAATTCCCGAAAACGTTTGGCAGGCATTAGACGATTTCGACGAATATGCCAAGGCATATCGTTCGGGTCAAGCATCCTACACTGTTCGAGGTAAAGAAATTCCAGTAGATACAACCTCAAGCACTCTTTCTGGAATTCAAATGCCAAAGGTTGCCCTTCCAGATACAAACGACCGAGGAGAGTTATTCGAATGGATTGCGAAAGAGAATCGACCAGGTTCATTCCCTTTCACTGGAGGAGTTTTCCCATTCAAAAGAAAGGACGAACTGCCAGTTCGAATGTTTGCAGGAGAAGGCAGTTCTGAGCGTACTAACAAACGATTTCATTTCCTTTGCACTGACCAACCCTTTAATCGATTATCTACAGCATTTGATTCTCCTTCGCTCTATGGACGTGATCCTGATGAAAGATTGGATATTTTCGGTAAAGTATGTGAATCGGGTGTTAGTATTAGCACAGTTGATGAAATGGATCGACTTTTCGAAGGATTCGATCTATGTGATTCTAATACCAGTGTATCAATGACAATTAATGGAAATTACTGGTGGCATCTTGCAGCATTTTTCACGGTTGCTATTCGTCAACAAATTCGAATTTTTGAATCTGAAAAGGGTAGAAAACCCAATGAGAAAGAAACAGCGAAAATCCGTGCTCAAACATTGTCCACTGTTAGAGGAACAGTACAGGCTGACCAACTCAAAGAGTCAATGGGGCAGAATACTCTTGTGCTTAATCTTGATACTGCACTCAAATTAATGGGAGATGTTGCTGAATTCTATGTAGATAATGAAGTTAGGAATCATTACTTTGTTTCAATTTCNGGCTACCATATCGCTGAAGCAGGAGCAAATCCGATTACTCAAGCNGCCTTAACATTGTCAAATGGTTTGACGTATGTTGAATTATTCAGGGCTAGAGGACTTGATCCTAACAAGTTCTTGCGTAATTTCTCATGGTTCTTCTCCAATGGAATGGATCCTGAATATAGCGTGATTGGNAGAGTNTGTCGCCGAATTTGGGCNATTAGTATGANAGAAATGTATGGAGTNGANGAAAGAGGTCAGAAGTTNAAATANCATATTCAATCATCNGGAAGGTCGCTACACGCTCAAGAATATACNTGGAATGACTANCGTACAACTATGCAGGCNCTATATGCATTAGCTGACAATGCCAATTCTCTACATACNAACAGTAGAGACGAAGCCTTCGGAACACCAACNGAGGAAACCGTCAGAGATGCCGTAGCAATCCAACTAATTCTNAGTAGAGAATATGGTTGGTTACAGAATGAAAANCCCCTNCAAGGATCGTTNATTGCTGAATGGCTCACTGATCATGTNGAAGAAGAAATTCTCAAGGTGTTTGAAGAAATGCATCGTNGAGGAGGAGTTCTTGGTTCNTTGGAAGTAAATTATCAAAGAAATAGAATTCAAGATGAATCGATGTTATATGAGCATAAAAAACANGATGGATCTCTACCAATCATTGGCGTAAATACATTCACAGATCCNGATGCTGAAGCCCTCACAGCAGATAATGCAGATGCATTTGACATGGANGTTACTAGATCTGATGAAGAAGAAAAGAANATGGTAATTGAAAGAAANAGAGATTTCCAAGNAAAACATTCTGAAGCTGCTGAAGANGGTCTNACNGAAATTAAAAGATGCAGCACGNAATGGAGAAAATCTATTCTCAGTAATGATGGAAATAGTNGAACACTGTACNGTCGGACAAGTTACCAATGCATTATTCGAAACAGGNGGTAAATTCCGTCGAAATATGTGATTACTNTTCTNCNTCTTCACTAGTCATTGTGAATCGATATGCATAGACTGCTGCAATCGCACCTACCAATTGAGGAAGAANATGCATCCAACAATCTGCAACTGCTAATTTCCCAGTAACCATCAACATNGAGGTAACTGCAGGATTGAATGAACCTCCAGAAATTCCACCTACAGTAATAGCNCCTGCCAAAACTGTNAATGCAATTGCAGCACCNTAGAATGGATTACCNTCTTGCTCAGTTGCAACATGAAGAATGACAAACATCAACGCAAAAGTAAACAAAAACTCNGCTGCGAGTACAGAATTAGATANTTCCGAGAATTCAAATGCAGGTGATTGTTACATCACCAGCNAAAAGATTTACTCCAATTAATCCAGCAACTACGCCTGCNGCTAATTGAGCNGCGAGATACAANGGAAGNTCGTCTTTAGAACAAGCCCCCCTGAGGAATAAACCAATAGATACTGCTGGATTNAAATGTGCTCCAGAAATATGNCCTAANGCATAAATCATCACCATNAGAGTTGCTGCAATACCAAANGGTGCNANGGAANCNCCTNANCNAAGAACNGCGGCGATAAATATNGTCATAGTCAAAAAGAAGGTTCCAATGAACTCNGAAGCCATCTTTGCATTCGATGTNGGTGTGGTCATAGACCGNCTCCGAGAAATTGTAAACTTAACTATTGATGTCNNATAAGAAGAAGAAGTAGNGTTTTCTTATCTTTGACATNTNGNGCAATAAAATGTAGAACGNTTAGATTGGACTATTCTTGTAACAANACCCGAACATCCNGGTTTGAGGCAAGCTTCACCTTCTCTNCCATATACTCTAAAATTTACAGGAAACCAACCTAAATCATCATCTCCTGAAACACCACGAAAATCTTGNAGTGTNGAACCGCCTGCATCTATTGCTTCTGAGAGTACTTCTCTAATTTGATNGACNATTAATTCTAATCGAGTNGTAGGTTTNCCATTTTTCTTAACTAAGGAAGAAGAAACNCGACGAGGAGAAACNCCAGAACGATTGAGAACTTCATTNACATAGATATTTCCTAGACCNACAACAACACTTTGATCNAACAACGTATTCTTGATTGGTGAACTCCTATTCCGAAGATTTTGAGCCAATATTNTNGCATCAAAATTTGNTTCNAATGGTTCTGGACCNAGTACNCGTAGAAATCTATCTTNNTCCTCNGAAATTCCTGATTTAATGAGNTGAATNTANCCAAATCGTCTNGCATCAGTGTANGTTGCNCGTAATCCATTATGAAAATCAATTACAAGATGATCATGGGGNCCNTCTCCNGTTCCTATTNCAGCCCCNTGAGCAAAAGTTCCTGGAGTNAANGATNCTTTNCCTCCTGTCAATGTCCAACGACCACTCATACCTAATGAATTNAGCAAAATTGAATTATTNTCCATTCTAAATAACAAATACTTCCCNCTACGATCAACTTNACGAATNATTTGNCCNGTCANTTCTTCAACAATATCTGGAGGNAANGGAAAGCGCAAATCAGNTCTTCGAATCTCAATTTTCTCNATCCGNTTTCCATCCAAGTGNGGAGAAAGACCACGCCTAACNGTTTCTACCTCTGGAAGTTCAGGCANAAGANTCACTCCTNATTNNGCCTAAGCACATACATGACATGTTGATCTTCTAATCCNTTAAGATCGATACGTTCAACAAGTTTCATTTGNGAATCTGNTATTTTTGATTCNGCAACTGAAAATCGTGCTTCNTCTCCNCCATCNGTCCACCTTTCAGATGCNGCTTTCANGGANANNAGAGCAATNCCATTTTGGCTCAAAAATCGATTGCANACNTTGAGCATCAATTCTACTTGACCCGCTTGAGANACATCTTGNAGAATCCATGGGACTCGATTTGGAAGAAAAATAGAGTAANCATCTAACTGACGTGCATCAGCAAGAACNGGAANAATNCCTGGTCTTTTTTCTGCTAATGAAATTAGATCTCTGATACAACGTGCTGATAAATCNACAGAAACAATTGANCCAGCATGATGATTTCCNGAACCNCATACATGATCATGAAGATGGGAAATTGTAGTTCCATGTCCNGCCCCAATGTAAAGTACGTTGGAACCAGGTTCNGGAAGTAGAATCTCTGCATCTCCTGAAGTTCGAATTATTGCTGCTCCTAACTTAGAGGATCTTGGATTCCATGACCTCCATTCTATTTTTCCATCTCTACGAAGTCGTTCATCTCTTACTTGTTCACCTTTGACAGCATTACGACTCCAAAGTCGTCGACCTTGACGCATTACGCCCCAACCAATTGAACCAGAATTAGCCCTCTTAGCCATTCAATCATCTCCCTTTTTTTGAAGGTGGTTTAGGATGACGTGTGCGAATAGAATTTACTGATTTTTCAATCTCTGAGATATTTTCTTGGGTCCATGGCGTACCTCCATGTTCATCTATTCGTACTGCTATTGATGCTTTACCGGCTAACATACGTGAAATCTTTCCTCTAATCCATCTAGGAGATCTGGAAATCCAAGGATGTTGGAAAATCATACCGTGCTTTGGAGGAGGAGAACCGGTTCTAAGGTGAGCAAAGAATGCTTTCTCCGCCCCCAAGACTTGAACGGTACTACTTGGAAGGCGAGCAAGTCGAGATCTACCATGAGCTGCAACGCATAATCTTGCAGCAAGAAGAGGGCCTAAAAGTAATGATAAAGAGGGAAGATAATCTTCAACTTGCTTTCTTATTGCTGTTTCTGCTTCATTTATCCTTGTAGACATTTCAACTGCAATAACAGCAGAACCTTGTATTGCCGTCCATTCTTCATTCGAGGGGCTAATAAGGGGATTTTCAAGTTCCAAATTACTGACCAATGTACTGAAATTTTCAGCCGAAGCTACTGCCTTAGAGATAGATTTTCGTTCTGAATCTAAATCGAGATCGATTAAAAACAATCCAGCCCATTCAACCACTCTAGACTCCATTGTAGTCCAAGCACTTCGTAACTCATCAACAGAATGAACGAGATGTTCTAGTCTTCTATCCCCATCTCCTGCTGCTTGTGCAATCCCTCTACGAGCAAGAATCAAAGCCGCTTGTTCCATCAATACAATATCCTCTTTTTGCAAATCAGGCCACCCTTCTGGGGCACTTGGAATTAATACTGATTCAGGGAATCTGTCCGCAAGTTCTCTTGCTTCTATAGTCATACGATTTTCTCTCATTTTCTCCAATCTATCTGCAACAGCACCTGGAGATCTAATTCCATCCCAAATAGCCTCATCCACTATGGAACCAGATTCATCGATGAGACGAGCCATGCGCCAATCCCAGTACAGTTCCATAACCTAGGCGAGAAGGGCTCCTAAGATGAAGTCCACGGAACAAACCAGACTTGGAAGAGACTTTTGGGTAGATTATGGTGGAGAAGGCATGGACGGACGAGCCCTTCTTTTAGTTGCAATTGGTGGAGCGTTAGGGGCAGTTGCACGTTACCTTACAACAACGATATTACCAATTGATTCACATTGGTCCACTTTGGCAATCAATCTCACTGGTTCTTTACTTCTTGGCATCATTGCAGGTGGCTTACACGGTTCAGGGATGATTTCAGATGAAATGCTAATCTTACTTGGCACTGGAATTCTCGGTGCTTTTACTACAATGAGTACATTCAGTTTAGATTTAGTGAAATTAATTGATGAAGCACAGTGGATTACAGCAATATTATACCTTGGTTCTACAGCATTGATAGGTCCAATATTGGCATTAATTGGGTGGAAATGCACATCAATGATATTAGCACCATAACGCTTCAGAGTATTCGATAAAATACGTAACTTCTTATGGATGTACTTATTCCTCAAGTTATTCCGTGTTAATCGGACTATGTGGTGATTGAGATGTTCTGTCCAATATGTGGTGCCCTTTCCTTCCCTGACCCTTCAGGGAATATCAAATGTCCAGACCATAATTGTGGGTATGAAGGTAGCCTAAAAGGTGCCGATGGTAAAGGTGGAGTTATGAGAGATGAATCAGGAAATGAAATCGATTTGGTCAATGCGAGCTCCAAATCCACCGCCACCGATCTAAAGCATCTCAATGAATCGATTGCAGAATCTGAAGGACAAGGTGTTCTCATGGAAGGAGCAATGATGTGCCCCAAATGTGATAGTCAGAGAATATATGTCGTAATGATGCAAACACGCAGTTCAGACGAACCAGAGACTAAAATTGGGACCTGTGCAGATTGTGGACATAAGTTCCGAGATTATGCTTAATTGCACTAAATTCTTGAAATTTTATCCACGAACCCTTTTGGACTCATTTAAGCACCCTCATTTCTGTAAGGGGTTTGATACACATGCTACAGTTCACTGCAAGACCAGAAACCATGAGAACAATTGTTGATGTTCTCAGCGTAATTGTTGACGAAGCTAGAATGCGTTTTTCCCCTGATGGACTGGACATAAACGTCGTAGATGCTAGCCATGTTGCTTTAATCAAAATGCATGTTGATGCTGCAGCATTTGAAACATGGGATGTTGAAGAAACAATAATCGCAATTGAATTATCTAAACTTCGAGATTTGCTTAAATTAGCAGGACCTGACGATTTAGTCGACGTTAGTTATGATACATCTGTTGGACAATTCGATATCAAAGTCGGAGAAGTTGATCGTTCAATTAGGCCTATTGATCACACTTTGATGAAAGATCCAAAGGTTCCTGAACTTGAGTTAAAAAGTAAGGTCAAAATAGCATCAAATAAGTTACATAAAGCTCTACAAGCAGCTCGTTTAGTTGGAGAATTAGTGACTCTTTCTCTTGATCCACGACAATTCAATTTACATGTTCAGGGAGACCAAGATTCAGTGTCCGTCTCACATGAAGCAGGTCAATTGGAGGACTTAGTCGCCGAAAAACCGGTTAAGTCAACATATTCTACAAATTATCTTCAACCAATAGTGAAAGTTATTGATGGTGCAGTAGGTTCTGTAGAGGTTTGTTTTGATGATAAATATCCTCTAAATCTAAACTTTGAGATTGCTGATGGAGCAGGTAATGTCACATATTTCCTAGCACCAAGAATTGATGATACAATCTGATGAATATATCCGTCGAAATCTTGAGGGATAACTACCTCGGAGTACTATGGGCGATGGTAGTGTATGTGTTATTATCCCCAGTGTTAACAACTCCGAGGAACTAGAAATTGTCCTACGAGGGTTAGTGGATCAAGATTTCAAAGGTAAGTTGGAAATCGTTGTCGTAGGACCAGGGCATGACAAAGGAAAAAACGTTGCAGAAGCGTTTGGTGGCCGATTTATCGATGATGGTGGAGTTAAAACCAGAGCAGATGCGTGCAATGTTGCAATTGAACAAACTCAATCTGAATTTGTGTTTTTCACAGATGATGATGTAATAGTCCCAAAAAACTGGATCTCCAGTTTAATTCGGTGGTTTGATCGTTCAGAAGTTGCAGCGGTTGGAGGTCCTAATTTTGCACCTCCCGAGGAATCAACTTTCTGGCAGAGAGTTATTGATGTGACATTCTGTAGTAAATGGGTCACAGCAGGTACTAATTATGGAAATCGTGCACAAGGTGAATTGGAAGAAGTAGAACAACTTCCTGGAGTAAATGCCGCATATCGTCGTTCTATATTAGAATCAGTTGAAGGATTCGATAAGGGTGCAATCGGATGTGAAGATGCAATGTTGGATTTCAGGATCCGCAAAGCAGGTCACAAACTTTGGCAAGATGGAACTGCTATAATGTGGCACCGAAGGAGAGGGCCTTCTAGAGTAAGAAAACAAATCGGAAATTATGGTCTGGTTAGAATTTTAGCAAGTAATATTCATCCCGAAATGAGATCATGGTCCCATTTAGCAGTAGGAATTTTTCCATTACTATCGATTATCGGAATTATTGCTCTAATTTATGGAGCATTAACTGGGGGTGCAGAAAGTTCACTTTGGTTTACATTTGATGGGAATTGGGATAACCCAAGGATTCTATTTCATGGATCACTAGGGATTATCTCTTCTTACATAGCAATATGTTGGGCAGGAGCACTCCTTGGAACTTCTCCGTCTCGGTCTATTTTTACAATCCTAGCAGCCCCGTTGATGACATTCACTCTTCATTGGTCATATGGAGTAGGGGTAATCAAAGGATGGTGGCGTATTCGTTCAGGTAATCCAGGACTACAAATTGATGACCGAAAGAGATCGTAATCAACGTAGTCCATGATTCGCAAAGAAAAGAGGTAGGATAGTGATAATTCCACAAAAGACCATCCCGCAGATAGAACCTAGTGCTGCACTTCCTTGAGATATTAATTGAACATCTATTCCCGAACCAGGATATACCTCAGTATCACCTTGAGGAAATTCAACGGACAAATTAATTAGAAGATTCGCAATGTTTGAAGCTAATACGATTCCTAGAGTGATCCAAATACCTTTTTTCTGATATGTTTGAATCTGATAACCAGAATACAAAAAAATAGCACCTGCAATTAGTGCTATCAAACCCGTGGCAGCGTAATACCAAGAAGGCAACAAAGCGTACCCTACTTCTGACCCCATAGACGACTCAAGCCAATTATTCAATCCGATTGTACCAAATGAAAATAATGATCCAACCATCTGCATGCCCCCAACACACATTATACTAATTCCAATAATTTTCGTGATTACATGTGGTTCATCTTCAATAGGAATTATCACAGGAGAAGGAGAAGCACTGCCAGTCAAAATCGTGGAATTGGGATCTACTGGCATCACCATGATGTAAATGGATAATTCAAGAGAAATAACACTATTCTTGTTTTATCTTCTTGAAAATGGGATATGAAGGGCGCCAGAAAATTGCACTAAATACCCCAATAAATAGTCCTCCAAGAACTAAACCAGGCCAGCCCTCTCTGATGTATCCTGAACTGGCGTTGAAAAATGCCCAAACGAATGATGGAATTATTCCTAAAATAGTTGCAATAGTTATCTCTTCAGCGAATCTTCTAACTGGATCTGGGCCAGAAGGCAATATATCACCATCCTTGGTCCAATTGTTGTTGGAATTTTGATGTCGAACTAATCGAAATACAACATTCTGATTTTCTTCAAACAATAATCCAGACTTTGGTTTTTCATCATTATCTGTTTTCCAATCTCGAATACACTGTAGTCCATGTGGACCTTTTGGGCGCCCATCTGTAGGTTGCCCCCAATAACCTCTATCTGAGATTCTATCCACCAAAATTTCGATACCTGCCGCTGATTCAAGTTGCTTATTATTGAATGCTAATTCCCATTCTCCTTCAGTTGGGAAACGTAAAGAATGATCAAAAAGTATGTCTTCGATTGAACCTTCTCCTGGAAACATTTGTTGGATTTCCTTGACAGTAAAAACTCTTGAAGTAATCTCAAAACTAGGGATTAAACACTCATGTTTAGGACCTATCTGTCCAAAAAGTACTCCTCTTCTACTCCCACCAATTGTCACTATTCCGCCATCATTTGATACCCAAACAATGTCTGAAGGATCCATTTATTCCACCTAAGTTTCACCAGTTTGAATTTGCCACTGAGAAGCATATACTCCATCTGAAGAAATTAATGATTCATGAGTTCCTCTTTCAACAACTACACCATCCACCATAGAGATAATCTCATCTGCATTTCGAATAGTTGCTAATCTGTGAGCAACTGCAATTGTCAATCGATTACCCCCATTTATTTTGAATAAGGATTCCTGTATTCTCTTTTCAGTCTCTGCATCTAATGCAGCTGATGCTTCATCTAAAATCAAAACATCAGGATTCATTAAGAGGGCTCTGGCAAGGCTAATTCTAGCTCTCTGTCCTCCTGAAAGGCGGACGCCACGATCACCTACCATGGAATTCATGCCCTCTTCAAGTTCTGAAACAAATTCCCAAGCACCTGCGGTCTCCAATGCAGAAATTACTTCTTCATCTGATACTTCCCTTGCATAAGCGACATTTTCCCGAATTGTTCCAAAAAATAAGAAGGGGTCTTGGCTCACAAATCCAAATCGAGAACGAATTGATTTAATTGTAAATTCTGATATCTCTTTTCCGTTAATTCTCACTGCACCTGACTGAGGCTGGTAGAATTTTTCAACTAATTTCAGAATTGTCGACTTCCCTGCTCCAGTGTGACCCATAATTCCCAAGAATCCTCCTAAATTAACATTGAAGGATACATTGTTCAAGACATTTATCGAGGTACCTGGATATGCAAACGTAACTCCGTCGAATGATATTGAGGTAATTGGCTCATCTAAATTCTTGGCGTCGTCAGAGTCAGTAATTGAAGGTTCAAGATCAATTAACGCAAATACTCTACGGGCAGCTGCCTCACCCCTCTGAAGTTGATTCATCAACAAGCCTAGAATGAAGAGAGGCATTGTCATTCTAGTAGAAATTAACAGGAAAGTAACAAATTGACCAACTGAAATTTCACCAGAATTGAGAATCCATCCTCCTGCTGAAACTAACATTCCAAATGATAAACCAGCAACAACATAAATCCCTGGAATGAAGCGATTTCTAATGAATGCAGCCTGTATTGCTTGATCTCGATAATCACCACTTTGGCCATCTATACGTTGTCTTTCAAATGATGTTGCATTGTACGCTTTAACAACAGTAATTCCTGAAAGAACATTTTCTAAGATAGCAACAATTCCTCCTGTACTTTCACGTTGTTTTCTGTATCTTCGCTGAACTCTAGTGGAGAACCATACGACCATCGGAACAATAAGAACTAGAGGACCAAACAAAATCATACAAAGTGTAGGAGACATCCAGAATAAGATAGCAAATGCAGTAACAAAAGTAGTAAAAATTCGAATGATACTGGTACTAGAATCTGAAATTACATCTTCTAACTGAGCAACGTCTGCAGACAACACTGACATTAAATTTCCAGTCTGACGAGTCTCAAAATAAGATGCTTCCATTTCCATCAAAGACATTGTTGCATCCATTCGAATATCATGTTGGGCCTTGTATGCAATCGATTGCCAGAATTGGTTACTTAATCCTTGAAAAATCGCAAGAGCAGTGAATGAAATGAGAATTAGAAGTCCGAATCCAAATTCAATAGAACCAATAGGCCCTATATTCGGGAGAATATCTGAGGAAACTATCCTTTCTACCGTAGCATCGGTGAACATTGAGTTATTTGGATTATAATAATCAGCAGCCATTCCAATCGCAATGAATGGAATAAGGTCGAAAGCACGCGCACCAATATTTGCGAGTAAACCCCCAAGAGCACGTTGCCAATAAGCAAGAATGTAAGGAATAATTCGGTAGATTTTCCTACCCACTATTTGATCATCATCTCCTAAATCTGATGAGTCAAGAGCAATTCCATCTTCCGACATACAATCACCAGTTTAGGGGGGTAATCGAAGGCATTTGAACCCGTGACCTACTATTCTTCCTCGAAAATTGAACTCTCTTCAATCATTTGACCGATAAATCGTAATCTGGCTTGAGCATTTCGAATGGATGTTTCTACTACGTCTGCAATTTCATCTAATTTATCGGTACTCAAAACGATCATCTGCAAATCTAAATCTTGAACAACAGATGATGCTGCACTAAATAGTGCATCTGGAGTAGGGTTGCCAAATGTTGAAGATAATTGTTCGAGAATATCTAGTTGTTCTAGTTCTATTCCCCCAAATGTAGAAGCAACTGAAACAATATGTTGTGACCATTCTACTAATAATCGATTCCAACGTTCTCCATCAATAGTTCCAGTGGGTGAGGGAATGGGCCTGACAACTCCTCGAAGATACAATTTACCATCTGGTATCTCATCAATGAAATCTTCAATTAGTTCATCAACTGAAGGGAAAGCATCACCAAAATCTTGTGCATCTAAAGCTGGTTCTAGAACTTCAAGAAGTTCAAATCTGTTAATTCCGATAGCCGTTAGATGAAGGTTAGATCCTATCTCATGTAGATTTGATATTTCTGCAATACAACCGTAAGATGAGGGGGAGAGCCAACCTCTAATCCGACCACTATCAGGATTTTCAGGTAAAATCCCAAACATTCCATTTCCTAAAACACAATCATCTAACATCTGTTTGTATCTTGGTTCAAAAATTCTCAATGGCATTTGTTCACCTGGCATTAAGGCACCAAGAGGAAATAATGGAATCAGTAAACAATCTTCAGGAACTACTGGAACATTCGTTGCTTTGACCTGCTTCATACCCTAAGGACATTGAATAGACTCAAGAAGATTCGTCTCTAACCACAACACCTACAACCGAATCGAATAAGACCCTGTACTGATTCGCTCTGGTTACGCGCCTGTAGTGAAGGGGTTATCACAAGAGGTTTCCAACCTCTTGTCCCGGGTTCAAATCCCGGCGGGCGCACCAACAATCACACGCTTGATGAACAACCGATTCTTCGAAGTAACATGAAGCCCCGGCAAATTCTAGGATTGGCGATGCTTTTCCTTTTTCTTCCAACGAATTCAGGCCTTTATCTCAGTTTATTAGAAGGTGCAACACCAAGCGACAAAGTTCCCGGAGATTTCGTTACATGGATGTGCTGCTTATTCATTATCGGTATCTTACTAGTTTTAATTCCCTCAAGAGAGCAGGTTCAATTATCCATTGAAGAATCCGAATAATCGATTACTATGACTATGTTATGTCCTTTGTATTCATGTCTTATTACTCTAAAAATTGAGGTATGATAATATGCATTGTCACCTACAATTTCTATTTCTTTAGCAATTGACATTCCATCACCAATTGCCTTCGAAACTGCCTCCTTTATCATCCATATCTCGAGTCTCTCTATAGGACTTGCATTCATTAATTCTTTAATTTCTTTAGCCGAACAAAATTGATCGAGAATCGTAGTAGAAATCATTCTATTATTAGATTCAATATCAACTCCAATCGAATTATAATTTAACCCCAATACCGCGACTGCAATAGAATCACAATGGGAAATACTAATTGGTTTAATTCCTATTTTTGTTTGAATAGTCAAAGGATAACTTTCAGAAATGTCTACACAATTAATTTCTGCTTTATTGATCACGGAACGTAAACAAAATCGCCCAGCAGCATGTTGTTCTCTTCTTCGAGGGGCCATAGATTCAAAATTTGAATGAGTGAACGGTATTTCCTCAAATGAAACTTCTCTGGGAATTCTTGGAATCTGTAATAATGAACAAACAATCCCTACTTCGATGTCTAGAAAAATAGGCTCATGCAAAGGAGTCCAAGCATTTACTGCCATTTTGACACCTCAAACATCTGTAAACGTAAATCGCTGATCATCAGTTAATGGTGCCATTCCTTTCAATTGAAGACCTTTGAGTTGAATAACAACTGCATCATTTTCATTCACAATTATCGCATCGTGAGTTGTTACACCATCTTCAGAAATTGAACGGCGGACAGATCTAATTCGTAAAGGAGTTGTGAATGATTCAACATCAATATCTACATGTTGAATACCAACTGGTAATGATTCTATTCCGTCTATTTCCATTGATACTAGTCCTGCATTCTGGAAACAAGCCTCAACGAGCATAGGAAGTGATTCTAGCCTCATCTGTTTGCCACCTACTTCTTCTGCAAACAAATCTGACTTAGGCAATTCATCACGTGAAAGTGCATGTGAATCCAAACCTCTGTCACCATTTAGGTGAATTCCGCCAATTATTCCACCATGAACTTGGAATCGTGGACCATGGAACATTCTATCATAAACAAATTTAGGACCATGAATTGCTGAACCAGAATTCA
Organism: Methanobacteriota archaeon; assembly: GCA_002702985.1. Lineage (GTDB taxonomy): Archaea > Thermoplasmatota > Poseidoniia > Poseidoniales > Thalassarchaeaceae > MGIIb-N2. The sequence goes on from PADI01000073.1 coordinate 15,532, forward strand.
CTTCTCCCAGATTAATAGCTTCCACTCTTTCTGCTAGACCGCCTGTCTTCAACATCCTAACAGTTCCCTTATGATGAGATTTAGGATCTCCAAATACTTCTCCTCTGGAATTCATCAAATCGGTTTGCAAATTACATTGTATCCAAATATGATTGTCATCTTGTCTTTCAAATGATGCTTTAATCCTAATCGATTTCGAATCTTTAGTGACCTTTACTGGAAGTCCAAATTCTATATCTTCGAAACCATCTACTACACACATTGGCCACATAATTCGTGCTGCTTCAGCAAATGCTTCCATTGCCATGACGCCTGGCATATATGCTACACCATCTATTGCATGATCGACTAAATAGGGATGAGAATTAACATCTAGGACTGAAGAAATTATTACCTCAGAATATGGCTCTATTGATTCCACACGATCGACAAATGGGAAAGACAAAGGTTCAGAGATAAGTTCAGAAACTTCTTCAGGTAATGGTTCTGGAGGAAGACGAGTAGATTCTTCGTCATCTAATTCCCCTAGAGAACCAGAAATCAATACCATTCTATTTCCTCCTCGAAGAGCCTCATCGACAAATCGAGAAGCGCCCTGATCGGATGGAATCATGTCGATTCCTGCACGTTGAAAGATTGTCTCAAGAGATCCTCTAGTTGCCATTCCGATGTCGCTCCAAGGTGCCCAAGCAATAGCTACTGCACGAGGAGCTTCCTCGTGTGCTGCAATCCTAGCCATTTCAACATCTAAAATCTGATTTGCGGCACAGTAACCAAATTGCATAGCATTACCTTGCCGTCCAGCAATACTTGTAAATGAGCAGAGGAATCTCATATTTGGGAGATCTTCTTCCAATGCGGCAACAATATTTCTCCATCCATCTACCTTTACAGAAAGAACTTGTTTCATAGTAGAGGATTCTTTTCTTTCAAACGGGGTTGAATCTTCGATTCCTGCTCCATGTACTATTCCAGTAACAGGACCTAGATTTTCACTTACTCCACGAAGTATTTGTCTTGTTGTTTCTGCATTGGTAACATCTACGCTAAGATATATCGCTTCATTTCCTGTTAAACGGATTGATTCAAGAGTTTGATGAATCTCTAAACCGCGAAGCCATTTACTCCACTGATGGTTCCATTCCTTGAGAGAAACTTTCTCACCTTTTTCTTCAATCATTCTCTCTCGTAAAGCATTCTTTTCTTGATCAAGAACTTCGTTTGAAGAATTCACCAACGATGCTTGATCTGCATTTAATTTTGAACGTCCCAAAAGGATAAATTTGGCCCCAGCATCTTCTGATGCCCTTGCAGTCTCAATGATACATGCTGCAGTTACTCCTGCACCCCCGCCGGACACAACCCAAACATCATCAGAAGAAAGAGATAATATTGAATCTTCTAATTCTTCTTCAAATAGACTCAAACGATATCTTGACCCATCTTTATCTACAGACAATTCCCTAGGTTTTTCTTGCTCAAAAATTTCTGTCAGCAACATTTCTGCTAATGTTTCTGGTTCTGATAGTAGGCTTGGATCTAAATCAATTGCCCTGCTTCTCAAGTTAGGGCGTTCTCGACCGTAACTTTTCACTCCTCCATGTGCCCCCGCCGAAATCGAATTAAATCGAGCTCCCTCTACACCATGCCTTCCGTCCAATGCAGAAACTGAGGCGATTAAGCCTGAATCGACATCTTTCAAATCACTATCCAAACACTTGAGAATTCCAAATAATGCAGTTACTGAATAATCCAGATGGGAACTTGTTGTAGGATCCTCCCAAGGAACGCCTGCTAATCGAACAGGTGCGAGGTGAATTATGCCGGCTGGTGGAGCGATAGAACGAACAATTTCCCCCAATTCCGATATTTGTTCTTCATCAGCGGGTGCAACTCGAATAACGTCTACTTCACCATCTCTTTCCCTGATAGGTCCATTAGTCACACTAGGATCTAAGAAAACACGTACAGCTTCTACACCCTTACTTTCTAAAGCATCACATAACGTACCTGCAATTCCCCATGCATCGTCAGTAACAATGATGCTTCTACCTTCAAGATCTAAAGGTTCAGATTTAGACCATTCACATTGCTCGACTTCTATCTGGTATCGTTTTGATTGTATGTTAACTTGTTTTGTTTCTATTTCACGTTGAGAAATTGTGGAATCTATTGAAGGATCGGGTTCCACTTCATCTCCTACTGATATTGATTCAACAACTGTTCCATCCTGTTCATCGGATTGAGAAAATGAAGAGATATACGAAATCACATGCCCCAATGTTGGATAATCTCGTAATTGGAATTCCTCATCTGTTGGAAGACCAAATTGTTCTCTTAGATCGGCCATAATTTCGGCTTGTTTAATTGAGTCAATACCTAATTCACCTTCCATATCTGCATCCATTTCAAGGAATTCAGCAGGATATCCCGTATGTTCAACGACTACTGAAACTACACCTTCAATTACTGATTCAGAAATTTGAGGAATTTTCTCTTCAACGTTTGTTGACTCAACTACTGAATCTACCGATAATAATTGTTCAGATTCAGGGTCTTCTAGTTTTGATTCATCAACATGAGTAGATTCATTACCAAATGACGAAATATATCCGATAACATGTCCTAAGGTTGGATATTCCCTTAATTGGAATGATTCATCAACTGGAAGACCATATCTAGCCCTTAGTTCTGCCATAATTTCTGCTTGTTTAATCGAATCAATACCCAATTCACCTTCCATATCAGCATCTAGTTCTAAGAATTCAGAAGGATAACCTGTTGCTTCTGCTACCACATCCAAAACACCAGATTCAATTTCTGATACTGATATATTTTCAGAGGTTGAAATTGGTTTAGAATCAGACTTTTCGGAACTCACTTCTGAAACTGAAATTTCATCAATTGGAGATACAATAATTTCAGTTTTCAAAACAGGATTATCATCATTTTCAATATTATTTTCGAGATGTATTTCATCTCCTTCAACGCCTCCGATTAGGTCTTCATCAGGATCGAGATATGCCACTAATTTTCGATTGAGTAATCGTAGATGAATAGATGATGAACCAGTATGACCCTTGACCCAGGATTCGATTTTTCCGGGAGTAAATCTTGCAGTATCTGATAAAGCAATCCTTCGAAGGAATGTCAGAGCAATTTGACTACCAAAACCAGCACCATGACGAAGAGCATAGGTTAGATTATGTTCTCCGCCGGTACAAAGATTGAGTTCTCCCAATGAAGGATCTGGTTCTGAATAATTAGCGATAGGAGGGAGTCGACCTGCAGCAAGTCCTCGGATTACAATTGCATCCTCTAAACCAACTCCCATAGGATGGCCGGTGTATCCTTTTCCATTGGTGATTAGAATTCTAGAAGCACCATCTCCAAAAACAGTTCGAAGAGAAGAAACTTCTGCCGAAGCTGAACCTCCTCTAGGAGGAGTATAAGGTTCGTGTGACATAAATGTCATATCATCTACCAAGGATTCACGTTTCAAGTTCCATTTCTTTTCCATTCTTGAAACAAAACGGTTCATGACTTGTGCTGCATGTTCCGTATCTAATCGTGTAGGATGGAAGGCACTATTCGCAATTTCAGCGCCTAATACTTCGACATAGGGAGTTACGCCTCTTTCTCTAGAATCATGATGTCGTTCTAAAACAAATGCGGCTCCACCCATGCCTAATAGCATACCATGACGTCGAGCATCGAATGGAAGTGCAACTTCTTCTACATCATTACCCATTGCATGTGCTCCTGCTGCTGTAAATCCAGCTCCAATCCAAGGCATCAAAGTATCACCTGTAGAATCGTCTCCACTTACAATGATCACGCGATCACAACGATTTGTTGCCATCCAATCTTCCGCTATGGCAAATGCAGCAGGAGTAGATGCGCAAGCATTGTTAATTGCTAAATTAGGTCCTCTTGCACCTATCCAATTAGCAAATTGACTATGTCCCATAGAAAGTACCTGAAGTAAATATTTACGATCAAAATGATCATTGTTTACTTGACCGTTATTCAAAGCATGATCTATCGCTTTCTGTAATCCTGGAAATACTGAGGCAAAAATCACTCCAGTTCTATCTTTTTCTTCATCTGGAAGAGACCAACGACGAATCATTCTCTTACCTGCGCTGTTTGTCTGTTCTACTGGAATCAAGGGTAAACCTGCATCGGATAGTGCCTCTAAACCAGCAGCGAAAGAAAGAGAGGTTGCAATATCAAAAGCATCAACTAAATGTGGATCTATTCCATATTGTTCTGAAAGGTCGAAATGGCCGCCTCTTCCTGCAAGTTGAGGGATTGTTTCGACTGAATCAGCAGGAACAAGGTTTGCAGTTCCATCTTCCTCTTTCACTAAGCGAACTATTCGTTTAGAGAGTAATTTCTCTTTCAAATCATCAGGTAATTCTGAAATAAGATTTTTACCAGTTAATATTGCATCCCACCCTTCAGAATCAAACACTTCAGAAAGACCTGGGAGGCCCAATGAAACTCCTGAAACTACTGGTGGATCTAATGAGATTGATTCTGAAACAGTGGAAACAAGATTTGAAGTCTTCATCTGAGGAATTACCTCAATCCAATCAGTAAAATCTTGAATTGTGGTAAAAGAAGAATGGTCAGATGCTGTAACTTGAAATTTTGATTGAATCTCATTTACAATTGAAGAACGTGCTTGTGAAGTTAAACCAATTTCACTAAGTGAAACTGCTCCAATTAAAACCGAGGAGGGAAACCCAACGTGTTTTGAAAAAATTTCAGCAATCGATGTGGAAATTCGGCGATTTGCTTGAAACTCTGTTTCCATTTCCATAGAAGAAGAATGGCTAACATTTGACTCTGAATTTTTAATGAATTTAGAAACAGAAGCGTTTGGAAGAGGACGTGATCTAACTCGTAGAGATTCCTCTTCTAAAGAATGTCTTACTGGATCTACTTGTTGAAATGATTCGATTGGTCCAGCACTAAATTCAGCAGTATGAATTTCCGAAGAAAGTAAATGAATTTCAGGACACCTTCCCGCCACTGCAAGCATTCCCAGTGCTCCAAAGAAGGAAGTAATACCGCCTGCTTTAGGATGATTTGTAATATTCACTATACATTCTTCTTCATCAAGAATCTGTTCAGCAAATAGAGCAAGAGCACGTTTAGGCCCTACTTCCAAGTATATTCTAGCCCCAGCATCTTTCATCGACTCCACTTGAGATGTCCATTCAACAGCAGATGACATCTGAGGTGCTAACTTTTCGAGAATTACATCCTTTACTTCTTCTGTATCACTAACTGAGTCTGGATAGAATGAACCATCCACATTAGCAGTTATTGGAATTGAAGGTAGAGAGATTTCTAACCCTTCTAAGAATCGACGGAGAGGTTCGTTAGCAGGAGCCACTATTCGACTATGGAACGCATGACTTGTCTGGAGCTGAATGACAGTCGCCCCCCCTTCTTCGAATTTCTGCATTGCCTCACGCATCGGTTCTGTCTCCCCTGCTATGACTGTCATATTCGGAGAATTCTTATTCGCTGCTATCACGTATCCATCAACAGAATCTAATACTGATTCAATAACATCATAGGGTGCTGTAATTGAAGCCATAATTCCCTTATCTAGAACTTCTACACTTCCCATCTCAGTCCCCCTAGCAGCAGCAGCTCTGAGAGCATCCTCAAACCGTAGTATTCCAGATACCATCAACGCAGCATATTCTCCAAGACTATGACCTGCAACCATATCTGGGTAAATTCCATGTTGATTTAATAATCGTTCAATAGCAAGATCTGCTGTCAACATAGCAGGTTGAGTATATTCTGTTTGTTTCAATTTCTCTTCAGCATCTGCATTTTCATTTTCTGTCAAATTTGAACGAAGAACAAATTCAGAAAGTGGTTCACCGATGATATCATTCATGACAATATCGGCTTCCTTCCAAGTTTCACCAATTATTCTGAATCTCTTAGACAGATCATGAGTCATTCCAACATATTGACTCCCTTGTCCTGGATACATGTGTGCAAGCAACTGGTCCTGATTTGGAGGTGAATCAGAAATGAAAATGAATTGCTTCCCAAGAAATCCCCATTTCGCTGGATCTTGTATCGAACTGGATGCCAAATTCATTCTCTTCTCCAAAACCTCCCAAGAATTTGCTACAATTCCAAGACGTATTCCTTTAGCCTCAAAATTCTTCGAAATATTTGGAAGAATAGATGAAAGACGTTTGCCATTTGGATCTGAATCAAAATTCGGCGAACCATCGAAAAATTCGGAACTCAGAGACTCAATAGACTCAATCAAAGAAGAACTATCTTTTGCATTTAGTAAAAGTAAACCTCCTTCTATGCTCTTGAGTTCCTCCCAACCCATCCCTACATCATTTTTGGAATAAGCATCTGCGGCTGCTGTTAATTCCTTACGATTCAAATATTCGTTATCATCTGAATCAAAATTTGCCGCATGAATAAGGAAGGCTTCTTTATCCTCAATACCATATTTCTTTAGTACACTATTTAGTACATTATCAGAAAATCCTGCTTTGGGTCGCATCAAATATGCATCTCTACGTAATTTCCATTCTGAGACTAAAGAAGAATGGAAATTATAGTCAAATTGTTCCAAGGCGCAATGGAAGTTAGTACCACCAAAACCAAAGGCGCTGACTGATGCTCTTCTTGGGTGAGATTTCGGTTTTGGCCAATCAAGAGGTTCTACAGGAACAAAAAATGGTATTTTTTCCCAATCAACACTCTGATTAGGTTCAGAAAAACCAGCAGAAGGGGGAATTGTTCGATGATGTAAAGCAAAAACTGATTTGAGGAGACCGGCGCCACCTGCTGCTGCTTTAAGATGACCAATTTGACTCTTTATTGAACCAACAGCTACACTACCAACTTGAGCTTTATCTCCGAAAATTTCTGCTAATGAGGAAAGTTCAGTAGCATCTCCAACGACTGTGCTAGTCCCATGCGCTTCGATTAATTCCACAGAATTTGGACCATATCCTGCTTGTTGATAAGCACGGCATAATGCTTGTATTTGCCCCCTAGTACTAGGTGCAGTAATTCCTTTTCCACGGCCATCACTACTTGCACCAATACCTCGAATCACAGCATAAATTGTATCATCATCACCTAATGCATCATCTAACCGTTTGAGAACAAACGCGGTGGCTCCTTCTCCCATTACAAATCCATTTGCATTCGCATCAAATGGAGTAGAATGAGAGGCTGAAAGTGCTCCTATTGCACTGAATTTAGCATAGGTCGCAGGGTCCATAGTTCGATCAGATGCACCCGCAATCATCAGATCTACCTGTCTTGATTGAAGTAGGTGGCAAGCATCCATTACTGCTGCAAAGGTACTAGCACATGCAGCATCTGTAGCATAATTTGGACCTTGGAGATCGAGTAAATTTGCAACTCTTCCTGCTACAACATTTGCTAATTCACCTGGCATTGTATCTTCATCAACTCTAGGTAATCCTTCTGTTATTGATTCCTTGAATACATCAACTGAGTCTTCGGGCATTCCCGCTTGTACTGCTTTTCTTGCGAATGAATCCGCCCAAACACGATGATTGGATAAATTTCGATTCTCTCCGCCCAGAGCATTGGCAAACACAACTCCGGTCCTTGAATTAGGAATTTCTCTTTCCGCCTCATCTCCAAGATATCGAGCATCTTCTAAAGCTGCAGCGGATACTGCGACTGCCCACTGTTGACTAAGATCGATTTGAGATAATGTACCAGGGGGGACTCGCCAACGTTTCCAATCAAATTCGAAATCTTTTACGAATGCACCAATTCTAGAATACGTCTTTCCTTCAGGAATATTTTTTGGACCACCTTCTTGCCAGTGATCTGAAATAATCCATCTATCATCGGGAACATTTTCGATAGATACATTTGCATTAATCACATTCTGCCAAAAAGTTTCAGCATCTTCAGAATCAGGAAGAATTGCACCTAGCCCAACTATTGCAACTGGTTCAAAAGGATCTTGGGGGGATTCATCCAGTTGCATTTCTTCACCTCAATCATTGATGCTCTCCGGAACCATTGTTATGCTATACCCACAATCCACATGCAAAATCTGTCCTGTAACTGCCCCACTTAGAGGGCTAGCAAGCCAAACGGCAGCTCCAGCAACATCATCTTGAGTTGTATTTCTACGCAAAGGAGAATTTCGTTCAACATGATTTAGAATTCTATCAAAACCTGGAATTCCTCCCGCAGCAAGAGTCTTGATTGGTCCCGCTGAAATTGCATTTACACGGTGTCCGTTTTCTCCCAAACGTGCTGCTAACTCTCTTACCCATGACTCTAATGCTGCTTTGGCTATACTCATTACTCCATAATTAGGAACATATCGACTGCTAGCAGCATAGGTGAGAGCAATTGTAGATGATCCTTCATTAAGATAGGGAACTGAATGTCTCATTAATCGTTGTAAAGAATGTGCACTAACTCTCATTGCCAAATCTATTGAATCCATCTCATTGAACAACATGTGTCTATCAAAAGTTTCTCTTGGTGCAAACCCTATTGCATGAACTATAATATCTGCTTTTGAACCCGGAGATTCTTTCTGCCATTCATCAAAAAATTCCTTTGTTTGTTCGTCAGTAGCCACATCACAAGGATAGAAGGCATCTATGGATTCTAATTGTTCTTTGAGTTGAAACAATCTACTACGATATCTCGGCTGATATCCTAAAATCAATCGACATCCTGCTTTAGCCAAATGTTGGCAAATTGCCCATGCAATTGAGTCTTCAGATGCAACTCCAAAAATTAGTGCGGTCTTTCCTTCTAGTTCCAACATGGAATCGAACTAACCCCCCTCGATTCTCTAAGTCGGCCACTGGACGCATATGACCGTTGCCGAAAAATGAGTACATAATCACCCACATTCGCCGTACAGCATGTCCGGCCAAACGCGGTGAATTTTCCATAAAAATTCTGAAATTTCTTCTTGTTTCCAACCTTGTCCTCCTTCATCTTTAGGGATCTGAAGTAATTTACCAAGTTCATTTGTTCGCTTTGCAATAGTTCGTGGACCTAAAACTGCTCCTGGACGTTTAGGATCGTCAAGATAATCTGTTTCCATAAGGACTGGAGGGTGGGTTCCTTTGAATAATAAATTAACATCTATTGTTGAAGCAATTTTCTGTACTGAACCTCTACCCATACTAACAGTAACTGGAAGTTTTGAAGTAAAAGAAGGAGAGACATCCGCAGGAGCAAAGTGTCTCAAAGCAATCGACTTAGGATAATTAGCTTTAGAACAAATTTGACTCAATTCTTGAAATGTTAGAGATCCTTTGTCTTCAACGTGAAATTGAACCGGAGCATTCTTTTTTGAACATCTTTTCAATATATCTTGCAACATACTATTAGCAGATTTCCATACTTCGGGAGATACTGGAAAATGAGGCCTACCTATCTCTCCGATACCTACACAATCTCCAGTTTCAAAGAATCTTAATGCTAAATCAACAGATTGAATATGAAGTTCAGTTGCTCTTTTTTCCCCTAATAATTCAATTTGGTGAGACCATACTACGGGATGAGGTCCTAGAATCACTTGAACTTGAATATTTGTTGATGCTATTACTTCATTTGCAATTGATAATGTTTCTGAGTAAGCAGTAGATACATCATCTATATCTTCAGGTAATTTTGAAAAATTGGGCTTATGAACAAGAATTAGCCTGGTACCCCCTGAACTTTCAAAGTCAATTGCTGCATCTAAACAACGACCTTTTCTATCTAAATGTATATGGCCATCAGTAATAGGTCCATTCCATTTTTCCCCATCCCAAAGATGAATGATATCTTCCATTATCCATCCTCAGTTGAAAAGCCGAAGACGTTGGAATCTATTTATCCAATATTCTGCGGCACGTTGTGCAATTCGATGACTAATTGCATCGAGAATTACAGTTCGCCCATTTCTGAAAACCAACACTTCTACTTCATGACGTGTATCTGCTATCCTAATGGCATCTAACTTCCTTTCAATTTTGGCAGATAACAAAACATCTGCAGCCCGGTCAATATCTACAGATGAAGGCATAGAACACGAAGATGTGACCGGTCCAATCTCTGTTTTCAGACCGGAATCAGGTAAACCTAGTCCTAGCAATAATTCTGATACCGCCATTCTTGCAAGAACTTCTTTGGTTGAACCATGAATTGTGATCGAACTATTGGGTACATCTATCAAAATAGTGTAGGGAGGGTCTCGAAGTTGTTTTATTAGTAAACCACCAGAATGGACTGCCCCAATTTCACTAACAATGTAGTCAGAATCTAAGGTCTCAGGAGTAATAAATCTGAATACCTGATTTTCAATAACTATTTCGGTTCTAGCCATTATTCTTCCTCCTGTTTCATTTCTTCAGTATCAGGTAAGGCATCTAGAGCCGCGAGGACTCCTTGTAACCGAACCAAGGGCACCGGTACAAGAAGCACTGGAGAGTTCTCAACATCAATCTGTCCATTATGAGATTCAGACAGACTACGTAATGATCCACGTATCCTAGATGCGATTCTATGATTAATTCTCATATGCAAGTCTTCAGTCAAGTGATTTGTTTCAATAACCCACCATGCAGCAGAAAGAGATGATGCAATATGAATCTGTAAATCATCGGAATGTGGGGAAGTAGATTTTGCAATTGTTCGAGCTATTTTCATCATTTTTCTTCCTGAACCAATACTTCGAATTAGATTCCAAATTGATGCTCTCTGATCTACTCCATCCAGAGTTAATTTCACCCAATTTTCGTCATCCATATCAGGCTCTAGAAACCAAACTGGATTTTCTGAATTTTTTGCTGATTGAAAACTTTTGAACGGAATAGGATCAGGAAATTTTCCTATTAATTCGTTTTCTAAAAATGTCATCTCTTTGACCATTCTTCCTGAATGGCCCATTTGAGCAATCATTGCATCTCGAACAATGTTAGGTGATTCTTGATCTTCCTCATATTGTTCATCCCACAACTGTGGTTCTTCAGATGATGCCATCAAAGCTAAACCATGCCATTCTCCAAATGACTCTGAAAAATCAACTAATGGAGAGAAGGGTAAAAGTCTAACAATTCCTCCATTTGGATCCTCCCAATTTACTGGGCTCCAGTCTAAAGAAATTACATCAGACATACGATGCTCACTGATTCTGCTCGGCTAACCAATCTCGTAATTGTTCAATAGACCAACCCATATCGAAATAACCCTGAATGGTATTTTCGTCCCAGAATGTAAATTCTCGAAGTGCCTTTTCCATCTCAGTCTCTTCTTTAGGAGGGCCGCGAGATGGTGGTCCTCTTGATGGAGGAGAACGTGCTTTCAGAGGAGAAACTGCTTCTCCTTCAGGCAAGAAATCATCATCTTCTATGAAATCGTCATCTTCGTCACTACCCTTTCGAACAAACACTAGAATCCCTACAACAACTGCAATCAATAAAATTGCCAATAAAGCGATCAAACCAATTGTTGCTGCATCAAATCCAGCACTGTTATCTGATTCTGCTGTTACAGGGAACGTAGTTGATTCTGCAATTACATCACCTGTATCATTGTTCACAATTTGATACTTCACATTAACCTGAGGTGTAGCGAAATCACCCATTTCAATTCTCCAAGAATATTCTTCTAAAGGTTGGATCTCTATTGGAGTAGTTATGTCTCTAGAAGATTGTACTTGTCCTCCGACGACTGTAACAACTTTGCAAGTAAAGTAACCTGCCTTGTTTCCATTATTTGTCACTGAAGCAATCAAATCTATACTTTCTCCAACTGCAGGAGTAATATCAGAAAGCAGTAGATTCTTGACTTCAAAACTCGCAGATTCGTATCTTAACTCGAAAACTCCTCCATCGAATCCACTCTGATAATTTCCTGCTCCAGAAATTACATTTCCAGCAGAATCGGTTCCGGATATCCAAAATCGGAGTTCTACGCCACTGAGGTCGCTTGGTAAGGTTGCATTCCAGAGATTAATACAGTTTACAGACGCTCGAATCGGATCAGCATTGACGTCCAAATCCATTGGGATACTGAAATGTGAAATTCCTGGGAAGGCCTGGTAGAATTCAGTCCAATTTCCTCCATCCTTGAAATACATCCAATTTAGAAGAACATCTCCTTCCTGCAACTTTTGACGTTCTTGAATAAATGCCTTTACAGATATACAATCAAATTGAGTTGAAGAAATAATCCCTGGCCCAATTTCCTCAGAATTTTCGTCTGTTATTTCCCATGAACCAGTATTGGCAGCACTTGGCGCTTCGCTATCCACATTGACATAGAATATACTGTCTACTGGAGAAGTCCCATCTGTTGCACCAGAAGGTAATCCAATCAACGAGAAGGTGAAAGTAAATGCATTTGACTGAGTAGGAGCAGGATGCAATATGTCAAATGTACCATTTTCAAATGGATAATCATAAACTTGCGATGGAGCATAGAAGAAGCCTCTTTCCCCATCAGGTTGTACTTCTTGACGTTCTATTCTTAGAATGAGTGGAATCTGTGGATTGATAATTATTCCATCTGATAATCGTTCTGAGAAAGCATACTGTCCACTAATTCTGAGCATATCTCCTGGATAAACGAAACCAGCTTCTCTATCTCCTACATCAGGGGTAATGAAACCGATTGTATCTTCTACAGAGAATGTAGATCTATCAAGTTTGAAACTATCTGAATACTTCCATCTCTGATTGTAATTACCTGCTTGAGATGAGATGGTTGTCCATCCACCGTTATTCGGGTCAAAATCAGTTACCTCAACTTGAGGTGTTACGATTCCTGGAACAGTCGAAATTGACCAAGCAAGAACTACTGGGATATCCAAAACGAAATCGGTTTCAAACGGATCAATTAGAACACCTCCATCTAGTCTACGCATTTCAGGACCCACTCCATCGGTTTCATAATCCAAAATAGTGATCCAATCAGAATCAGTCCAAGCTGTATCATTTGCAGGCCAATAATTGATGACCATATCACCAGAAACAATTGGATTCAAATTGATTCGAACTTGGGCTAAATCACCCCAACCATTTCCATCTGATCCTCTAACTCTTAGATGGTATACATTTCCACCATACATTGTTGTATTAGCACTGGTTAATTCAGTTCCATATCCATCCTGAATTCTGAATGATGTTACACTAGCCTGAACAGAAGCCATGGCTTGGTAAGTTACCAAATCAAATGGGATTCCTGGGGAACCTGAACTAGTTACTGAATTACCACCAACATCGGTGCCAGAAACAAACAGGCTGACTAATGGACTGTTCATTAATCCCTGATTTGCAATATCGCTAATACATTGGGTTCCTTGGTTATCAATCATGTATATCGATTCATTACTCATAGTTTGACGAACTAAAGGCACCTGAGCATATTCGCCAATATCTGCAATTCGATCAAGGTTTGTGTCATGATCTTTCTCAACCCAATAATTCAGGAAAAGTGTATCTGGGGCAATCGGATTATCTCGAACTACAATTCTAAACGTTTGACAATTTCTTGCAGGAATCCAAGTATTGTCTCCTAAATCTCGCCAAGTAGATCCATCCATCACACTGATATTCACCAATTGAGGAGGCAATGGATCCATTGAAACTTGCATTCTAATTGCACAATCCATATCCGGATTGTAACTTACTGGCGGGCATAATTGATCACCTCCGGTGAAATTGGCCATTCGAAATCGATAGGTCTTGAACCCTGCAGTCTGAGTTGGTAAAGTTGGGGACCAAGTAAAATCTCCTCCAACTGTTCCTCCTACTCTATCAACCTCCAACCATTCTTCTGTCTGAGTATTTGATGTGTTTAATTCTTCAAGAACAAGGAAATAATTAGATGGATCTGGAGAAATATCAAGATCTTGGAAACGTACCTTTCCAGTTAGAACTAAACTCTGACTGCTCTTTACATCGTTAAGATCTGTCTGTTCAATATTTGCTTGATTATATACTCTAAAGTCAGTAATACTAGCATCGTTCTCAACTGCATTTCCAATACTGGGTTGTAATGAAGCAGCTGCAGGTAAACCTACAACGCCAGTATCGCTAATTGAAGAGGTATATATCTGTACAAAGGCAGTATCATCCCAATCAGATGAAACTCTGAATCTCCAGTTAATTTGTATAGGAGAAGTTCCAGAAGTCACACTTACTGCTAATGAAATTCCATCAACTGGATCAGCTACTTCCCAAAATGTGTCGTTAGAGGAGGTATATTGTAACTCAATATTGCCTCTTGAAGTTTCCATCAAGAGAGATGCTCCAGCAAGATTCTGCCCTTGACTAGTTACTTCATGAGTTGTTACAATCTCGTAAATATTTCCATCATCATATAATCCTGAAAAACCGTTTGTGAGAGAGATAGTACTTGAATGGCCGGTGCTGGTAGTAATACTCAATTGTCCAAGAGAAATTCCGCCTCCAGTCTGAGAAGACCATTTCATTGGAACATCGACACTACCGCCAACTGCATTGCCCATAGCAACCCCTTGAGATAATTCACGTGCCAAATTATTACCATCTGAAATTACTCGTTGCCAATCATAATTGATTAACAAATCTCTGAAGGTAATGGTTGAACCAATAGTGGCAGTACTACTCTCAACCTTAATTCTGAAAAGAATCCATTCATTACCAAAATCATCTTCCCACGAAGATGGAACCACAGTTTCATCATAATCAAGAAGAGTATTCAATGCAGATTCTAAATCCCCAAATTCGTTAACCACTAATCCTGGAACATATTCAGTGTAGTCCTGAATATCTGCAATCATTATTTCTTGAGCTGCTGCTGCGACATAGATTGTCGCATCTTCAATTTGGTTATTCTCAAATCCAATTAATGCATTGGAAACATCAGCACCTCTAGGAAGCATGAATGTGGCACCTTGACCTACTCCTCCTGCAGTAAGTGTAACAGTGGATGATGATGAACCAATATTTTCACCATCTACAGTTCCAGTGCGGAATTTAGTTTGTTCTCCAAGCGCACCAAAAGCAGACTCTAACACACCCCATTCAATATCACCATCGCCAGCAACATCCAACGATACTCCAGATGCATAATGAGCAAATTCTAGATCTGCATGAATTCCAGTTAATTCACATTGAACACTAGAATAGTTTGCTCGAACTCCAAAGCCTTGAACTCCAGCAGAGAACTCATATCGAGTATTGTTCGCCACTGTAGTCATAGGCATAGGACCTGGAATTGCTAAAGGATTATTGGCAATAATCTGAATCGAAGCAGTTCCATCTGGACAATCATCTGTGACATAAGGTTTGATTGCAGTCACAGTCTTAGTGAATCCAAGTCTTGTCAATGGTGGAGAGAATGAAGAATCTTGCCATAGTGGAATTACTCCTGCATAAGAATCTGTCATAGGAGAACTAATCCATTTACCCGGCATCATCATACCATTTGATTGTTCGATACCCATTGTTGAATTGAATCCAAAGCTAAAACGAGTTCCAATGTTGAAACTAAATAATTCAGGAGAATTCAACTGATTGGTTCCTGAATTAAAATTAAAACGAAGATCTATGGATGGATTAGCATCAGTATCAATATCCCATAATTCAATAATAGAACCAGAGAGTCCTGAAAGAGTGTTTCCATTTCTATCTGAAATAATATTATTACTTCCGGGCTGTAAAACATCTATCGTCAACGAACCATCACCAGGGACTGTGGCATCCAAATTAAGGAATCCAAAACCGTTAGGAGAGTTCGTGCCCGATGTCGAACTACTAGAGAAAGTACGGAAAGTCACACTTCCAGATTGAGGTAATGGATCACCAATTCGAAGTGCATCAATGTACCATCCTTGCAATTCTGGACTAACGGGAGGATCTGAAACATCGTTCTTTTCTAATACGAACTTCAATCGAACATATTCGCCCTCATAGCTAGAAAGATCGAGTCCAACATTTGCCCAACCTCCAGTACTAGCAGTCTGTGAATTGTTAGAAGTACCTCCAATCAGGCTAGCACCTGTTGGGAATGTTTCTTTGTTACACTTTGTAGTAATCTGATTTACCGATGTTCCTCGCTGATAAATTCCATTTCCTCCAGATATTCCTGAAGTATTGGATAAATCCAATGGTAAGAATTCAAATTGACTCCATGATGACCCATCAGTCGAAGACTGAATCATCACGTAAGCACAATCTTCGTAGTATACGTTGGTACCACCACCTGCACTTCTGTAGTACAAATTATGGAAAGACATGAATGAAGCTGAAGATTTTCCTGCCCAAACATACTCAGATTCAGTTGTTAATTCATATTGATATTCACCCATGGATGAGCGGTAATCAACACTATCAAAGTCTGTACCATAACAACTGTCCCCTGACCCACAACGATTGATAGGAAAACCGTTCTCTACTTGTCCGATTTCCCAGTTATTTTCAGGCATTCCGTTAATGGGAGGTCCAACATTGAAATTTACTGGACTTTCAAAATCTTCATTGTACCCTAGAGAAAAGAGAGAAAGGGTTGATTCATCTTCGGTGAAATCACTTGTAGAGGAATATTGTGTGAAACCACCGTTGTACAATGGATTCCACAAGAAAGACCCATAACTAGTAGAAAAAGCGTCATATCTTTCAGCATACCCATAGTTTACAGAATCTGTAGAAACAGTCATGGCTGCTGCGTTTACAGTTTCTCCCTCAGGTAAACTGATTGATCCTGATACTGAATCAGTATAGGTCGAAGGGTCATCTAGAGAAATATCAACACTAGATTGACCATTAGAATAAGTATTCACTGAGGCGGCCTGAGCCAATCCCATTGTTAGCATTAACACGGTAATAAAAATCGCCAGCGTGCGTTGGGTTCTGTTCGTTCCATTCATTTTCTGCCACTCCTCACCGTACGGTGGGTAAACTGTGGACGTTTCGTTGGCTTAAAACACCACTCATCTTTGAGCATAAAATTTGGATATACTAAATCAATCAATAAACTCGATTCTATCACCCTAATTATGGCTTTATTGAAATGAGAGGTGCTACGACGGAGTATCAATGAACGAGCCATATTCTACCGAACCAGTCACCAAAATGGATGAGGTTTTTCCCCAACATACTAATTCATACAATACGTTATTCGGAGGAAGATTGCTAAGTATAATGGATACTGCTGCAGGTATGGTTTCAAGTAAATTTGCACATAGAGAATTTGTTACAATATCCATAGACGCTTTAAAGTTCAAAAGACCTGCTTTTCAAGGTGATTTGATAGAAACAACTGCAAAAGTAGTTCACACTAGTACGCATACTGCTGGAGTACATGTGATTGCACGAAGATTAAATCGGAGCGAATGGGAACGAGAAGAAATATGTGAAGGATTCTTTTTTATGGTCGCGATTGATTCTCAAATGAGACCAATTCCCATCCCTCAATTCAGTCCATCTACAGAAGAAGAAGAAAAATTATGGAAACGCGCAGAAGATGCCAGAAATGCAATGAAACGTTCAGATTGAAAAATTCTAATTTACTGATGTGAAAAAATGTCTGTCTTGAATATCTTATGCTTCTCAGATGAATCATTTGCTAGAGAATTGGGAAAAAAAACAGATGACAGAGATGTTGAATCATATATTTACAAAGAACAAAGGGGAGAGGTACAAGATGCTCTTACTTTCCTAAGACCGAGGAAACATCCTGAGAAAATGAGACCGTTACTTGGAAGTTTAGATATTGCAGACGCCGCAATAATTGAAATTAAAAAAGTAGATGCTTCAATGGGTGAAGTGTTGGTAGCATCAAGTGTTGCAGGAATCGAAAGAGGATTAGTTGTAATTAATCCTGAAGAAGGAGATTGGGTTGACCCAGAACAGATCAAAACAATTCTACAACAAGCAGGGTTGAAATCATGGGAAATTAAAGAACAATTTAATCCTCATGAGGTAAAAGAAATCGCTTGGAATTTTCTTGATGACCTCAATGAAGTTCGTAGTCAACGATCTGCAAAAATGTCATGTGTACCCGTTGATCAACATTTCAATGTCAAAGGTGTTGGTTTAGTAGCTATAGGGACAGTTCAGAGTGGTTCAATCAAGAAACACGATAATATTACAGTAACTCCAGGTGGATATTCAGGAGTAATTCGTTCTCTACAAGTAATGGATGTAGATGTTGATATTGCAAATTCAGGAGATAGAGTTGGAGTTGCGATTAGAAATATGAAAGATGGTGCACTAGAAAGAGGAGTTCTCATCTCAATAAGTGGTGATGAAGAGAAATTTGAAACTCATAACTCGAGTTCTGTAAGTTTTATCAGAGCACCATTTCAAAAAAGAAATATCGAAATTGGGATGGTGATTCATGCATCTACTGACTTACAATTTGTAGTAGGCCGAGTAAAGGATTTTGAGGATAATCAAATTTTCATCGAATGGGATTCACCTATCACAATTAGAGAAAATTCTGATAGAAGAGTAGTTCTTAGCCAATTAGACTCTGCGCCTATGAGAATAATGGGGCATGCTATCAATATGAAAAAAGAATAATTGGCAAACTAGAATGATTTGAAAAACTAACCAATTTTCTGGTTAAAAAGATAAAATGTTTAAGTCAAAAGTGAACATCTTGCTTCTGGATGCACTCTGAAGACGGACCCATTGGGGTCCGACCAGAAGAGGAGGATGCCGAATCTTTCGGCTCTCTTCGGCTGGTCGGAAACGAGGGGCGATTTCGCACCACAATTTCAGACGAAGGGCTGAAATTATCACGTTCAGATGGAAGAGGAATAAGACTGAATCTAAGTGCATTAGAATCTATCAGAATGACCTCAAAAGCAGCAATTCCATGGGGTTGGGCTGTTTTTTCAATGCTATTATTGGTTTATGGAATCAGACTAGCGCCACAAGGATTCAACATTTATCCATTAGGAATTTCGGGTGCTATTATCATCATATGGCTAGTTTATAGAAAAGATCAACTTATGATTGATACGAAAAATGGAGATAGATATAGAATACTTGGCCGTACTGAGAATTTAATTCGGCTGAGTCAATTCCTAGAAATGATGATGGATGGTTTGTCTCTTTCAGATGCAAGAGCTGAGATAAGAATTGAATCAACTTTAGAGCCGTCGCTACATGATGAATTTGTATCTAGAATGAATAATGAAATGGATCTTGCAAAGGCATTAGCAACCCATACTGGAATAGGAGGATTTAGAGACATAAATAATGAAGTTTCAGAGGTTCAGACATTTGAAAAGAATGAATTCTCTTTCGATGCAACATTATTTGATTTACCCAATTCCACATTTTCGACACAACAATCTAATGAAAAAATGCCAGGAACTGGAATGTTTGGTTCAGCACATAGAGAAAGGTCGAATGTTGCATTAGCCAGTACAAATGAAGAATTCCGAAATGCCTCAAATGCCTTTGATGCTCCAAATTATAATGAAGAAAGTGCAATTTCTGATGGTGGGATTTTCGGAGACTTATTTGGTTCAATAGAAGAAAAAGAAAGTACTCCAACAATATCTAATTATGGTCGACCATCTATCCAAGAAGATCTAGAATTAGCACAAAAAACGTATGCAGAAGTTACATCATTAAGTCAAGAGGATAGGCATCTTCCAGTTCCCTCAAGACCAATGAGTAGTATGCAACTTATTCGTCAAGCACAAGATCAATTTTCTCCTACATCATCGATTCTTCCTCCTCCAACTTCTGAAGCAGTAAGAGAAGAGTGTAGAACTTCAGGATTAGTCGCAGATGCTAAGAAGAATGAAATTGTAGAAGCAGAATTAATCTCTCAAGATTCTAAAGATGAAATACCAAATGAATTGAAAGAATATCCAAGCTTTTCTAGAATGCTAAGACGGCCTGATCATCAATCTAGATTAGTGATTAAACAACCAACGAGAACTAGATCAAGTACAGTAATCAATTTACTAAGATCATTCAATCCTCAGAGAGCATCTCGGAGAGCTATGGGGCTGCTACGTCTTAGAAGTGATCAAGATCATCAAGCGCAAAGATCCTCTCTAGGCATAGAGGCAACATCAAGAAATTCTGGAGGGGAAAAGAGAGGTGATGGATATTCGGCAGCAATGGAATCAATTGCAGCAACAATCTCAGAACGTGAAACTTCTAATGACCGAAATTTGTTAAAATTAGAAGACATGAATCCGACAAAAAATTCGGAGGATAATAGTCAATATCCTGGTATGAGAAGACTAGGATAACAAATTAGCCATCAAGAATAGTTGGGTGATTCTCTAAATAACGAATGGTCACCCTTCTGTCTAAAAAATCTCTTTCATCCAGTATTGCACGATGTAGAGGAATTACAGTGTCCACTCCTATTATTACTGTCTCAGTCAATGCGGCTCTACTTCGAGCAATGGCTTCATTTCTATCTTTCCCCCATACAATCATTTTAGCAAGTAATGAATCGAAACATCCGGGCATATCATATCCAACATGGGCATGTGTATCTACCCTTATTCCAACACCTCCGGGAAAATGACATTCCCATAGTTTTCCAGGTGAGGGGACAAATTTTCTAGGGTCTTCGGCATTTATTCTAAATTGAATAGCATGACCGTTGAATTTGACATCCTTTTGAGTCAAAGGAAGAGATTCTCCCGCAGCGACACGAATTCCAAGTTGGACCATATCTTCGCCCGTAATCATCTCTGTAACTGTATGTTCTACTTGCACTCTAGGATTTACTTCTAAGAAATAGAAATCGCCATTTGAATCTCTGAGAAATTCAAACGTAGCTAAGCCACGATACCCGACTGCTTCGGCCCCAGCACAAACTTTAGATCCAATTTCTGAACGAACTTCATCTGAAAGCCAAGGCCCTTCTTCCAACAATTTCTGATGTCTTCTCTGAATACTACAGAATCTTTCTCCAAAATGAATGGCATTCTTGCCATCTGCAAGAACTTGGAATTCAATGTGTTGTGCTCCTTCAATATACTTCTCAACAAAAACTCGGTCATCACCAAATGCACTTCTTGCTCTAGATTGGCACAAATTCAAGGCAGATGAAAATTCAGATGAATCATGGACAATTTGCATTCCAATTCCTCCACCTCCTGCTGCAGCTTTGATAATCACTGGATAACCTATTTCCAAGGCAAGAGATACTGCTTCATCTGCGGATGAAACAGGTTCACTACTTCCCTTTGCTACAGGAAGTCCTGCTGCTTCCATCGCTTTGCGGGCTTCAATTTTATCTCCAAGTAAACGAATAACATCAGATGAGGGGCCAATAAACGTAATTTCTTCTTCTTCTAATCTGCGAACAAAATCAGCATTTTCTGCTAAAAAGCCATACCCAGGATGTATTGCATCAACTCCCATTGACTTAGCAGCATCGATTACTGCTTCAATATCCAAATATGAATCAAGAGGATTTGAACGTAAAATTGATCGAGAATCATCTGAGAACCGTACTGGAGTAGAAAGCCGATCTTCTCGACCGTGAATCATACAAACTTCAACCCCCAAAGAACGCAATGCACGACCTATTCTGAGGGCAATTTCACCTCTGTTCGCAATCAACACCCGATTGAACATGATGTTGCGAGAACAAACAGGTTGATGATGAAATCGGGTCAATACACATCTCGAAGGTATCTCTTCTCATCTTTCATCATTCGTTGTTCGACATAGTGCGACGCCTCTTCAGGAGTCATATCTCCATGTTCTGAACAGATTTCAATTAAGGTCCTATGAACATCTTTCGCCATGTAGTTTTTATCGCCACAAACATAGAAATATCCTCCATTATTTATTCTTGACCAAATCTCTTCTCCATTTTTTGCCATTAAATGTTGAACATAGACTTTCTCGTCACCTTCTCTAGACCATGCTAAATCAATCTGTTCTAGATTCCCTGAAGATAGCCATGATTCGATTTCATCACGATAATAGTATTCTCCTTCTTCTGTCCAATCACCGAAAAACAACCAATTTTTACCAGTAGAACCATCCTTCTCCCTCTGTTGAAGGAATGCACGGAATGGGGCGATACCTGTTCCGGGCCCTACCATAATAATATCAGTTGAACCATCTTCAGGTAAGACGAAACTCCTAGTTGGAGACATAAAAACAGGAACATCAGTATTACCTGCTGGACAACGATCTGCTAGGAAGCCTGTGGTTAAACCAGTTCTATCCCTATCATGGTGCGAATATCTGACTATTCCAACTGTCAAATGTACAGTACCTGGCTCAAAATCTGGTGAGGAAGCAATAGAGTATAATCGTGGTTTGAGAGTATCCACTGCATCCACAAACTCTTGAGCACCTAAACGGAGATTAGGAAAATCAGTGAAGAAATCTAGATAATCTCTAGACCAAATATAATCTTCCATCATTTTAGCATCATTGACTAAAGATGTCCAAAGAGCCTTTTCAGGATCATCAATTGGTCCCAAAGGAGTATAATGTTGAGGTAAATCATCATCCGAGGATGATTGCCAATCTTCAACAATTAATCCTGATGAATCTATTCTAGAACGTGAAACAATCCTCATTTGAATACCGGAAGAGGATGATGAAAAATGAGGTGATAGTCCTTCAATAAATCGTTTAGAGAGTCGATGGATTTCACACTTAGATAGTAAGGCGTCTTTCAATTTCATTTCTTCATCTTTTACTACTACGATCTCGTCTGGAGGACAGCCTAATCTCTCAAGAATAGAATCAACCAATTCTGGGGGACAGGTAGGGAAAACACCGAGGGCATCTCCAGCTTTGTATTCCAATCCGGAATCGCCTAAATCAAAAACGATATGTCTTGTTTCTTTTTTTGAATTTTTACCATTCAAAATATAGTTCGCGGTGATCTTAGATGAATAGGGGTTTTTGTTTGAGTAATCGGCCAATTCAATCCCTCTTACGTTTGGTCGGGATCGTCATCAGTATTTCAATGAAAGGACGCGACCATCTCTGTCAGGAAGGTTGAATGAATAGAGGGCTGTCAGAAGCAATGCATGGCTTCAATGATGAGAGTATTAGGTTCAGGTAATGCCTTCTGTCCACCAGGCAGGTTACATTCCTGTATGCTCTTAGATGAAAAAATCTTGATAGATGCCCCCCCAACTATTCTTGTTCAACTTCAAAAAAATCATATTTCATCTTCACAAATCACAGACTTACTAATCACTCATTGGCATGGAGATCATGTTTTTGGACTACCTTTCCTTCTTCTTGATAGACGGTTTATTTCTGATCGGGATGGAGACTCAAAACTTAGAATTCATCTTCATCCAAATGGAATTGAAAGAATGAAGGAAATTTGCTCTTTGGCTTTTCCGAATACACTTGAGCAAATAATCGAAGATAGAGTAGAATGGATTGTTGACGATAATGGGCATGCAAATGGATGGGATTACGAACGATTTCTTGTAAAACATACTCCTGAAACAGACCCTCATGGCTATATGCTTCGTGATTCGAGAGGATTTGTTCTACTACATACAGGAGATTCTGGTCCATGTGAAACAATAGACCAAAGAATTCCAGTTTCAAATGCTGTATTGTTAGAAATGGGAGTGCCTGATGGAGATAATTTTCCATATCATCATACTCCAAGAGATATCATTGAGGTTGCCGAAAAACAAAATGAAAAACAATTTTTGATCACTCATTCTTTTGCTTCAGGAAAAGAAGAACGAAGAGGATTTGATATGCCAATGTTACCTAAAAATACGATACAACTTGAAGATGGAGACTTATACAATTTAGAATTATCAGGAATTACTATTCTTCAATCACCCTTGAAATGAAGATAATAATCCTCAGAAAAAAACCATGTTAATCGATTTTTCATAAACAGGATTAAGTCATTGACGCGAGTGTGCGCTAAGTCCCGCTCGCTCAGCCGGTTAGCCCGAAACTGAGTGTGTGTGAAGGAAGATGAATGACATGGCCAATATTTTCGATTCTACCAGTCGAAAAAATTCTGTATTTATCGATAGGCGAATTTTCGATCCACATCATTCTCCATCCACTTTCAATCACAGAGAATCTCAAATTAGAACTATGGTCATGAATCTTGCAGATGCATTAGAGGGACACATTCCAGGAAATATGATTCTGTACGGACCATCTGGAACTGGAAAGACTGGAGCAACCAGATTTGTTGCTCAACAGCTTGAAGAACGGGCCCAAATAATTGGAAGTAGGGTTTACACTCATGAAATAAATTGCCAGCACATCAATACACGTTATCGTGTTCTCCATAAGATTGCTGAAGCATTGAGGCAATCCGAAGATCCAATTATTCCATTTACAGGATGGCCCGCAGATAGAGTTCTTTCTGAGACAATCCGAAGAATGGATCGCCAAGGTGGAGTTCACATCCTTATTCTAGATGAAATGGATCAACTAGCCACTAGATCAGAAGATCAGTTACTCTATGATTTGACAAGTCTTAATGTGCTTCTAAAAGAAAGCAGAGCATCAATAATTGGAATTAGTAATGATTTAGGATTTACAGAAAAAATTCCTGATCCGATTCGTTCAAGAATGTCTGCAGAAGATATCATCTTCTCCCCCTACAGTTCAAGTGAGTTAGCTCAAATTTTAGTAGAGAGGGCAAAAGTAGGTTTACGAAAAGGATCTTGGCAAGAAATGACTCTTCGGTTCTGTGCCGATCTTTCTGCAAAAGAACATGGTGATGCTAGAAGAGCGATCGATCTGCTAAGAGTTTCAACTCTACGTGCAGAAATGTCCCAGAGTAGATGTATAGAAATTGAGCATATTCAATCGGCTCACAAACAAGTAGAACATGAAAGAGTAATTGGACTACTTCAAGGACTTCCACTTCATCAAAAACTCACATTAACATCAATTATCATTAACGAAAGAAATGGAATCTTGACTCAAACAACTGGAACAATCTGGGAAACGTATGTTCAAGCATGTAACCTAGCAGGAATGAAACCTCTAACATCTAGATCTGTATCATCCATAATCAACGGATTCCATTCTGCTAGTTTAGCTCATGTAAAAAATGTCAGTCTTGGAAGAAGAGGACGTACCAAACATGTATCTAGCCTGATCCCACGGGGAATTGATGCAATAGGTATAATGCGTGAGAATAATGATGCTGTTAATTTAGCCGCCAATGGCACTTACAAACTACAACGACGGTTGTAATTCTAAACTCAATCCATCCGGCAACGGTTAAGACGGTCTCAAGGGTCGGCGAATCATGGCCGAAGACGGAAGTCCTGAACCATCTCAGGGATTTGACTGGATTCCCGAGACTCCTTTACTTGGTAAAATAGCAGTCTTGGTCGGCATTTGGGCATTAATTGTAGATGTTGTAAACATCTTTATTGGCGCTTATGCTTCTGGTCAAAAGGTTGTTTGGGCAGGATTTGTCACTTACGGTACCTTAGCCGAAAACACATTTACAGCTCATAATGGGATTGAAGTTAGCCCTGGAGATATAGTTTTCACAATTATTGCAGCACTGATTCTAGGATTCGGAACTCTGGTGTTAAATAAAACAGAAGAAGGAGGGATTGCCTCATGGGTTTCTTCTCTAATTTCTCCAGAAAGATGGGCCCCACTATTCGATTTCTCTAAAGGCCTCAATGCTACGTTAGGATCTTGGTTATTGGTTTCAGGAGTAGTATTCTACTTCGGTTGGTCAATAGCTAACAACACTTGGGTTGATCCGGGAATTTATGCAGTATGTATACCTCTTATCGGATTTGGTTCTGTTCTCCCTTTGCTTGAGAGTGATGAAGAAGAATCAGAAAATTAGGTCAATGACCTCTTTTTCTAAACATCGAATCAAATATACCCATTGATACTCCAAACCATAGAGAAATACTCCATAAAATACGTAATCTAGAGTCCGGATGAATGACAATCATAATTGGGATAATCGAGAATATTATTGCAATATTTCGAGAAGATTGTGAAATAAATCCTAAAATAATTAAACATAAAACAAGTAAAGGGAAAAATTTCGACGCCCTTACTGCATCGTCAGTAAAGTCGTGTTTAACAGAAGTACCATTTGGCAAAAGTCCTCCATAAAACCCATATTTTCTAATTATTCTAACATGAGCACGAGCATCTCTAATTCGTTTCTTTAAGAAAATAAATAGTTGATCTTCAGCAACATGATTAACAAGTGCTTCAGGAGAATAAATAATTGTGCCACCCTTCTGAATTAATTTTAGACTTACTTCCATGTCTTCCGCATGATACCAAGAAGGATTGAAACCACCTATGGAGATCAAAGCATCTCTTCTAAACATAGAACAGGGGCCATTTGCAAGAGTGGTTACCCTTGATCTACCGACATACTTTCTACGAATTTCCTTTGATCTGAGTCGAGAAACTCTAGTATTTCCTTCATCGAATACTGTTCTTCCAGTTACTGCCATTACATCCTCATTTTGATACCCCTCACATACTGATACCATTGATGAAATCCAATTGGGTTCTGGACAACAGTCTATGTCTGTAATTGCAACCCACTGCCCCTTCGAACGTTCTAAACCAATCTGTCTACCTGATGATAGTCCTTTAGCATCACTATCAATGATTGTGAGATTGATTTCTGAAGTCAGATTTTTTTCTTTAAAAATCTTCATTCTTTCAAACGTTGAATCTGTCGAACCATCATTTACAGCAATTATTTCTAGCGGGCGATAATCTTGAGAAAATAAAGATTCGAGACACTGGTGTACCCAATTTTCAGCATTTCTAGCACAAACAGTAATACTTACCAAAGTCAAGAGGAATCCCTCACAATAAATGAGTCAAGAAATCTACGTGCACGACGCTTAGCAGAAATATCGATTTCTCTAACTATGAGGCCTTCATTTGGTTGGCCATACAACAATATTGTACCTAATGGAGCCATTAAAATCAAGGGAATGGGGACCAAGTCTTCTTCACCATCAACAAAAATAGTAACATTTTCTGATTGAGAAATGGCTTTAGAACAAGCTTCGAAAATATTACTTGTCAACATTCCAGGAGGATTTTTCGCATTTATCAATAATTTCTCATCCATGTCTATATGTTCAAATTTATCCCATTTCTTTCGATGAGTCATTCCATCTATTACAGAAATCCAAGCCTCTCTTTTCTCAATTTGTAAAGAATATACAGTAACATCACCTACTGCAATTATTTTTAATTCATCAGAAATTGATTTTAGAGCCAAATTCATTGCTATACTGGGATCCTCGCTAGGCCCTGGAAATAATTTACCCATCGGTTGCTTCAATTCTTCATCTAAAATTTTAGGCATCGAATAATCCAGAGTAGTTTCTGAATTTCTAAGCCAAAATTTTCCATTTTGATCAACTATCCCTGAACGAATTCTTGAAGAAGATAATATCTGACCACCTTCGTCTAAAGTGTGATCTATTTTCACTATACGTAATGGAGAAAGGCCGTCAGACTCTCTTATTTCGTTTATTTCTTCACAAGATGATAATGTTTCTTCAGTACAACCAATGACAGAACATTTTTCTAAAGAAACTGCAGGTCCATATTTATCTTGTAAAACGTGAAGACTGGCATTGATTGATTCTTCAATCAACATATCTTGAATTTGTTTCAATCTTGTATCTATATCTTGGATAAGAGGACCTTTGTTGGCAATCATAGAATCGGATGTTACGTGTATTTGCAAATGATCGCATTCAAGTGAGGTACCCAAAATGAGAGCACGATGACCATCATGTAATCTATCGAATGTCCCACCTAACAGCCCGATAGAACCCTCCATGGTTTGCGATAAGGCTGACACGAATTAATCATGCGATGAAGATGTGTGTCCCGGGGCGTAACTTCCCGTATCATTGCCGTAACTCATGGGCTTGACCCTGCCCCAGGACGTCTGTTGAACGGTGTGGTTGTCCCATGAATCATTCCATTTGGTCAACTGGGGACCCATATACCGTCCAGCCGCCGTTTGCATCGCGGATCATTCCAAATGGTCCCCGCGAACTTCGATCGACGGCATAATCCCCGAACGTGGTGCCGGGCGTCATCCTTCCTTCCGGCGAGGGAGGTCGTCAGCTCGGTGTTGCCGTCGGGGCAAAATATCCTAAACAGTGTCAAATATGAACTCATCGAGTAAGGATTCAGTAAAATTCGCCTAAACGTTCACCAATTGCTAAGGTAATTGATGTGTCTTCTGACTCTTCCCCTAATCTATTCATTGGAGGCCATTCATGTACAGGACGAGTGAGCCATCCAACATATCGATGTGTTTTTCCATTTCTCGGTGATTTCCCATCACGAAGATCATCCAATGAATCAATAACGTCAATAATTGAATCGGAAGATTTGTTTTCTGATGGCTCCATAGATACAAATCTTCTCAATCTATCTGCTAAAGAAAGTCTCATTTTCGGATGAACTCCAGCGAATCCGAATGGAAGTGGGGCTTTTTCACCTTCTGGACGTAAAACAATTGCAGGCCAAGGTAATGGATTTTGTAGGATAGCCCTTCTAGCATCCGAGTGTTCAGTCATCATCGTTAACATATCAGCTGATTGAGCTCTCCACCACCTCCAAGGAAGATATTTTACAAACAAAATTTGTTTCTCTATTTTTGGTAAAGTTCCTCTTTCATTCCATTCTGAAAGGAGAATCCAAAGATGTAGGTCATGATTCTCGGGTAAAGACCAAGCCAAGCGACGTAAGCGTTCAGAAATTTCTTCAATATTTCCTTGTCGAATATCAGGATGTTTTTGCAATAAATACAACACTCCTTCTAAAGAGTCGGCACATCTCAAAGGAGGATTTTCAATCCAACTATTTATTGCCCACCTAACTAGTTCTCTGGTTTCATCGGAACTCAACCAATGAGCTACTGAGAGTAATCTCCCTGCCGCCCAACCTCTAATTTCAGGATTACTTGCATACATTGTTAATTTCTTTAACTCCGAACGTAAATCCTCTTCAGAAATAATACGATTAGAAACACTCTGGTTGAATTCATCCATCCACGAAATTGGAACTTTATTCCAAAGATCGACAATTCTGTTCAAAGGTGTCTCATACGGATTAATTAGTTTAGACCACGTAGAGGGAATGATATCCCAAATTCTAATCCATCTATCAATTCTTGAATCATTTGATGATGAAATCCAAGAAATAAGTGGACTAGATGATTCTACTCTATTTGAAAACGCCTCATCTCCTTCAGGGAAAACCGAACAGGCATATAGGAATAATTCATTTACATTAGATTCTTCTTTTGGTAAATCCATAAATTGAAATTTCTTTGAAATTATCCTTAATTCATCTGGAGTGGTAGGTATTTTCCAATCTTTAGGTAATTCAGTCTTTCTTTTTCTTGTATTTCCGATATATATCGGATGAGTACGGCCATTTGGCTCTGTAAACCTAAGAAAGGGTAAATCATGGATATCGTCAGTTTGAAGAATTGAAAATCCAATATCATTAGTCGAAGACCATGGGGCGATTAACAAACGTATTCTTTCAAATCGAAGTAAGCGTCTAGATAATGACTCACCTATTGGTTCAGGTAAATCAATCGAAACCCATTCAATCGATTGATGATTCATTATACTCAATACCAGAGCTTTAATTGCCATTTGACCAAGTCCATCAGTAACTATCTTTTCAGGGAAAGGAGAATTAGAATGGAGAAATTGTCGATTCCCCCAGTCTTCTCTAAATCTTCTAATCGTAATATCTGGTAATCTAGAAGGGCGACCAATCCTATCATTATCAATCCAAGATAAAAGTAATTGAAGTCTAGAACGGCGAGTTACTTGACGAAGTCGAGGATGGATGATTTGAATCCATTCTTCCAATACAATCCTTGGAAGAGGGCCCGGCTGTGATGATACAATTGATTGACGCCCAATTAATATTGATCCCTGTTCTGAATTCTGCATTAATTGTCCAGCAATTTCATTAGAATTAGAAGTACAAATTACTGGACCTGAAGCAAAAACTCCTGTACCATCTCTTCCAATAGAACCGATTTGCCAGGATTCAGAGCGAAAATCATCTGACTGATCTATATTTTCTAAATCTGGAATGGAATGAAACCAACGACCGACAGAAAGACGATCTGCTGAATCACTATCTACTAACCTAGAGCGTACTAGTCCGAATCCAGATCTATCCCAAGACTCGATATTAGCTGGATTTGAATGTAAAGGCATCGCTATCCTCTCAAAGGAATCTGAATGATAGTATCTAGGATTTCTTTCTCTTGTTTCGGCTAGAACTCTTCGGCCATCAATTGTTGGAAGAAAAATCATAGGTGAACTTGGTTTCCTCGTAACCATCAGTAAAACATAGTTTCCTAAGATGTCTAAGATCTGAAACTGTTCATCAACAATATGATTAAAATGGCCTAAAGGAATTCTAGATAATTCATCCATTTCAAGCATTTTGAAGCCTTTTGGAGTAAGACTTAGCATCCCACCTCTTGTTCCAGAAATACTAGTCGAGTTTACCAGTCCATCTTCACGCATTCTTTTCAATTCAACAGACACATGTGGCACACGTAGACCAGATTTCAATGCTATTGATGAAACGGTACCGGAACCTTCCGATAGTGTAAGTAGCAAAATTCTTCGATGGCGTCCACGAACTTTTCTTGGAATTACAGGTAAAGAATTGGACAATTTTCCCTCCTCCCTTGAAATTACTATAATATCATTAGTTATTTCAATATTGATATTGTTAAATTTAAATTATTATATTTGTTACATTTTGTTACATAGTTGATAGAATATCTGTTGAAAAATAACCAATTTAGAATTTAGTTCTCAAAAAAATGGTAATTTATTTGCTGATTGTGTAACGAAATTTGTCAAAGAACGGCGGTCATTTGATAACCCCCCCGACTCTCCCCCCAACATCGGCCGCCGATGCGACAGCAAAGGAAAGTCAAGAGAATAGGAGATGAAAATGATGAGCGAAAATTTGCGACATCTCATCAGATCTTACCTCCAGACACGCCCGCGAAATACTGCAGAAATTGTAGAACATGCCCGAGCAAATATGGATGGAACTAGTATCGAACAAATCGAAAAACTACTGAAATCAGATGCACAGGTTGTTCGAGTAGACTTAGTACGACGTAGTGGTGTGCTTTCTTCTGGATACAAAATTTGTGAGTGGGCAACAGTCGATTGGATGAAAAATAGGAGACGAGAAGAATGAGAACCACCAGATTAAGAGAACGAATAAAGAGATTCCTGGCTGAAAAGGGAGAAGCGAATACTACTGAGATTCTAGAACATGTGAATACAACCACTAGGCATGGGACTACACCTCAACAATTAGGAAATGTATTATCCAAAGACAAGGATATCGAGAAGGTATCTACCACCAAGAGAGGAGGTGCCCTCTCAGGCAGATATGATATATGTGTGTGGAGACTTCGCGATCAAGTTACTGGCGAATTTCACTAAGTTAAACTTCTAGCATTCTGTTTAGAGCTTTTATTGCATCACTAGATGTTTGTTTATCGATACTAATGATATTCCTCTCATCTCCGTTAATTATCGACTCGAGTTGTTCAGCCAAAAATCTTGGATGAATCATGTACATCGTAGAACAAGGACAAACTGAATCATCTAAACAAAGAATTTCTTTATCAGGATATTTAGAATTCAATCGTTGAACTAAATTAATTTCAGTACCTACTCCAATAATAGATCCTGAAGGTGCGTCTTCACAATAACGTCTAATAAAATCTGTAGATCCATCTGCATCAGCTGCTTGAACAACCTTACGATCACACTCAGGATGAACTACAATCATAGCATGAGGGTATGATTTTCTCAAATTTTGTATTTGATTAACAGTAAATCGTTGATGGACAGAACAATAACCATGCCATAATACAAATCTGGCCGCAGAAATTTCACTAGTGTCAGGAATTTCCCTAGGATCCCAAACGACCATATCTTCTGATTTAAAACCCATTTTGAATGCGGTATTTCTCCCTAAATGTTGATCCGGAAAGAATAACACTTTACCTAATCCTCCTGCCCTTGACAGAGCCCATTCCAAAACTCCCTTTGCATTTGTAGATGTACAAACAATTCCTCCATGTTTTCCGACAAATGCCTTGAGTGCTGCAGAACTATTCATGTAAGTCACAGGAACAAGGAAATTATCATCTTGGTTGGCAATTTCATCGGGGTTTTCTCTTGATAACGGATCTTGTAAATCAAGTTCTTCAAGTAAAATATGCCAACATTCCTCCACATCGGGCACATTTGCCATATCCGCCATTGAACAACCTGCTCTAGTTGTTGGCATAGAGACAATCTGTTGATCATTAGTAAGAATATCTGCACTTTCTGCCATAAAATGAACGCCGCAGAAAACTATGTGTTCTGCAGTACTATCTGCTGCCATTCTAGATAATCTGAACGAATCACCAGTTGCATCAGCATGTTCTACAATAGAATCGCGTTGATAATGATGACCTAAAATCATCACCCTGTCACCTAATTCTTGCTTCGCTTTTTCTATTCTCTCTCTATACTCATTATCGCTAACAGCTTCGTCGATCGAACATGAGGCGAGAGGAAGTCCGAGGGACATAAGCAAGCAGCCCTTACGCCCGGTGCATTTGAATCCATCTTCCTCTCCGTACAGACATGGATGGCACCTCTCCGTGGGTTGAGGAAGCCGTACTTCATGATGGTGCAGAAGCCAGAACAATTGGAGGGAGATGGTTTGGAACCGAGGCTGTAATGAAAATTCGACGGCCAAAGGGATATAGGCACCCAAGTCTGGATCAATCGTTAACAAAACGAAGATTATTTGCGGAAGCGAGAATCCTTATTCATCTTTCAAATTCTGAACTTCCTATTCCAAATTTACTGGATTTTGATGAAAAAAATGCCACCATTGTAATGACTAGATTACCAGGAGTACCATTATTTGAGATTCTTAGAAATTCTAATGATGTTAAAAAAGTCTCTTCAATAATGTATTCATGTGGAAAATTAATCCGACAAATACATTCTTTTGGTGTTTCTCATGGAGATCTTACTACTCACAATTTGCTATGTGATGGTTCAGATTTTATACAAATTATTGACTTTGGATTAGGTAGGTTATCCCCTGAAATTGAATCCCTAGGCCAAGATCTTCAAGTCTTGTCAGAATGTTTGTCTGCAAGTCATCCTAAACATACTGATGCAATGAAATTCGTGCTAGAAGGATATAGAGATGGAGAGAAAAACGGGGAAACTATTGATGATGTTATTTCAAGATATCAAGAGATCCAGGGGAGAGTTAGATATCATGGATGAAAAGAGAACTATTCTTTTTGTCACTTCTAACTCTGGCAAGTTAGATGAAGCTAGATTAGCATTAAATCCATTTGGTTTGAATATCGAATCATTTCGTTTTAATGAAGAATTTACAAAAATTGAAGAAATACAATCTTCTGAACTTCGACATGTTGCTAAGGATAAATTAAGAAAGGCAGTTACAATTGTAAATAATTCATCGAATAAATTAGGAGTAATGGTAGAAGATGCTGGATTTTTTATCGATGAATTAGATGGTTTTCCGGGAGTATATTCCTCGTATGTTCATGAGACATTAGGGATTCAAGGAATAATAAAAATCCTGACGGGTATTGAAAATCGTGATGCTTGTTTCAAATGTGTGATAGGAATTCATCTTGATGATGAAGAATTATTCTTTGAAGGTGAATGTAAAGGACAAGTTTCAGGAAAAGCCGTAGGAACAAACGGCTTTGGATATGATCCTATTTTCATTCCAGATGAAGGAAATGGACGGACGTTTGCTGAGATGAATAGTAAAGAAAAACAAAAATTTTCACATCGTGGAAAAGCCATGGAAGCGCTCAGAGCATATTTACAACAGAGAAATCAATCGCCAACCTCAAACCAATGCAGTGAGTCGTAAGTAAAGGAGGAGACACAGTGGCGGGTTTCTCTAGACTAATGCTCTGGATGGTGCTCTTCATTGGCGGAGCAGGATTCTTGACACTTAGAGGAAGCTTGTCAGAGAATGGAGAATTAGGAGCAGCAGGCGGACTTTTGATCCTTCTAGCATATCTAATGTTTACAGGAGGAGAACCAGCTCCGGCAGTAAGGAAGAAGAAGGAAACAACTTCAATTATCCCAGAACAAGAAATTGAAGAAGAAGAAATAACTATTCCTGTAAGTAGAAAACGGGGAGTAGATGTAGTTTCTCCAGTAGTTGAGCCAGTTGATGAAGAAATCATCGAAGTAGAAGCCTTGGATGATGATATTGTAGAAGCAAAAGAGTACGTTGTCGAGGTAGATGCTCAATCGATGTTAGAAACAGAGATAGATAGCGTGGTCTTAAGTCGAAGAGAATCACAAAAAGAAATCCGTGATGGAATTGAAAAGCGTAGAAGGAAGCAATTAGCAAAAATTAGAGGAGATACGTTAAGATCTAGATATGAAGCAGGTTCCAGAGAAGAACTTCAGAAAATTCTACAACATTCTAATGAAATTCAAGTTGTAGATGAACCTGAGAATCCAACTCCAGGACATCCTTATGGAAGAGTGTTGATTCGTATTGATGAAAATAAGATTCTGCGACTTCGTGTCCCATTAGATGTAGGTTTAAGAGCTGCTGAAATTGAATCTGAACCTCTTCCAGATCTTGGGGGGTTACCTCCTCCGCCTTTACCAGGAGAAATTGGTGACCTTCCACCTCCGCCTTTACCAGGAGAAATTAGTGGACTCCCTCCTCCTCCAAATTCAGACCAATAAATTCTGAATTTTAATCAATGATGCTATGTATCGAACTCATGTCGAAGGGACATGGCCGAACGTCCTGATGTGGAAGAACTAACTATCGAAGAATGCTCATCTGAAAATGGAGTAATTATTATTGCAACAATAAACAGACCTGAGAAATTAAATGCATTAAACATTGATGTGAAAGAGGCTATCAAATCACTTTGTGCTTGGGCACAAGAGTCAGACGAGGTTTTGGTAGTAGTTTTCCGTGGTGCTTCTCCATTGCCACCTCCTGAGGGAAAAAGGCAGAAACCTCATGCTTTCGTTGCTGGAGCTGATGTCAGTGAATTTGTCGGAAAAGATAGTATCGCTATTCGCCCAGAATTTGAAGAAAATGTTTGGGAAGCAGTTTGGAAATTGAGAAAACCAACAATTGCTCTAATTGATGGATATGCGTTAGGCGGCGGTAGTGAGCTAGCCTTATCTTGCGATATTAGAATTGCAACGAACAGATCAATGTTTGGTACTCCAGAAATCAATCTAGGGCTAATCCCAGGAGGAGGTGGAACTCAACGATTGACTTGGCTTGTTGGATATGGAAAAGCAATGGAATTGGTGATGGGTGGAGAAATGATAGATGGAGAAGAGGCTTATCGAATTGGATTAGTAAATCACATCGTTGAACCAGACGAGTTGATGAACAAAGGGATGGAAATTGCAAATAATCTTTCATCCAAGTCCCCTTTGACTATTCAAGTAGCAAAACAGGCTGTTCGTGCAGCGTTAGACAATCCAATTACAGATGGAATCCTATTAGAACACAATATGTTTGTTGATTTATTCGATACTACAGATAAGGAAATAGGGGTCAATGCTTTCATGGAAAGAGGCAAGCCAGAGTGGACAGGTGAGTAATTTCTTGGTAGAAAACCTAGTTGAAGCCAATGGATTAGCTAAGAGATTTGGTGACTTTGTAGCACTCCAGCCTCTTGATGTGAAAGTTCAAGCAGGGGAATTCTTCGGAGTTTTTGGCCCAAATGGTGCAGGAAAATCGACCTTTATTCGTCTATTAACAGGGCAACTAAAACCCAGTGCAGGATCTGCTAATGTGTTGGGAATTAATGTAGAGAATCAACCAAGATTGGTCAAGGCAAATATTGGAATTGTTCCCGAATCTGAATCTCCACCTTCGTATCTAACCGCAGCAGAATTTCTAGAATTTGTAGCTCGTCTAAGAAAAATAGATGAAATCAATGAAAAGGTCAATTATTGGCTTGATTGGTTTGGAATGACTGACAAAGGTGGGACTTTATGCAAAGATCTCTCTAAAGGCCAACGGCAAAAAGTAATGCTTGCTTCGGCGTTCATCCATGAACCAAGACTATTATTCCTCGATGAACCATTCGTAAATTTAGATCCTATCTATCAAAGAAAATGTCGTGAATTATTGCTAGACCATATCTCAAATGGTGGGACTATTTTTCTCTGTTCTCATATCCTTGAGATTGCAGAAAGGTTGTGCACCAGAGTAGCAGTAATTGACCATGGAAGAGTTCTCGCAGCAGGTAAATTAGATGAATTGAGAAATTCAAAAAATGAAACTCTAGAAGATATTTTCATTCGATTGGTTGGTAAATCTATCGATGAAATAGAAGCAGAAAACATTACTGAAGAGGAATGATTTAGATGTCTGTGAAAAGGAATGAACCAAATTTTAGTTCATCCTTTCCTATTACATTCAAAATGATGTTCAAAGAGGAATGGCGTCAAAATGTTGACTTTGCAAAAAGTAGACGAATTTTGATGTTTCCAGCATTATTAGCCGTTGTTTCTATGGCATTGACAATAGGACTAAGATTTCTTACAGGAGATGGAGTAATTGGAGCAAATGCTGAAGAAATTTCTCGAGAAACCTTTACTTTCGATGAATTACGAACAGGAATACATCTAATGGTTTTTCTTTTCTCTATGGGAATGGGGACCTTTGCATTCTTAGGTCGCTCTATTATTTCTCAGAGAAGTGGTGGTAAAAATTTTCTTTTAGCTTCTCCAGCGATGCAGCCTATCGATTTACAAACAACATATCTTGCTTACTACCTCAAAGAAGTGAGTTTTTACATTGTATTAATTCTAACTCCAGTAACTATTGGAATGGCATTGGGAATTGCATCACAATCAATTTTTGAAATCACAACGCCTTTGTTATGGAAATCTCTTCTTCCATTTCTAATTTGTATTTCACTAACTTTAGCTCAAGGAATAGCAATTTCATTCTTTGGTTCAACTTTAATGAGTAGAGGAGGACAATGGAATATTCTGGTACCAATTCTAGGAGCAATTCTCGGAGCGCTAATTTATCTTGGATTCATTCCAATGGAAAATGCAATTATAGGATTGTGGGTACACTCTGATGGATCTACTAATGCGCTAATGTTGACGCCTTTTGCTTTCCTTTCATGTACAATTTTAGCTTGGATTTCAGCAGGTCTTCTTCCCGAAGATTTTGAAGTTAGAATCACTGGAAGAGATGATCTGTTTATTCCAGTCTACGAAAAATTAGGAAAAATCGGACTAAAATCAGATAGTAGAATGAGAATCCTGATAGCAAAAGAAATAGTAGATGTGTTACGTTCTGGCACGCTTCTTAAAATGCTAGGATCCTTTGCAGTACCTCTTCTTTTCCTACTACTTCTAGCATGGGGAGCAGATTTTGCTTCCTTTCCCATTCCCTTCAATTTACTTTCTTATGCTCCATTCATAGGATTTTTTGGATTCAATTTTTATTCNTGGTTGAATGCAATTGATGCACCTG
Source organism: Methanobacteriota archaeon (assembly GCA_002702985.1). Lineage (GTDB taxonomy): Archaea > Thermoplasmatota > Poseidoniia > Poseidoniales > Thalassarchaeaceae > MGIIb-N2. Next base: position 53,133 of record PADI01000073.1, read on the forward strand.
ATCATCTAAACACAATGCCAGTATCTGTTCCTGAATTGCTTAAAGCAAAAATTTGGACNTATTTTTTGCTAACTAGTTGGATAGGAGTTATTTTCATTTTACTTATGGCCTGGATGTTAGATCAATGGGATGATGCTATTTCTGCAATGGTAGTAATGCTTGCAAATTCAATTTACATTGTTTCCCTATCTGCGTGGCTGATGGGATTAAGACCCAACAAAGCAATTTTCGACAGTGGAATAATGGCTCGTTTCTGGATTGCAACATCTTTGCCGTTGATTGGACTATTCGTTTTATCCTTCACAAAAGGAGATACTACATTACTGGAAAATTGGAGTATGCAAGTTTCGACTGGAGGATTGAATGCTGAAGCTCAGGCTATAGAACTTGAACAAATGCAATCTACAAGTCTAACTGGAATCTTGGGAATCTGTGCTATTCTTGTTTCTCTTTCTTTTCTCTATCTTCGATTACTCAAACGAAAATGGGGAAGTTCACCATTTGAAAACTAACATCGGTTAATTCATGAGCAACAAGGGAACGCAGGAAACTATGTCGAAGGTACTGGTACTTACCGGACTACCAGGATCTGGAAAAAGTGTAGCATCAGAAATTGCAAAATCGATGAATATACCAATTATAATAATGGGAAATGTGATTAGAAGAGAAACTGCTGAAAGAGGATTAGAACCCAATTCTAGAAACATAGGAATGGTAGCAATNGATCTGAGAAAAAAATTTGGAGATGACGTGGTTCTTCAAAGAATTTGGCCAATAATTTCTGAAGAATTAGAACATAATAATCTTGTTCTTATCGATGGGATGAGGAGTATTGCAGAAAAAAATGCATTAGTACAATTGATGGGGTTTGAACCAGAAATCCTAGCAATATTAGCCTCTGAAGATATTCGTAACTCTAGACTAATTGAAAGAAAACGTTCAGATGATGTCGAGTTGGAATTAATAGAAGAGGATAAAAAAACCAAAAATCAAGCCATTTCAGAGCGTGATGCAAGAGAAAAAGGATGGGGAGTCGAATCATTATTAGATCAGGCTCATTACCAATTACTCAATGAAGATAGTTTGGATTTATTCCGAATAAGTGTCAAAGCACTCTTAGAACGCCTAAACAACCCTGAATGAAGGCCAAAGGTTATCCCAATCCTCGTTCCTTTGGAACACGTACTGAGGTGGCACCATGGCACGACGAGGGCGGAAGAACCAAGGCCAAGGCCGAAAGAAGCAGCAACAAGCCCAATTCGAAGAAATGGACAAGTATCCCGTTTCTCCCCCGCATTCGTTCGCCAGAATCGTTCGAGATTTGAGAACTTTGAACATCATTTACCAAGTAATTGAACCCCCTCTAAACAAAAAAGAAACTGAACAGAAAGATCAGATAATGGACATCTTTGTACAGGCACTGAATGCTGACATAGAAGAAATCGATGCAGATCCAGTTGCCTATCTTCGAGCAGCTATGGATCAGATAATCAAGTCATATCGATTGAAAATTAGTAAAAAATCTAGATCTAAAATCTTCTACTACATCCGTAGAGATTTAATCGGATATGGCAGAATGGATGTACTAATGAATGACTCAAATGTAGAAGATATNTCCCTTGATGGAACTAATGTTCCAATCTTTGCGTATCATAGAAAATTTGAATCTATTGAAACTACTATTGCTTGGCCTACAGATGATGAATTGGAAGCTTATGTAATCAAACTAGCACAACGATGTGGAAAACATATTTCGGTGGCAGAGCCACTCCTAGACGCTACACTAATGGATGGATCTCGAATTGTCATGAAACTAGGTAGAGAAGTTTCTACACGTGGTTCCGCATTTTGTATTCGTAGATTTAGAGAAGATCCATTCAGTCCTTGCNATATTGTTGCATTCCGAACTATGACGAGTCTAATGGTTGCATATCTTTGGATTGCATTTCAACAAGGCGTTTCTATGCTATTCGTAGGAGGTACTGCTTCAGGAAAAACAACAACTTTGAATGCTATGTGTCTGTTTATTCCTTGGCAAATGAAGATAGTAAGTATCGAATCTACTCGTGAAGTAAACATACCTCAACCAAATTGGATCCCTGGATTAACTCGACAAGGATTTGGAGGTGAATCCTCAGAAGGTGAAATTACTGAGTTCGAATTACTAAAAGCAGCTCTCAGAGAACGGCCTGAATATATTATTGTAGGAGAGATTAGAGGGTCTGAAGCCTATGTTCTATTCCAAGCGATGGCTACTGGGCATTGTTCATATTCAACTGTTCACGCAGATTCAGTCGCATCATTAGTACATCGTCTTGAAAATAAGCCGATTGATATTCCGCGAGTTCTTCTTCCTGCTCTTGAAGCAGTAGCAATCCAAATTCAGACTAGGATTAACGGACGCCGTGTACGAAGGACTAAACAGATTGTTGAAATTGTAGGTGTAGACCCTCACAGCCAAGAAGTAATCACAAATGAGGTGTTTAAGTGGGATCCTTCCCGAGACGATTTCGATTTCAGCGGTAAATCCTATGTCTTAGAGAAAGTAATGGTGAAAATCAATTATTCGCAAGAAAAGATGCGAAATGAATTACGAACTAGAAAGAGAATCTTAGATTGGATGGTTCTGAATGATATCCGGAAATCGGATCAAGTCGCTCAAATAATTACAGAGTATTATGTTAGACCTGACGAAATTCTTGCTCGCGTGGACGGCCTACGCTGACCTTAGGAGGCAGAATATTGGCAAAGAAAAGAGATTTGAAGTCAAAGAAGCAATATGACTTCGAGGGTATGACTCTGACTCCGTGGCAGAAAATATCTAATACCTTTTTTGGAGGTATTTTTCGTGAACGTGCCCGCAAGGATCTAGACCTGAAAAAACTTCTAGTTCAAGCAGATATTAGAGTAATGCCTGAAGTATACAAATCTACACAATTGATGAGCACTATAGCAGTAATTATTGGATGTGGTGCACTCATGGCACTCGTTTTCTTACCTGGAGCAGGACTAATTGCAATCTATGAATCAATTCAAGATCCTGCTACTGTAATGCCTTGTATGGATTGGGAATTCTGGCATAAAGCAGATATTAATCCATCTCAACCAGGAAATGGATGCCCACACTACACTACTCAAGTTTTCCCATTCTTGTGGAAGGCAATTGTAGTCATTCTACTCGGCTTAATAGTTCCTTATTCTGCAAACAAATATTTTGGCAATGAAGCAGAAAGAAAAAGATCTGCTCGAGCAGAACGATTAGAGAAATATTTGCCATATGCTTCATCTTACACTGCAGCAATGTCAGCAGCAAATGCTACACCAGTAAAGATTTTCAGATCTTTAGCCAAGAATGGAGAAATTTATGGAGATATTGCATACGATTCATCGATGGTTTATCGTGATATGACTCTATTTGGTTATGATATTATCACAGCAGTGAAACTTGCTGTTGATCGAGCTGCTTCTGTATGGGTAACTGAATTCTTCCAAGGTATGGTAGGGACCCTATCATCGGGAGGTAATCTGAAGTTATACTTCCTGAATAGAGCTGAACACTACATGAGAGAAAATAGAATCAGACTTACCGTATTTTTGGAAACACTAGCAATGTTTGCTGAAACATACATTGTGGTTGCAGTAGCAATGCCACTGTTCCTTATTGTAATGTTAGTAATTATGTTCTGGGTATCTGGAGCTGGATCCCAAATTTCAGAAAATATGGTTTACGGAATTGTGATGGGGTTACTTCCGATGATTCATGTTGCATATTCTCTGTTTGTATGGCTAATGTCTCAAGAAAACGAAATGTAAGGAGGTGAATATATGGCTAGAAAAAAAGGTAAGAAGAAAATCAAAGTTAGATTAGAACTACCTAAGGACGATAGTACAGAAACTAACTTCACAATTATTCTAGTTCTAGGAATGATGCTTGGAATGAGTTGTATGGGTTTCTGGATTACTAATGCTGATNTAGTTTTCAAACCAATGAATCAGATGCCTATGTTTCTAAATTTAGCTTGTCCAGATTCATTTGATCCAAATGTTCCAGTTCCTCCAACTTATGCAGATAATCAATCTTGTTTTCTTACTCAAGAAAGCCCGACTATAGAAACATGGACTGACGAATGGGATAAAGTGAGTTCACCAGGTGCTGCTGCTTTTTTTATAGTTCCAGGAATTGAGCAACAAAGACTTGGTAATCAAAATCATCCCCCTCAAACTGCCGATATTAGTTGTATAGCAGAAGCCGATAATAGCGGAACTTTTACACTTTCAATAATCGAAAGAGCATTTGATTTGTCAACTACAACTATAGCAAGTCAAGGTATGGTTTCTAACAGTGAAGAGTGTGGTCTAAGCAATGTTCCTGTACAAGCAAACAAACAATACGAAATATGGGTAGAAATCCCTTCTGACCAACCTGCAATTCGAACGTTTGAATTCACAGTAAGTGTGGAATCATATGATGGAATTCCTGAAAATATGAACAATAAATCATTGTGGATTGGACCAAAGGTAGATGTTGGTCCTTTTGCTCTTCATCCTACAATTTTTGTAAATTTCTTTGGGCTAGGATTACTGGTAATGGTCTTCCCTGCTGCATTGTACAGTGATGCTCAAGCAAGAAAAATCAAAGCAATTGAAGACAAATTCCCAGACTTCCTTAGAGACTTAGCAGAATATTGGAAAGGTGGACTTTCTATGGTAGTTTCAGTAAGAACGCTTGCTAGGTCAGAATATGGGGCCTTGAATAACGATATTCAGAAAATGTCCGATCAATTATCATGGGGGATTCCATTTGGAGATGTTATGAAGATGTTTGCAGATAGGGTAAATACTCCTTTGGTACATAGAGCTGTGTCTCTAATTGATGAAGCAAACAAAGCAGGGGGTAAGATTTCTGATATCTTAGTAACTGCAGCAAATGATTCTAGAGAAATAAAATTCCTAGAAGGTGAACGTGTTCGAGCAATTTCGTCATATATTTCAGTAATTTGGGTTTCTTATCTTGTATTTATGGGAGTAATTGTAGTTCTTTCCAAAGTGTTCATTCCAGCTATTGCCAGTTCAAACAGTGGAGGAGAATCAGAAAGTATTGGAAACATGCAGATTAATGCCGTGGATCCTCTGTTTTTCCTTGTAGTTTTCTTCTACGGAGTATCTGCTCAAGCGGTTGGTAATGGTGCAATGGCAGGATTAATGGCGACTGGGCGCTTAGCAAATGGAATGAAACATTCCGGATATATGCTGATACTTGCTCTTTTAGCGTTCAACTTTGTTGCTTTCTCTCCAGAACTAATTGGAGTTCCAATGTCAGAAGGGCTAGCGCATTCTGTTGGAAGAATGGCTCCAGGGTGATATAATGGATAAATCGGCAAAATCCACAAATGCCCAAGTCCATATGATAGAGATGATTACTCTATTCTGGTTATTCTTTCTTTGTGCTGCATTTGTAATTCAATTACAAGTTCCAGATACTAATCCAATAGCCTCTGATGCAGCATTACTTGTCGCCGCTGAAGATGCTCATACTCTTGCTTCAGCAGAAGTAGACCAAAATGGAACGTCAATCATTAATTCTCATCTAGCGGCTGATGAACGAGTAGAAGCTTGTACTATTCTTCTGGATAATTTACCCGAAACTGTAACTGGAAATTGTTGGTTAGCAGTTGATGCAGAACCAATGGAAAGAGAAGGAATTGGAGAAATTCCTCCAGGACAAAGTCTTACAGTAATGCATTTACATTCTATTGAAGGTCATCTTTGGACTGTAGGACTTCAGGTTTGGCATATTGGAAGTGGTGCTTAATGATTGAAAATAATCGTAATGATGATGCACAGATGTTATTGGCAACTGGTGTAGTACTTCTTCTTGCACTACTTTCTATGGCAATCTACGGTGTCAAAGTTGTAGGAATGGGTGAGCCATATGACTCATCTGACGATGCAGTTCTTCAAACTGCTGCAGAAGTTGATCACGTTTGGGAATTGACGATACAATCACGAATCACTAACTTAGCAGGACTAGGAACTGATTTCGAAATATGTAATGACGCTGCAATAAGTGTCCAAAATGATCTTATTAGACATGGAGAACATAGAGGAGTTGAAGTGATTTTAGTTGATCTAAATGTCTCAATTGAAGGAAGTCAATGTCATGTATCAGCTGAAGCAGGAATTGCTGATAGGAATAGTAGAATGCTACTAATGTTAGATGCAACTATCGAATTACCATAGTTATTCTAGATTTTGACGAATTCGCAATAACGGATCATCATGGAGAAGGGGGTCAATTCTCACCCATCCTGCTACTCTACCCCTTTCCATAATTGCTCGTTGTATTGCTCTAATTCTATCAAACGCCAAGACATAACGTGATGATCCTCTGTATGTTGATTCTTCTCTTTTCATAATAAATTCTCTGTGTTGATTTTCAGCATCAGCAGTGGCAACTATTCCAATAGCTCTACCACCTGCTTCTCTCCAATCTCTTAACCAAGATGATTTAGGAATAACATGTACACCCTCAATTACTAAATCTACACCTTGCGCTCTAGCTCTATCTATTACGGCATCAACTCCTTTCTCTACAGCTTCTGATGCATCTAACCAATCGTTTACAGGATCTCCAGTTTCTCCTTTTGAATAAGACGATCTATGTAATGCAGGAGATTCATTAATACCAATATTACATCTTAATACTTCTCTAATTGTGTCTGTTGAAACACATCTGCTAAAATCAAGTTCATGAGCAACCATATGTGCTAAAGTCGATTTTCCAGTCCCCGTAGCTCCTGCAATTATAGCCAAACGAGGTGCTCGATTAATCTTCGATTCCTCTGACATAATTTCACCATTTTGATTTAGAATTTTCATATAAGATGATTCACAATATCGTCTACAGACTGCGTTTTACCGCAATATGCGCATCGAAGTTCTAGTGGATTTCTTGAATGAACAAGAATTCTATGTGGAAGAGGTTCTCTAGGATTATTCATAATACAGTTAGAATATGAGCAACGAGCAACGTTTGTTAATTCATCTCCGAGTTCCACAGTTCTCTTTTCGACAACTCGGTAATCTCGAATAATTGATACTGAGGCATCAGGAGCAATTATTGCTAATCTATCTAACTCTTGTTGAGTCAATTCACGATCTTCAACCTTCATTACATCTTTTCGATCTAACTTCTTGCTTGGAACATTCATTGCAAAAGAAATTGGAGTACTACGATTATCTAGTAATCCCAACATTCCTAATATCTTCAACGAAGAACCCGCCGGTACGTGATCGATTATAGTTCCATTTTGGATAGCTGTAACTCTGCGCATACCTTCTTCGCTCATTGACTCACCTCCGGAACAGAAACTCCTAGTAAGCGACATAATAACGACATTCTGGCAACTACTCCATAGAATGCCTGTTCGAAGTATTTCGCATGTACAGTTGAATCGACATCTGGAGAAATTTCATCGACACGAGGTAAAGGATGCATGATTATCATATCTTTCTTAGCAGAAATCAGATCAGAACTACCTAATTTGAATACTCCTGCAACCTTGTGATATTCGTCTTCATCAGGGAAGCGTTCCTTCTGTATTCGTGTCATATAGATCACGTCGACATTTTCTATAGATCCATGAAGATCTCCTGTTTCTTCAATTGAAATACCTGAATTTCGAAGATCTGAAATTATTTCGCGAGGCATAGATAGAGAAGTAGGAGAAATAAAAGTCAAAGAACACCCAAAACGAGCTAGTGCTTCTGACAAACTGTGAACCGTGCGTCCATATCTTAAATCGCCAACTAATGCAACATTCAGTCCCTCAAGTGTTCCATGGCAAGAACGAATTGTGAAGAGATCTAAGAGTGTTTGAGTTGGATGATGGCCAGCACCATCTCCAGCATTAATTACTGGGATTTTAACTGCATTAGAAGAATAACGAGCCGCGCCTTGACGTGGATGTCGAATTACAGCAATATCTGCATATCCGTCCATCATTTGCATAGTATCAAACAATGTTTCACCTTTTACTACAGATGAATTAGAAACGTCTCCTAAATTTAACACTGAACCTCCAAGTCTTTTCATTGCTGTTTCAAAAGACATTCTTGTCCTAGTAGAAGGTTCAAAGAAAAGATTAGCTAAAACCTTGCCAGCAAGGATTGGTAAATGGATTTCACCTCTTGCTATAGGTAGCATTCTTTCTGCATCATCAAGTATAGACAATATCTCTTCATTCGTCAGGTCATCCACAGTGATTAGGCCACTCATACTCGTCCCCTTCTTCATACGGGGGGAACCCCGACCATATTCCTTCCCGTTGAATTGACATCTATCTTCACACCACTCCGTCGGCTTGATGTGAGGGGACAGGGTCCCAGAACCATGCTAATCAGTAGGACGCCGGTCCGAGCATCCTTCTGTGGAGGGGGAACTGACCTTGCAGCATTCTATCAAAATCACCCTGATGGAGGTGCAGTAACTTCGCTAGCAATGGCTCGCTATCTCTATGTTACCGTAAATCCAAGGTTTGATAATTCAATTAGAATTTCCTATTCTTCGATGGAATTTGTAAATAATATCGATGAAATTCAGCATGAATTAGTTCGTGAAGCAATGAAATCTACAGGGGTCACAGATGGAATTGAAATCACCACAATAGCAGATATTCCATCTAGAGGAACGGGTCTAGGATCATCCTCTGCAGTTACAATTGGTCTACTCAATGCATTGTCCTCCCTTGCTGGAAATCCAATGTCTTCTGAAGAATTAGCTAAAGAAGCATGCAGAATAGAAATTGATGTTCTTGGTCAACCAATTGGAAAACAAGATCAATATGCAGCTGCAATTGGAGGTGCGAATACAATCGGATTCTTGCCAGATGGTTCTGTCAGTATCGATCCTCTTATTCTGTCAGATAATACAAAACAACGAATTGAAAATGAATTTTCTCTAGTTTATACGGGACTAACTAGATCTGCAAATTCTGTTCTTTCAAAACAAAAAGAATTGACTGCAGATAGAATGGAAGAATTATCCTCATTGAGGCTTCAAGCTTTCCAAGTTAGATCAGCATTAGAAGGTGGAAGACTTGAGGAAGTTGGAAGATTGCTTGAAGAATCATGGCAAATTAAACGAAATCTAGTTGATGGAATTACAGGAGAATTACTTGATAATCTACATGATCAATTGATTAATGCAGGAGCAACGGGTGCTAAATTACTAGGTGCAGGTGGGGGAGGTTTTTTCCTAGTTCATGGAGATGATGAAATAAAGAAACGTCTAGAAAATTCTCTAAGTTCAAAACATAAGATTCTACCTCTATTAATTGATAGTCAGGGTTCAACAATCATTCATGATGATGGAAAAAGATGGGGGTGAAGCCCATTCGTTTTCAAGCAACAATAATCATTTCTCTACTAATTCTAATGTCTACTCCAATCGGACAGGCTGAAGAAAGTCAAGGAACTATGTTAGATATAGAAATGGGATACTGGGTTAATGAAAATTGGAATCCTCTTACCACATCATTTGAATTTGAAATTAGATTGATTGATCCATGGACAGGACAGGTAATTTACTACGAAATTACAAACAATACGAAGATACAGATCGATTTAGAGGATTCGAAACCAATTAGACCAGAAATTAGGTCACATGAAAACGGAATAAATGTTCAATTTTTACCCACTATCAGGCCAAATTCTTCGGTTACATATGTTAAAGCAAATATTTCTAATGTATTCGAATTTAGTGTTAATGAAATTGATTCTTGGAAATATATTGGAGAACAAAGTATTGATTGGATTAATGGAACGGACTCATTTTCTCTTCCAGAGGGAAAGGGGTGGATAGAAACGACATACACAGCGGAAGATAATACAATCTCTCATAATCTAATTTCAGTGAATTGTGACATAAATGGAGACGTCGATTGTGGATTAACAGATGTATGGCCCCCTTCGGAAGGATCTTTGCGAATAATGGCTCAAGATTCAGGTTGGAATGGTACAATACTGGTTCGTCATTCTCCAAGTGGTTGGGAAGATAGGATCTCTGTCAACGGAACGTTGGATTATGATTTACCAAGAATAGAAAGTGGACAATGGTATTTATGGAGATTAATCGAAGAAACTCCTGAATCGCTGCCATATTCATTTGATGATGCTCTATTTGAATCACTAGATTCTTGGCTTTCAACTGAACCAAGTATCTCGATTTCTCTTGATTCAACAATGTCACTAGATTTTGAAGAAGAAAATCCAGAAACCAATTTTGTAGAATATGCTGATTGGTCTGCAAGTATCCGACTTCCGACACATATTGGTCATCCAATGTTTCCATCCTCTAATCTTGGAATCATGTACCAAATTGACAAATTTATTGGGAATTGGGACGGAACTGTTGATGCTGTTGAATCTAACTTGTTCTCGGAAATTCTTAGTTCATTAGGATGGAACGATGCAGAAAATATTGGATGTTGCTCCTTAAATGAAGAAACGATGCTTGCAACTGAACCAATTTATCCTATGGGAGGGCATATAGATCCTGCTACAGGAGTGGTTTTTGCTGATGGAATATCATGGGGATGGGATGAATCAGGAACATTAATTGGAAATGTTACAGATTCAAGTATTCAAATTTTAAAAATTCCATTTAGAGGACATATCAGAGATTCTGCAAATTTAACAATAGATCTACCAAATCAATGGGAACTAAGACATTCTCCTCAAAATGACATTATTCTTTCTTCAGGAGAAAGTATTTTCATTAATCGAAGTGAATTGAATGTGATAGGAGAAATCACTCTTAATTTAGATGAAAATGATGCTCCAATTCCATCTATTTCCAGTATTGGAGCTTCGGAAAGTTATGTTGTTCTTGACGGAAATCCAAGCTTAAATTTAATCTGTGAAGATTCAGTACAGGAAAATACTGTTGAAAGATGGAAAATGACTGATAAAAGAGGATTATCAATCGTTCAAGGTAAGTTTCTTAATTTTTCAACTGACTCAAATATTTTTTCAGAGGGGGATGAAATTCAAATCATTGGAGAATGTGTAGATTCTCATGGAGAAATTGGAGCTATTGAGAGAAATCTAATTTTGGATGGAACTGCTCCTGAATGGGATATTATCATGCTCGAAGATCATCCTCAGTATTGGGCACAAATTAATCATTCAATGACGCCTCTGGAAATAGCAGTAAATGCAACAAGTACCCTTATTTTTGATGTAAATACGGTTGATAATAATGGTGAACCTGTTTCAATAATTATGACATCTAATAGAAGCGATGGATGGATTAGAGAATCTGATGATAGACTATTTTTCGCTGAATTCTGGCCTCAAACTGACGATATAAATAGCATGCATATGAGTACTGAGGAAAGACATCAAGAAAGATATCCTGCAAAACGATGGATACATCTTTCGATTTCTGATTCTGTAGGAAATTCGGTAGAGAAGAATTGGTCATTCACAAGTTTGGATCTCGGTTCTCCTGTTCCTAGGCCTGGATTAATAGTTAATGGAGAAATATTCGGAATTGAGAATCTTCCTAACATTTCTTCATTTATTGAAATCGATTTAAATAACTCATTTGATGACTTGAATTCAATAGATAAAATCATTTGGTCTGCTGAATTAAACGGAATCACTCTTTTTGAAAATCGAAGTTGGGGGGAAATTTCTCGTTTTTCGCTTCCACCGCTTGATTTCGGAAGACATGATTTAGTGATTTCAGGAATAGACTTGTCAGGTAATATTGGGCACCATAGTATGATTATTGAAATTCATCCTGCCACAATACCCACTTTATCTATTGAAGACATCATGGTGCCTACTGGAGTGTTGTCAGGACAACCTGGAGAAATTACTGTGATAGTGTTCAATCATGGTTCAGAATCTACTGATGCAGAAGTTTGTATCAAAAATGAATGTCAGACGATTATAGTCACTGGTGCAAGTTTAGAGGGAGTTGGAATTTCATCAGCAATTTTGTCCTTTGATTCCCTACCTTCTGGATGGAGTACGGTATCTGTTCAATGGTTAGTAAATGATCAACCTTATTCTATTGAATCGACAACTCCTTCTATAGAGCCAGCATGGAGAGAAACTGCACGTTTTCTAATTAAGATAATTCTAATCGCGTATTGTATAGGAACTCTGTTTGATAGACGGTTTGGGAACTCATAATTCCGTACGCTTCATGATGGTTGAGGATTTGACTAGATTCATGCAGACGACAGGGGGGGCTCAAAACTCTGTAGAAAAGGCACTAAAAAAATGGAAATCAAAAACTGACAAGTTGGGTATTTTCATCATTTTTGGATGTATTTTATTAGGAGCTTATTCTTCTTTTCCGGGATTACAAAATGGATTGAGTTCTGCATCAATTGTACCTCTTCTATTCCTTGTAGGTTCTGCTTTAATGGTCTCTGAAGTAATAGAAAACGGGCCAGAACAAAGAACAAGAATTGCCACAATATCTGGAATAATTGGCCCCTTAGTTGCTATCGCAGGAATACACTCTATTACAATTCAACAAGGAGATAATTTTCATCAATTGCTAGGAGGAGCCAGCTGGATTGCTGCTGGTACTATTTTGTTCAGTTGTAATGCTTTCATATTCCAAAATGAGAACAATATTGGAGTAATTCGTTACAGAGCAATGACTAGATTAATGGGAATGGCAATTGCAACTGCTTGGATTATATCTAATTCCACCGAATCTCTATTGATTTACTTTCTAATTCCAATACTGATTGCTTCCTTAATTTTCTCTTTAGATCTGAGATTGGGGGAAAAAGAAAGAAAACAAAAAAAGGAATTTTCTAATCGATATGATTCATTACAATTGAGAATTCTTGAGATAAGGGCTACTGGAGTAGTGATTGATCAATCTGTATCATTGCTAAAAAGAGCAAATGAAGTTGGATGGACTGACTTTTCTGAAGGAATGAAATTATTGGATTCAGCAGAAGATGATATTGAACGAACGCTGTCTCTTTCAAACGATATTTCAGATATAGAACAGGATTCAGAACAAAAAGTGATAGATTCCGAAGTAATTGCTCCTAGAACAGAACGCCCTAGAAACGCTATGAATCAAGGAAAAAGAGAGCTACAATTAGGAAGTTTAAGAGAAGCAGAGAAATTATTCAGAATAGCAAAAATTAGGGCTCTAGATATTATTGAACATTGGGAAAATGCAGAAATTGCAATTCAGAATGCTCGAGAAGCCATTTCAGAATTAACGGGCTCTGATTTAGAGAGGATGCAGTCATTAATGAGTGCAGCACAAGATGCAATGGATAATGAAAGTCCAGGAGAAGCTGTAATCATTGCTGAGGCAATTCCAGGACATGTTGAAAATTTAGGAGAAGCCATGAGTGCCGCGATTTCTAAAGTCGAAGATGCAAAAGAAATGCTATCAAGAACCGATGGCTTAGATACAACAATTTGGAATGAGATGTTATCTAATGCAACTCAAGCAATGGATGAAGGAAATGGTTCCATGGCTAGGGGATTGGCAGATTCAATAATCAGAGAAATCACGGCTACTGAAGAAGCGAAGTCATCAATGCAAAGAGCATTACGACAAAGAAAATCACTTCGCAAAAGATGGGAAGGTCATATTCAAGAAGATGAATGGGAAGAAAGATTACAAGAGATTCTAAAAGATACCAAGAATGAGAAATGGAGGGTTGCTTTAGAAAAAATGGAGACATTAACTTCAGACTTAGATGCAATAAATGCTGCTAAAGAAGATGCTGAAGAATTATTGAATTTCATAGAAAATGAATGGAAAGATACTCGTAATAAACTAGAATCCTCCGGAGTTGGCCTTCGAGACAAAGATAGACAAGCATGTGAATCAGAGATTTCCAAGGCAAGAATAGCACTTGAATCTGGAGATGTTGATTCTTGTCTGAAATCTTTGGGTAAATCTGATGAATTAATGGAGCGTCTGAAACGACGATTTTGATTAAATTCTAAGATCAACCACTACTGGAGCATGATCAGACACCTGTAATCCCCCTGATCTGATTATTTTTGCTCCTTGAAAACAACTTCGTGCTGCATCGTTACCAAGGATGTAATCTATTCGCCATCCTTTATCTTCTTCTCGAGCCCTACCTCTATTTGACCACCAAGAATAGGGGCCTTGAATTGAACCCCAATCCTCTCTACATAGATCATGCCACCCTGTTTCAAGGAGACGATCAAACCATTCACGTTCTTGGGGAAGAAATCCAGAGGTCATACGATTAGATTTAGCATTCCAGATATCAATTTCTTGATGAGCAACATTCAGATCTCCTGCTACAATAACAGGAGTATCCATTGATAAGTTTGGAGAAAGCCATTCTAGCCAATCCTCCATCCATCTTTCCTTATATTGTTGACGTTCTTCTTTAGCAGAACCACTCGGGAGGTATGTATTGATACAACGTATTCCTGGATGATCAGTAACTAATACTCTTCCCTCCAAGTCTTCAGGATCTTCACCCCTTCCCATACCTTTTCCAATAACTTCCATTTCAATTTTAGACCATGTAGATACCCCCGAATATCCTTTCTTTTCGGCAGGATGCCATACCACTTGAAAATCATCAGGAGACGCCCAATCTGTAGGCAATTGTTCTGGAAGGGCTCTGACCTCTTGAAACATCCAAATATCGGCATCTAAGGTAGAGATAAAATCGTCTAGTCCTTTTCTAATTGCTGCACGAATCCCATTAAGATTCCAAGAAACTATTCTCATTCCTCAAGCCTCTAAATCTTCGGACCAATTTCCGAATCTTGCCAAATGAGCCATTTGACATCTATGAGCAAAAACAGAATGAGCAACTGATATATCATCTTGATTTTCAGCCCATGTCTTCAGAGCAGATGCTTGCAAGGCTCTGCCATAAGAATATGATAATTCAAACGGATGGGGGCCCATATTATTCATCGCATTAAGATGAGCTGTAGCCTCTACCTCAGTCTGACCACCTGATAGGAAAACAATACCTGGAATTTCAGGTGGAACATGATTATGAAGAAGATCAATAGTCATTTTTGCACATGTTTCTACATTACTTTTCTGCGGATGTGATTTTCCAGGAAGAATCATGTTTGGCTTCAATAAAGCTCCAGACAAAAAGACTCCCTGTGTTTCACAAGCTGCCCAGGTGGCATCTAAAACTGTTGAAGTAACATCAAAACAGCGCTGTGCTGAATGATCTCCTTCCATTAATACTTCAGGCTCGATAATTGGGACTAAACCTTGCTCCTGACAAATCGCAGCATAACGTGCAAGGGCATGTGCATTAGTAGAGATGCAAGCATCAGATGGTAAGCCATCACCTATCCTAATTACTGCACGCCATTTTGCAAAACGCGCCCCCATAGCAAAATATTCGGCACATCTTTCTCTCAATCCATCTAATCCCTCAGTAACAGTCTCATTTTCATATCCTGCTAGAGGTTTTGCACCAGTATCGACCTTAATGCCAGGAAGAACATCTATTCCGTGTAAATAATCAGGAATTTTGGTCCCATCAACAGCTGTTTGACGAATTGTCTCATCATACAAGATCACTCCGCTAATTGCATCAGCCATTGTAGGCATTGCAAACAGATTTGCTCTGTATGAATTCCTAGACTCTGGAGAGGAAGAAACTCCTACTCCTTCTAGCCTTTTAGTCATCGTTCCGTTACTTTCATCAGCGGCAAGAATCCCTCTACCAGGACTAACAAGGAAATTTGCTGTCTGTTTCAAAAGGTCAGTGTCCATACTATGTGCACCCTCAATGGGTCCTTGAAGGGTTCGCAGAGGGTTCAATCAAATTTGATACGTACGAGTGGTAAGAGATCTTTCTCTTTTCTTGACATCAATGATCTCACTATGCACATGAGCTTGTCCGTCACGGAAATGGACCCCTGGAAGGTATCCTGAGCAAACACCGCTTGCTACAAATATTGCGTCATCGGACATACACAAATCATCTCTCTGCCAAATTCTTTCAATGTCTCCATCAATCATTTCCTCAGCTCTTTCCCTGTGTCCTTCATTTCTAAAAATTAGTTTTCCTTCAAAATGAGCACCTAATCCACGTAGAGCAGTAGCAGTAATCACTCCTTCTGGTGCTGCACCAATCCCCATTAAAATATCAACTTCTGATTCCGGATTTGAAGCATCCAAAGCAGCAGAAACATCACCATCTCCAATTAATCGAATCCGTACATCTAATTCTCTAAGTTCTTTAATCAAATCTTGATGCCTAGGTCGATCCATTACTACGGCTAAAATATCTCTTACGGGTTTATCTAAGGCAGAAGATGCTTCCTCAATATTGTAAGAAACATCAGCTTCAAGCGAAAGTTTTCCAGATAATTCAGCAGGTCCAGCAATTTTATCCATGTAACAATCAGGAGCATGAAGAAGGTTTCCACGAGGAGCTGCTGCAAGGACTGCTATAGCATTTGGAGAATCATTGGCACAATGATTAGTGCATTCCAGAGGATCTACAGCAATATCAATACTCAAAGCATTAGGATCGCCTTGACGACTTCCTAATGGTTCTCCTATCCACAACATAGGTGCATCATCTCTTTCTCCTTCACCTATTGCAACTCTTCCATCAAAAGGTACGTCATCAAATACGGATCTCATAGCTTCAACAGCCGCTCCGTCAGCAAGTTTTCGTTCCCCTCTTCCTCGCCATTTAGCTGCTGCAATTGCTGCATTTTCGGTCGCCAAAAGAAATGATTCTGCTAGATCCGCAGTACGTTCCATAAACTTACGAGATAAAGCCAGTGTCTAAACATGACCATTGGCTTTCTTCTTTTTTACTACTCGAATTCCATGAATTTCTGTGTTAGGATATTGACCATATTCATCTTTCTCAACCGATTTAATCATGTCCAAAACACAAAGAAGACCTATTGAAACAGAATTCAACGCTTCCATTTCAACTCCTGTTTTCCAATGAGCGGAAACTGTAACAGTACATATCAAGTCATTTTCTTCCCAATTCCACTCTACAGTACACGACTCTAATGGAATGGGGTGGCAGTGAGGAATCGAACGAGGAGTATCCTTGGCCGCCTGAATGGCTGCAATGGTGCTTGCTTCAAGCACGTCTCCTTTCTGAATTTGTTTCGAAATAATCGCAGTCTTTGATTTCAAAGACATAGAAAGACGGCCTGTTGCAATTGCAATTCTTTCTACAACTGGTTTATGTCCGATAGAAATAATTGCATCTGTTCGTTTACTCAACCTAAACCCTCCTTCCAATGAGTCCCGTCCTCACGATTCTCCTTCTTCCATAGAGGGGCTTGAGATTTGAGGGAATCGATTAGCCAAGAACATGCCTGAAATGCCTCTTTTCGGTGACGAGACGCAACATGTATTGCTACAATTGGCTCCTCTGGACCTACATTACCTACCCTATGTGCAATAGCCACTGATTCTACTCCAAATTGTGTCAAAGATTTATTTCCTAAACCTCGCAAAACATTAGGCAACTGTTCTTCCCACGCATCAAAATCAAGAGAATATACCTTAATCCCATTCTCGTGACCTCTAGTTAAACCTGTGAATGACACAATAGCACCAGAATTTGAAATTATCAACTTCTCCAGAAGAAGATTGGGATCAAGTTTTTCATGCTCAATAAGGACAGTAACCCTTTCCCCCATGAAGAGTCATAAGTTAGGAGGACCATGAGCGCTTCGGAGGATTCATGTTCCCGATAGTAGGTGGAAGGATGAGGGCGATACATGACTAATGACGAAGTCGTGCGGATTCTTGGAGCAGGATTATCGGGTCTTGCAGCAGCTACTATTCTAGCAAAGGCTGGAAAAAAAGTAGAAGTTCACGACATTCGTGAAGATTCAGGAGCACGATTTGACGGTGATTTTCAAGCTTTAGAAAACTGGAGTATGGATGCAGATTTTTTCGATCAAATGAAGGAATGGGGATTTGATACGAGTGAGTTTAAGGCTACAGAATTCAAAGTAGTAGACATAATTCATCCTGACGATACAATTACTCAAGCTAAAAGTCCTAAGATTGCGTATAGAATTGTTGAACGAGGTACGTCCAATCACACAATCGATCAAGGGATCAAGAGGCAAGCACTAGCAGCTGGAGCAAAGATACACTACAAATCAAAGGTTAGTGAAAGTGATTGTCAGATTATTGCCTGTGGTCCAAAAGGAACTTCAGCAGTTGCATATGGCGAGATATTTCACACGAGTCATCCAAATCACATTGCATTTCAACTAAACGACAAACTGGCTCCGGGTGCGTATTCTTACCTGATCATCATAGATGGTGTTGGCCTGATTTGTACTTGCCTTTGGCGCAAGCAGAGAAAAAGCGACAGATTCCTCAACGAGACAATTGCTTGGTATGACAAACACTCCCCTGAACTAAATCGCAAGCCGATAAAGCGAGTTGGAGGTAAAGGTGACTTTACAATTAATAAAAATTATTTCCAAGATGGACGTTACTACGTTGGCGAATCAGGTGGTTTACAGGATTTCATGTGGGGCTTTGGCATGAGAATGGCTGTATGGTCAGGAGTGCTTGCTGCTAAGGATATCCTCGGTGAATTAAATTACGAGGCAGAGGTAAGAAAGCAGTTGTTGCCTTATGTCAAGACAAGTGTTGCAAATCGATGGTTGATGAATCGAGTAGGAGATCGCTCATTCAAATTAATGTGCAATAGTTGGATGAAAGATCAACGAAAGCGTGGCGACGGCTTAGTATGGATTGGCAAACTATTCCGTCCTACCCTAATGAAAAACCTAATTTATCGATTTGTCAATCCATTCATGTTGGAAAAAGATCCAAAATCTATGGGTAGAGGAGTACGTAGAATGCCCTTTAGAAAGGCACTAAAGCGTGATGATTGGGAACCATCCTCTGAAGCGATGGCTGTTAAAGATGAATGGAAAGAAATTCGTTCCTCAGGAGGAAAAGTTTCCTTTTCCGAATCTGACTAATGTGTACTCAAGTTCTTATGCCATGTTCCTGTCCGTAGTTCATGACTGACTGGCCTGAACTTAAACCAATGAAGAATCGACTCGTGAATTATGGTGTTTCCGATAACGGTGTTGCAATAATAGAACTCATATCTGACTCTGATGGAGAACCATTGGAAGGTGACAAAACTTCTGTCAATACCTACACTCGTGAAATGTGGCACGATATTGATGATGCTATTCTAAGCGCTAGATTTGATGATAATGTTTCTGTGATTCTACTGACCGGACACGGAGATAAATTCTTCTCCGCTGGTGCCAGTATCAAATATCTGAATAAGTTGACACCTCGATACAAGTACTTTTTCTGTCTTCATGCTAATGAGACTCTTTCTCGCCTAGAACAAACTCCTAAGTTAGTCATTGCAGCTCTAAATGGACATACTGTTGGCGGAGGTTTGGAAATCGCTATGGCTGCTGACATCCGTATTGGACGAAAAGGTAACTTTCAGGTTGGTCTACCAGAAGTCTCTCTAGGAGTTCTGGCTGGTACTGGAGGTACTGCTCGATTATCACGTCTTGTAGGGAAAGCCAAAGCAATGGAAATTATGGTTACTGGAAGAAAATTCTCTTTTGAAGAATCCAAAGAAATGGATCTTGTTCACGACATATATGACTCAATGAGTCTAGAAGACTTCCGTCAAGATGTATTAGATTACTCTGGTCGATTTACACTACCTTTCGCAGCGGCAAAAGCAATTGGAAATATAAAGAGAAGTGTACAAAGTGGACTCGAAATACCGCTGGAATACCACCTAGCTTTAGAGCGTGAATTACAATCGGATCTTTTCCAATCTAATGATGCAAAAACTGGAATCGCAGCATACGTCGATAAAAAGACACCTAGATTTGAAGGGAATTAGAGATAATTACATTCAGCACGTCATTATTGACTTTAACTGATGTTGATATACCACCGTTCATTCGGAGTGTCATGAGCACCACTGAGATTGTTGAGAAGTACCATCCGAATTTTGAAGGATGGATTCAAGAGTTCCAAGAATGGCAAACACGAATCGGTTTTGATCCTGCATGGCTTGGAGACTATCGGTTTGAAATTCGTTTTGATTGGGATTCAGCTGGAAATGAAATAGAATTTGGTGATTTTACCGGAATGCCAAAATGGAAAAGAAGAATGCAGATCCCTCAACAGAATATTATTGATGCTATTCTAACTATGGTCAGCGTTCAAGGAGATACAGAATTTGCATCTGTAGAACAACAAAATCATCTTCTTGCTACAGCTCCAACAGAGTACGATAGAAAATCTGCCCTCAGAATTATGTGTGAAGAACAAAGACATGGATGGCAAATGGCTTACTTGTTGTGTACTTATTTCGGAGAACAAGGAATGAGAGAAGCAGCTAAATTATTAGAAAGAAATGCTCAAGATGGTACTAGACTTCTTGGTTCGTTCAACGCTCCAATAGATCATTGGTTAGATTTCTTCTGTTTTACTCATTTCATTGATAGAGATGGAAAATTCCAATTAAAAATGCTATCCACTAGTTCCTTCCAGCCTTTGGCAGCTTCAATGGGGCCTATGTTGAAAGAAGAGTCGTTTCATCTAGGAACTGGAGCAAACGGATTAAGACGAATTGTTAAAGCGGGCGTCATTCCTCTAGATTTCCTTCAAAAATATATCAATAAGTGGGTTAGTACTGGATTAGATCTCTTTGGAACCGATGAATCAACTTCAGCAGAATGGGCATACGTATACGGAGTCAAAGGGCGATATGATGAGCGTGAATCTGGAATTGAGGCTGACAGAGAACATCTAAATGAAGCCAGTAGAGGACTCTATTTCGATGAGTTAAAGGCTGAAATGGTTCGTATCAGCAAAGGACGTAAAGAAGGAGAACCAGAACTATTTATTCCATCTGATAAATTTAATCGCGGAATTGGAATGTATGCTGGAAAAAGATACACAGTTACTGGAGAAGCATTCGAAGGATCTGATGAAGATTGGGAAAATTACCTCAATGAGATACTCCCAACAGATGCGGATGAAAAACTTCTGATGGAAGAATACATGGCCCCTGGTGTTGAATGGATTCAATATCGTGAATGGAAA
>PADI01000074.1 GCA_002702985.1 Methanobacteriota archaeon
TCCCCTCTTCCTCGCCATTTGGCTGCAGCAATTGCTGCTTTTTCGGTCGCTAAAAGAAATGATTCTGCTAGATCCGCAGTACGCTCCATAAACTTACGAGATAAAGCCAGTGTCTAAACATGACCATTGGCTTTACTCTTCTTTACTACTCGAATTCCATGGATTTCTGTGTTAGGGTATTGTCCATTTTCATCTTTCTCAACTGACTTAATCATGTCCAAAACACAAAGAAGACCAATTGAAACAGAATTCAAGGCTTCCATTTCTACTCCTGTTTTCCAATGAGCAGAAACAGTAACAGTACATATCAATTCATTTTCTTCCCAATTCCAATCTACTGTACACGACTCTAAAGGAATTGGGTGACAATGAGGAATCGCACGAGGAGTGTCCTTAGCCGCTTGAATTGCTGCGATGGTACTTGCTTCAAGTACGTCTCCTTTCTGAATTTTTTTAGAAATAATCGCAGTCTTTGATTTCGAAGACATAGAAAGACGACCTGTAGCAATTGCAACTCTTTCGATAATTGGTTTATGTCCAATAGAAATAATTGCATCTGTACGTTTACTCAACCTAACCCCTCCTTCCAGTGAGCCCCGTCCTCGCGATTCTCCTTCTTCCAAAGAGGGGCTTGAGATTTGAGGGAATCGATTAACCAAGAACATGCCTCAAATGCTTCTTTTCGATGACGTGAAGCGACATGTATTGCTACAATTGGTTCCTCTGGACCTACAGTACCTACTCTGTGCGCAATAGCCACTGATTCTACTCCAAATTGTATCAAAGATTTTTTTCCTAGTTCTCGCAACACATCAGGCAACTGTTCTTCCCATGCATCAAAATCAAGTGAATATACCTTAATCCCATTCTCATCACCTCTAGTTAATCCAGTAAATGACACAATTGCACCGGAATTTGAAACCATCAATTTCTCCAGAAGTAGATTAGGATCAAGATTTTCATGCTCAACCTGGACAGTGACCCTTTCTCCCATGAAGAGTCATAAGTTGGGAGGACCATGAGCGCTTCGGAGGATTCATGTTCCCGATAGTAGGTGGAGTGATGAGGGCGATACATGACTAATGACGAGGTCGTGCGGATTCTTGGGGCCGGATTATCTGGTCTTGCAGCAGCTACTATTCTTGCAAAGGCTGGTAAAAATGTAGAGGTTCACGACATTCGTGAAGATTCAGGAGCACGATTTGATGGTGATTTTCAAGCTTTAGAAAACTGGAGTATGGATGCTGATTTTTTCGATCAAATGAAAGAATGGGGATTTGAAACTAATGAATTTAAAGCAACAGAATTCAAAGTAGTAGACATAATTCATCCTGACGATACAATTACTCAAGCTAAAAGTCCAAAGGTTGCGTATCGAATAGTTGAACGAGGCACGTCCAATCACACAATAGATCAAGGTATCAAACGGCAAGCACTAGCAGCTGGCGCAAAGATACACTACAAATCAAAGGTGAGTGAAAGTGATTGTCAGATTATTGCCTGTGGCCCGAAAGGAACTTCAGCAGTTGCTTACGGCGAGATATTTCACACGAATTATCCAAATCACATTGCATTTCAACTAAACGACAAACTTGCTCCAGGAGCGTATTCTTACCTAATCATCATCGATGGTGTTGGCCTGATTTGTACTTGCCTATGGCGGAAGCAGAGGAAAAGCGACAGATTCCTCAACGAGACTATTGCTTGGTATGACAAACACTACCCTGAACTAAACCGCAAGCCAATAAAGCGAGTTGGAGGTAAAGGAGACTTTACTATCAATAGAAATTATTTCCAAGATGGACGATACTACGTTGGTGAATCAGGTGGTTTACAGGATTTCATGTGGGGCTTTGGGATGAGGATGGCTGTGTGGTCAGGAGTGCTTGCTGCTAAGGATATACTCGGAGAATCAAATTATGAGGCAGAGGTCAGAAAGCAATTGTTACCCTATGTCAAGACAAGTGTTGCAAATCGATGGTTGATGAACCGTGTAGGAGACCGCTCATTCAAATTAATGTGCAATCGCTGGATGAAAGACCAACGAAAGCGTGGAGACGGCTTGGTGTGGATTGGCAAGCTATTCCGACCGACCCTGATAAAAACCCTGATCTATCAATTTGTCAATCCGTTCATGTTGAAAAAAGATCCAAAATCTATGGGTAGAGGAGTACGTAGAATGCCGTTTAGAAAGGCACTAAAGCGTGATGATTGGGAACCATCTGCTGAAGCAATGGCTGTTAAAGAGGAATGGAAAGAAATTCGTTCATCTGGAGGAGAAGTTTCCTTTTCCGAATCTGACTAAGTTCTTATGCCATGTTCCTATGCGTGGTTCATGTCTGACTGGCCTGAACTTAAACCAATGAAAAATCGACTAGTGAATTATGGTGTTTCCGATAACGGTGTTGCAATAATTGAACTCATATCTGACTCTGATGGAGAACCATTGGAAGGTGACAAAACTTCTGTTAATACCTACACTCGTGAAATGTGGCATGATATTGATGATGCTATTCTAAGCGCTAGATTTGATGATAATGTTTCTGTGATTCTACTGACCGGACACGGGGATAAATTCTTCTCCGCTGGTGCCAGTATCAAATATCTAAATAAGTTAACACCTGGATACAAGTACTTCTTCTGTCTTCACGCTAATGAGACTCTTTCCCGTCTAGAACAAACTCCTAAGTTGGTCATTGCAGCATTAAACGGACATACTGTCGGTGGAGGTTTGGAAATAGCTATGGCTGCTGACATCCGTATCGGACGAAAAGGTAATTTTCAAGTTGGTCTACCTGAAGTCTCTCTCGGAGTTCTGGCTGGTACTGGAGGTACTGCTCGGTTATCGCGTCTTGTAGGGAAAGCCAAGGCAATGGAAATTATGGTTACTGGAAGAAAATTCTCTTTTGAAGAATCCAAAGAAATGGATCTTGTTCATGATGTATATGACTCAATGAGTCTAGAAGACTTCCGTCAAGATGTATTGGATTATTCTGGTCGATTTACCTTGCCTTTCGCAGCAGCAAAAGCAATTGGAAATATCAAGAGAAGTGTTCAAAGTGGACTCGAAATACCGCTAGAATATCACTTGGCATTGGAGCGTGAATTACAATCAGATCTTTTCCAATCTAATGATGCAAAAACTGGAATCGCAGCATATGTCGATAAAAAGACACCTAGATTTGAAGGCAATTAGATATAATCACATTCAGCACGTCATTATTGACTTTAACTGATGTTGATATACCACCGTTCATTCGGATGGTCATGAGCACCACTGAGATTGTTGAGAAGTACCATCCAAATTTCGAAGGATGGATTCAAGAGTTCCAAGAATGGCAAACACGAATCGGTTTCGACCCTGCATGGCTTGGCGACTATAGGTTTGAAATCCGTTTTGATTGGGATTCAGCTGGAAATGAAATCGAATTTGGTGATTTTAGTGGAATGCCAAAATGGAAAAGAAGAATGCAAATCCCACAACAGAATATTATCGATGCTATTCTGACAATGGTTAGCGTTCAAGGAGATACAGAATTCGCGTCTGTAGAACAACAAAATCACCTCCTTGCAACAGCTCCAACAGAGTACGATAGAAAATCTGCACTCAGAATTATGTGTGAAGAGCAAAGACATGGATGGCAGATGGCTTACTTACTGTGTACCTATTTTGGAGAACAGGGAATGAGAGAAGCAGCTAAATTACTAGAAAGAAATGCTCAAGATGGTACCAGACTTCTTGGTTCTTTCAATGCTCCAATAGATCATTGGCTAGATTTCTTCTGTTTTACTCATTTCATCGATAGAGATGGAAAATTCCAATTAAAAATGCTATCAACTAGTTCTTTCCAGCCGCTGGCAGCTTCAATGGGACCCATGTTGAAAGAAGAGTCATTTCACCTAGGAACCGGGGCAAATGGATTAAGACGAATTGTCAAAGCAGGCGTCATCCCTCTAGAATTCCTTCAAAAATATATCAATAAATGGGTTAGTACAGGATTAGATCTGTTTGGAACAGATGAATCAACTTCAGCAGAATGGGCATATGTATACGGAGTTAAGGGACGATATGATGAGCGTGAATCTGGAATTGACGCGGATAGAGAACATCTCAATGAAGCCAGTCGAGGACTATATTTTGATGAACTAAAGGCTGAGATGGTCCGTATCAGTAAAGGGCGTAAAGAAGGAGAACCAGAACTATTTATTCCATCTGATAAATTCAATCGAGGAATTGGAATGTATGCTGGTCAACGTTATACAGTTACAGGAGATCCATTCCAAGGAACTGAGGAAGATTGGGAAAATTACCTCATTGAAATCCTCCCAACAGATGCGGATGAAAAATTATTGATGGAAGAATACATGGCTCCNGGTGTTGAATGGATTCAATATCGTGAATGGAAAGAATAACTGGGGTAGCAAAAATGCAAACTCTTGCCTTACTAGCNGTAGANAAANAAAAGCTNNCTCCTTTTTTCTCNAGNGTNCCNGAATTATTTGAAAAACATCATCATGATTCTAGTCAAAATCNCGAGATCAGTATGAAGAATTGTTGTACAAAGTTCATCGTCCTTATACTAAGGAAATGCTTCATCTAATAGACGATTGGATGGGACATGAAAGAATAAAAATCGGTGGTGAACAAGAAATCATGCTCAGATTGTTTCTTCTTGCAATTCGATATCCGGACACTCTTCTTTTTGATAGTCTGGATGAAGTATTAGTAAATGATATTAGAAGACTTTCTGCATATCTTCATTTTAGTAGTCATACATATACAATTTGGGATGATGATACTCGTAGAGGTTTAGCAAAACTAGGATTTGAAATACCTGATACAAAAAATGCAGATCCGTTCATCTATGGAGCATATGTTGGAACAATTGAATTGATTAAAGATTTAGCTCCATTTACTTGTTTCTTAGAACACGATGTCCCTAGACAGAGACTCTTCCAAGCGGCATTGGCAGCCTATGGAAGGGAATGAAATGGATATCAGAATCGTTGCGGTTATTGGGGCCGGAACGATGGGCGCAGGAATTGCACAGGTTTGTGCTCAAACCGGATGGAAAACTCGACTCTATGATGCGTTTCCTGAAGGACTTGAAAAAGGTATGAATTCTATTCATTCATTTTGGGATAAAGGAATCATGAGAGGAAAAACAACTGAACAACAAAAGTTAGAATGGTCTGCCAATCTCAGTTTCCACGAAGATATTGCCGAAGCAGTATCTAACGCAGACTTAGTAATCGAGGCAGTACCTGAAATTATGAAACTAAAACAAGATGTGTTTAGAGAAATTGAGAAAAACTCATCCTCACATTCCATTTTAGCAACTAATACTTCTGGGCTACCAATTGGAGAGATTGCCGAATCAACTAATTGTCCTGAAAGAGTAATTGGAATGCATTTCTTTAATCCTGTTCCCATTATGAAATTACTTGAAATTGTTAAACATGATTCTTGTTCAAAAAATACAATTGAAGTTGCTCAATCTATTGCTGAATCAATGGGTAAGGAATCTATTCTAGTCAATGATGTTCCTGGATTTGCTACTAGCAGATTAGGAGTAGTATTAGGCAACGAAGCGATTAGGATGCTTGCAGATGGTGTTGCATCTGCTACTGACATAGACACTGCAATGAGATTAGGTTACAGGCATCCTATGGGTCCACTGGAACTTACTGACCTTGTTGGACTCGATATTCGTCGAGATATACTAAACAATTTAGCCGACTCATTTGATGATGAAAAATACAGACCTCATCCTTTGTTGGATCGTTTAGTGAGTGAAGGTTCATTGGGTAAAAAATCTGGTACTGGAATCTATGATTGGAGTTCTGGTGAAAAAGAAGAAAGAGATCTCAAACTTTGAGGTATCAACATGGTTTCATCAGAATTTATTGAGGGAATCGGGCTAATCGCTGGTCTTCTAGGAGTAATTGCCTGGATACCCCAAATTCAGAAAGTATGGATACAAAAACTGCATGAAGGAATTTCGATTCCTACAATTCTAATAATTTGTATTGCACTAGTACTTTGGACTGTATATGGAATTTTAGTTGATTCATTTGCAATTATTGTTGCTAATCTTGCCGCTGGTGGATGTGTTCTATCAGTTGCATTAAGAGTAGTTCAATTAAGAAGAAATGAGAAGTAATCAGAATAGAAGCTATTCTTCGGAAAAATTTGAGAAATCTGGAGATCTCTTTTCTTGGAAGGCTTTCACTCCTTCCATGAATTCAGGATCCATACTAGATTGAGTGATTAGCATTCGTTCAAACTCTAATTGCGTTTCAAAAAATGTAGAAGATTGAGAATCAAGTAGTTGTTTGGTTGATTTTTTTGAATGATTAGCCCATTTACCCCATTCAATTGCAAGTTGTTCTGCACGAGAAAGTAATTCATCGGAATCTACTACTTCGTCTATAGCTCCTGCTTCGAGAGCCGTTGATGCATCCCATGTTTCATCGTTGAAAAGGAAAGTTCTAGCACGCTGGACGCCAACTAGACGAGGAAGTAGCCAAGTAGTTCCTCCGTCAGGAGAAAGTCCAAGGCGGAAGAATGCAGAAACTAAACATGCTTCGTTAGATGCAATTCGAGCATCACATGCTAATGCGAGACCAAGCCCTCCGCCTGCAGCAGCACCATTTATTGCTGCAATAATAATAGTAGGATCCCCTCTCATTCTAACTAATAATGGATGAAGAATTCCAGTTAATTCCATTACCAATTCACCAATCGAATCATCTTCAATTGCCTCTTGAAACGAATCTATATCTGCACCTGCACAAAATATTCGGCCAGTTCCTGTTAATACTATAGATCTCACTTCTGGGTCATCCATCAATCCGTTGAGTGTAGAAGAAATCAAAGCGATACCAGTCGAATCAAATGCATTCCTAGATGTTGTTCCCGAAAGTGTAACAATTGCGGTAGAACCTTCCTTCGCCACATCCACTGTCATAGTCATCCGTAGAGGTACTTACACTTCAATTGCATGAAAGTCATAAGATACGGATTCTTCCCCTGTACAATGCGACGCGAGGAACTTTACATTGGAGGCGAATGGGTGCGACCCCATGGAGAAGGTGAAATTCAAGTCATTAATCCAACTACTGAAGAGATAATTGGTTCTGTTCCAGTAGGAAATTCAGATGACATAAATCATGCAGTATCTAAAGCCAGATCCGCATTTGAGTCTTGGTCAATGAGTCCAATTGAAGATAGAATAAAAATTCTGAATGACTTGTCAACTGCATTAAAAGAACTTACAGAGGAACTTGCTCAAACAATTACAGCAGAAGTTGGAACTCCTATCGGATACAGTAGAATGGCTATGGTTGGAACTCCAAGAGTTGTATCTAGATCGTATGCTAAAATGTTAGAAGGATTTGAATGGGAACATGAAATTAGAAATTCGTTGATTGTAAAAGAACCAATTGGAGTATGTGCATTTATCACTCCATGGAATTTCCCTCTTCACCAAATTATAGGTAAAGTAGCACCGGCAATCGCTGCTGGTTGTACAATGGTTCTCAAACCATCAAAAGAAGCCCCTCTTAATGCGTTTTTACTTGCTGATATTTTACATGATATAGGGCTACCCCCTGGTGTTTTCAACTTAGTTAGCGGACATGGAAGTGAAGTCGGTGAAATTCTTTCAAGTCACCCAGATATTGACATGGTGTCTTTCACTGGTTCTACCTCTGCGGGAGTAAGGGTTTCTCAAGCCGCAGCATCAACTGTAAAACGAGTTACATTAGAACTTGGAGGAAAGAGTGCAAACGTAATTCTAGATGATGCAGATGTTATTCGTGCAGCTAAATCGGCTATTGGTGCATGCTACCAAAATTCAGGACAAACATGTTCTGCACTAACTAGACTCATAATTCCTAAAGATCACGAAGATGAAATTATTGAAATTGTATCAAGTCGAGTTAACGGATACACTCCAGGTGATCCATTAAATGAAAATACCCGTTGTGGTCCAATGGTTTCCGAAAAACAACAACAAAGTGTTCTTTCATATATCACATCAGGCATTGATGAAGGTGCAAAATTAATTGCAGGAGGAGAAGGAATGCCTGAAGAGTGTGACAAAGGATTCTTTGTTCGCCCTACTGCCTTTTCAAATGTAACACCTGAGATGAAAATTTGGAAAGAAGAAATTTTTGGCCCTGTATTAGTAATCACAACCTATGACACTGAAGAAGAAGCGTTAGAATTAGCAAATGACTCGATATATGGACTTTCAGGTGGTGTTTGGGGAACGAATGAAAGAGCCATACAATTTGCTAAGAAAATGAGAACTGGACAAGTTAGTGTTAATGGAGGGCAATTCAATGTTAGTGCACCATTTGGGGGCTACAAACAATCAGGCAATGGTAGAGAATTAGGTATAGATGGACTACAAGAGTTCCTAGAGATTAAAGCAATTCAACGTCCTATTGAATGATTTAAGATTCGTTTTGGTTGATCCTATGTTTTGTGAACACGGAAATATAATCGGCTCGTGTAGGGAATGTACCCCTGAACGATACAAAGCTAAAGTTTCTGCTCAAATCTTAGAAGATGTCGATTGTCCTGTTTGGGAACTATTACGTGGGAAGGAGGATGATGAATCAGCACCTGCTCAACGATGTAATAATTCAGGTGTAAAATTAGCAACAACATCTCAACGTCATTTGATCCTAGAGTGTACTGATTGTGGATGGGATTGGAGAAGATGGAAGGTCTCAGAATTAGATGAAGTTGCTACATTACCTAAGTTGGTTAGATGTGAAGAATGCGATGAAGTTCGAATTGAAAAGAATTCAACCAGATACAAGAAAACCTGTGCTGAATGTAGTAGACGTTTTTTCCGTGATAGAAAGCAATAGACATGTCGCCAAAATCTATGATGGGTTTTCAACCAAATTATCAATGAACTGTAAAACCTCTACCATTCTTTCATCTGGAATTTCTTTGTATGATTGACCAAATTTGTTCTTAACACAGATTGCAACATGAGCGTATGGATTTCTGCCCTTTGGATGATATTTAGAAGGAGGTAATTTTCCAACTAATTTATCTCCAGCTTGTTGAATATATTTCCAAATTTTTTTTGAATTCTCATTATTCATTCAAACCATTCCTTCATTGTACAGGATTGGCAAACTGGACGACTAGTAGGTTCTCCACATCTTTCACACGATAGAATCTTAGTGATATTTTTTGATTCAGATGCTAATTCTCTAATCCTGTCCATCGATTGAACCAAACCATGGCGACTACCAGGAATATCTTTCTCAATAGTAGCGATAATATCACGACTTCTTTGACGCATTGCACCACCTGCATGAGGGCAATCTCCATGATGAATAGGGAGGTTAAGATGGATAGCAGCAGCATGTATCTCTTGTTCAGGTATCCAACGAAGTGGAACAATTCTAGGCGCTAATCCTTCAATAGGCTGAGTAGTATGGGGGGCTAATCTAGCGGTACGATCTACCTCACCTTTTTGCATATTCATTAGAACAGATTGAGCTACATCATCAAGATTGTGTCCTAATGCCATTACATCTGCTCCTATTCGATTTGCTAATGAATTCAAACCTTGTCTCCTAAAAACACCACAAAAACTGCAAGGCATCATTCCATCGGCCTCATCATTATTTTCAGAAATTTTTGGCAATAATTGTACAACATTATCCATTTCAGGAAAAGACAGATCAGGGTAAGAAATACGTTCAAATTGTACATTCAACATAGTACACAATTTTTCTGCAGAATCGATAGATGGAGATCTATAACCATCTATTCCTTCGTCTACAACTCCTGCAATTAACTCTACATCTCTTCTCATACCAAGAATACTATGCATAAAATAAAGAAGAATTGCTGAATCTTTTCCGCCAGATATAGCGACTAAAACACGAAAAGGACGACCTAGTGATTTAATGGAATTTTTTGGTAAAATCAATTGTTTACGCAAAGATTTCCCTATCCGCTTTCTTACTGATTCAACAAGATGAGTTCCACATAGGTGAAGGCCACTATATGGTTGATGAATAATGGAATCACGATCGCACCTAGAGCATGTATGCACCTCTAATGCCTCGTTCATGCTTATGGGCTGACGCAAAATGGTTTGAATAAATCGTTTAATTTTTCAATTGTAAATTCTTTTTTTCAATTGAAAAATTCATTTTTTCTAGAAATAGTTGTTTCCTCAATTGGATAATAGTTTACATTCAGATTTTGGATATCTCTGTTTTTCTTTCAAAACACCACCTTAGTCCAATATAAGGGACAAGT
Source organism: Methanobacteriota archaeon (assembly GCA_002702985.1). Lineage (GTDB taxonomy): Archaea > Thermoplasmatota > Poseidoniia > Poseidoniales > Thalassarchaeaceae > MGIIb-N2. The sequence goes on from PADI01000074.1 coordinate 10,304, forward strand.
ACAAGAAGGCGTATATTCCCTCCAACGTTTTGATACATGCCGATCAATGTAGTTAGAGCNTTCAAACACCTNCCTGGTGTGACCGATTCTAATCTGTTTACNTTTGATGGAAAGGGNTTAGANGGNGNGGATTTCAATNACTCAGTTCATAGTTGGACTCGAGCTGAACGAATTGCCTCAGAAAGTGGAATNGGNAAACTATTGGAATGGTGGGCNGAGGCAGATAATGGAGCATTCTATGCCTCAGCNACNGGNGATGATGCAGTNCTTTGGTTGGANATGGATTCAGGNAAAAGGTTGGGNCGTTGCGCTCACGAAGCAAGACGAACCAACAGTGACCTTGCGGAATTACTAGGGTGATAATATGTTTGAACTACCTCACGGAGATGCAATCGATCAAGAATTCGATGGAAGTGCAATGAATGAAATAATGGATTTTGAATGTGGAGTCATTTCTACTTACAAACCAAAATCACGTGCTCCTTGTGCACACAGAATAATCGCAGGTGGACGTGTAGTAGGTTGGATTGCAGAAGCAGAAGAAAAAAGGCATTATGTTGGAGGACAAGCAGGTAAAGCACGATTAGTTGAATTAGAAGATGCACATGAGCTGAAACATCGAGCATATTCCCTAGTATTAGAGGAAGTTAGAAGACTAATAGATGGAATTCCGGAATCATTAGCTGATCCAGCATTATTAGGCACACTAGGATTAGCAGGAAGAAGACTTCCTGCATCTACCAATGAATGGCCACTAATCGTTGACGCTTTAGCAGAAGAAACTGGAGTTATTTCCGCATTAGCGTTTGAAGATGGCATATTGATCCATTCATCCGGTTCTACACCAGGAGAACCAGATGCACTTTCCGCAGATTTAGATGCTCAACTCAGAGGAATGGATGCATTAACTCAATTGATGGGTGCATCACCTGCACCATGGTACAGGCAAGCTTTCGACGAACATGAAATGACTGTGGCTAGAGATGGAAGAGCAGGATTGGCAATTTGGACAACAGGGGGAGCAGATCCTATGACTCTACTCATGAATGCTGCATCGATGATGGGGGAGCCAGAAATTGATCCAGATGCCGAGATTAAACCACCATCAGATGGTTTTGTGGTGCGAGAAGGTAAAGGAGGTGTTGATGCACTTATCTCTATGCTATCTACATCTAAAATGCAAGATATAACAGGACATATCAGAACTGAAGGAAAGAAAGAACCCGTATACTTACTCCTCATTGATGGAATCCCAACTGGATTAATTGGAACACAAGAAAGAGAGTTTGAACAAATAATCAAAGATCTTTCATCTCCTAGTGCAGATCTTCAACTACATCGTCTTGAAAGAGCAGCACGATTAACACTAGGGAATGGTAATGTTTCAGGGTTCACACTAGCTACTCTTTCACACTCGATAGCTACTGTTAGAACTCGTTCTGAAAGTAGAAAGACCCTACTTACTGAACGTCTTGATAGATTATATCGATTTGAGATGGGGATGGAATCGATAGAAACTGCAAAATCTCAATGGAAACTCTTGGATACAGGAGGTTTGCCGATGTCGAAGATTCTACCAACTTCACGAGGCGGACGAGTATTACAACCTGAAGACAGGCAAATTCTAGACAGGATAAATAGGCTTGAAGAAGACAAAATAGGTCTAGAAAGAGAAAGAGGACGATTAGAACGTCTGCTCGAAGAAGAGCAACTTCAGAAAAATAAGGCTGAAAATACTGCCACTGCAAAGAGTGCATTACTAGACGATGCAAACGAAAGAGCAAGAGAAATGTCGAATCAACTAGATCAAGCGATGTTAGCCAAGGAAAAATCTGGAAAAGACGCTGAGTCAGATAAGAATCGAGCCGATGCATTATCGAAACGAGTAGCTGAACTCGAACACCAAGTGGAGAGAAAGGCTTCAGAAATCGCTTCAGCTATCGGAGAAAGTAAAAAACGCGCTGAACTACAAGAAGAATTAGAGGAATTGATGAAAAAGGAAGCAGAAGTAAAATCCACATTGGAAAATTCTGAAGCCAGGTTGGACCAAGTCAGAACTGCTTTATCAGAAGACGAACGAGTTCAAAGAGTTCTAGGAGAGCAAGTAGGATCATTGCGAGAAAGACATCGTCATGCTGAAGCAGAAACAAAAGAAGCAGAAACACGTATGAGAAATCATAGAGTAGAAGTAGCCGCTCTTGAGGGCGATTTGCATACAATTAGAAGACAAATCGATGAAGATCGAGGTAGAGTTAATGATTTGGAAAGACGGCAAAATTTATTGCAAACTGAACTCAAAGAATTAATGACTGAAAGAAGGACATTAATGAGGGAATTAGGAGATCTTGACGCAAGAAAAGCTCATTCAGAAGGAGAATTACGTGAGATTTTAACTGATGCTGAGGAATTAACCGATGCTCATGAACAAGCACTAGTCGATATTGCAGAAGCAGAACGTATTCGTGCACGTCTTCAAGAAGAGCCTCTTGCAAGAGCGCTCCTTGATGAAGATGGTCTCAAAGCTCTAGAACCAGTACTAGAAAGAATGGAAAATGCTAGGAGTAGAGGATTATCTATGGTTCTACTCGATAGGGCTGTAGAAAGAGGATTGGCAGTAATCCAACATACTGTCGACGAAGTTGCAGCAACACCTAGATATCTACTTTCGTCAGAAGTAGTAGAACTATTAGAACAACAAGCTCCAGAAACTGCATCAGCAGTTCGAGGATTAACTAGATGGTCAGTACAACAACGGTTACATCATATGTTAGGACAAATAGTTACTGATGTTGTGATAGACCTTGAAGAAATTATCAGGGGTTACGAAGAGGCTGCAACGGTAATTGGTCAAATGCAAGATGTATTGCGGAGTCTAAATGATCTAGGTATGCCCGTAAGTCGAATTGAATCAATTGAAAGAATGATGAATCGGCCCGAAGCATTACCCAGAATTGCATCAGAAACTCAATCCCTAATTCGTTCAGCTCTAGATGACATATACATTGATGCTGATATGCGAGATGCAGGATCTTCTGTAGATATTGCTTCAACTATTGAAGCATTAGAAAGGATGTCAAAGAGATTGGATGTAATGTCAGGAGATGAAGGCTCATTCAATGGACCAATATGGAAATTCCAAAATGTCGGAATGCTTCCTTTTGAAACAGGCAGATTAAGTGGAGTGCAGCGTCCTGAAGTTGATACTAGAGCACTGGAAGAAATGGATCCTGAAAGAAAAGATGATGAAAATAATACTATAGAAAGTAATCAAGGAAACAATAAGAACACTTGGGAACGTCTTGAAGAACCATCAGACACACACGGTGTTAGTATCTCTGATCGTTCAGATCTTGGGTTAGTCCCTACATCTGCGATTATCGGTTCT
>PADI01000075.1 GCA_002702985.1 Methanobacteriota archaeon
CCACTAGTCTTGCCATGTTCAATCGAAAAGACTGGGGATGAAAGGTGTTTGTATTGTCGATGCGTTCAAGGGTGAAGTCGGAAACCACCCGTTTGCCTGACCCGACCCCGCTGCGGGACCCGCGGTCTAGGAGGCATCGCAATGCAAAGCCCAGTGACCAAGATTGAACCAATCATCGCTGCTAAGTTGCAAAAGCAATCTTACCACCTTGTAGGAGAGCATGGAGGAGTGAAAGTTTGCCACTGGACCAAGGAGAGTCTCAAGAATGACAGAGCTTGTTACAAGGGTACATTCTACGGAATTCAGAGCAGTGGCTGTATGCAAATGGCACCAAATGTGGACACTTGTAATCTAGCATGTACATACTGTTGGAGAGAGCCTCATTCTGAAACACTCAATAAAGTAGATACTGATCCAGAAATGTTGTTCTATGAGTCAGTAAGAGCTCATCGAAGACTCCTTACTGGATTCAAAGGACATCCTAGTGTTACTTTGGAAAAGTGGCAAGAAGCTCAGAATCCGAAACATGTCGCTATCAGTCTAAATGGTGAACCAACTCTTTATTCTCGACTAGCAGAATTTCTGGAGATTTGTCACCAACATGGTGTATCCACTTTCCTTGTGACTAACGGAAGTCTTCCAAAGGTAATAGAAAATTTAGACACCTTGCCTACTCAACTCTACATCAGTGTAGATGCTCCGAACAAAGAAATTTTCAATCGTATTTGTAAACCAAAGTATGACAACAATGCCTGGGAGAAACTAGAACAAACCCTCGAACTACTACCTTCTTTGGATACTCGAACTGTTTGTCGTCACACCCTGATTAAACATGAATCACTTGGACATGTAGAAGACTATGCAAGATTGGACAACATTGCTGATCCTATGTTCATTGAGGCAAAAGGATACGTGTATGTTGGAAACAGTAGAAACAATTTGTCAATCGAAAACATGCCTAGTCACCCTGAAATCATGGAATTCTCAGAACAGTTAGCTCCACTAGTTGGAAGAGAAGTTCTTTCGGACCGAAGAGAAAGCCGTGTCGCCCTAATTGGAAAAGAAATGAATCCAGTTGTATTACCACCACAGGTGAGAGAATTTCCAAAGGATTTGGGGATTGCCAAACCACCTCCGAAGTTTTCGTTACCCACGTTGTGAATCAGAGGGTAGCCACTGCGTCATTCTTCTTCCAATATTCCAGGAGGTCGTGAATTCGGTCCTTTGCTAAATTCTGGTGTGTTTTTGAACGCTAAACTAGTTGCTAGAATGACAGAAAGAAGAATACTTGCTGTGAGCAACTGACCCATATTTCTAGCTGGAGGAAATGCTGCAAAACTCACGAGTACGAATACGGATAGAGAGGTCATGCCTGCTAGCCATCTCGCTGAATTGTCTCTTCTTGTTGGAGGATGATCTGCACTCGCGTGAGATAGATAGTCTGCTGCGAATCCCATTCCAAGAAGAACTGCTGGAGCGGTTTCCATTCCTCTACCTGTCATGTATCCTGCCATTGCATCAACTGCTGCTCCTACAGCAACTGCACCAATTGCAATTCTCAATCCCTTAGGGAATGATTTCAAAACCATAGATGAAACAATTAGCACCATGACTCCAGCAAGAAGAATCTGAATGATTCTCGATTCTTCAAATGTCTTGGCAACATCTGTACCTGTGTACAAATCGCCACCAATTTCTCCAGTCAAATTCATTGAATCCATCAAGAATCGAGTATCTTCTCCAAATGCTAGTGCTCCTACTGAATCTCTACTGTCGATCTGAATCTGTACAACCACACCTTTTGTTTCTCCATTTCTCAACAATCTCTGATCTGTAATTCCTGTAGAATTCACTGCTTCTTCAAACATCAAATCAATTGTATTGAATGACGAATTCAATCCACTAGGAATTCCTGAAACAAGAGGTTGACGAATCATTCCCGTATCCAACGAAATTACAGATGGATGTAATCCAATTTGATTCTGAAATTGCAATACTTGATCTGCAGTGTCTGCATCGTTTCCATCTGCATCGATTGTCACATACATTGTGGTACTTGAAGCAAGGATGTAACTTGCTTCAAGATCTTCAATCTCCTTGAGTTCAGGAGTATCCTCTGGAAGGAAACTCTCTACATTCATGATTGCAACACCAGCCGGAGAAACAACGATTAGAAGGGCAAATATTGCCAACAAAACAGACCAAGAATTCTCTTGAACTTGTTCTGGAATTCTCAGTGGACGATCCAGAACGTCATCGTCACCTACTTCTCGTCTCGACAAAAAGAGGTCTTCGAGAATAAATCGACTTACTGCCCAACTCAACAGAATACCTGTAGCCATCACCAATCCCAATGATCTCTGAATCAAGATTGGAGAAATGATTGCTAGCATAACTGCTGCAATTGTTGTCATCATGGCAACGAAGAGCATTTGTCTCACTTCATCCCTCGAACGAGAAGAACGACAATACCAGAATGCTCCGTCTACTGCTACACCCATCACGATAGGTAATGCAATTCCGTCAACAATTGAGAATTGATGACCCGCAATAGTGAGTATGCTCACAGTTGACAACATCACAACTCCAACACCTGCAAGAGTTGCAGAAGCGATGACAAGGTCTCGTAATCCAAACCACAGTAACCCCATCAAGAGTATGAAAGAGGGAATCATGACTGCTCTAAGATCTTCTTCAGCAGTCTCCTTTGCCACTCCAAATAGTAAGTTAACTCCAGCAGTACTGAATTCATAGTCTGTCAATTCAGATGCTGATTCTGACCAATCAAATAGAGGACTCCAATCAGTAGGTCTCTCATATCCTTCAAGATGAACAATCCAAAGAATCTCATTAGATTCAGGAGGTAAAAGAACAGACGAACCGGGTAGAGAGGGACATGCAATATTGACTCTAGAATCAGAAGGAAGTAGAACCAACGTTTCTTGGAATGCATTCATCTGATTCGTTGTTGAATTTTCAGAACACCATCCATCTTCAATTTCTGGTTGTAATAATTCACTCCACTGAGCGGCATTCTCTAAGCTCCTTCCAGAATCATTGAATGCATCAGACCATGAAGAATATGGTGTCTTAAGTTCAACAATCCATGACTCTGTGCTATTCCATGAAATGGATGAATTGCCATTCATTAATTCATTTTCAATAGACAGTAATTCCTGAACTCTAGTGAGATTGCTAGAAAGTTGACCTTCATCATCATGAGTAATTCGAATAACTAAATCCGAATAATGCCAACTTGCTCGTTCGGCTTTCACTCGCTGAACAGCTTCATCTTCAAACATCAAATCTGTAGATAGAGCTGGATCCACTGGATCTACAATCGCTACTGCACTGAGAATCAGCAGAATAGCGATGAAACCAAAACGGAAGCGAACCGGGCCTGAACTCATTATGTCCATTCATTCCAGTTCCCAGTATTTGGGTCTCTCCACCACCAACTGCCACTTCCGTCCGGATACTCAACAACTTCGTATCCATCACGCATTTGTCCTGTTACAGTTGGAGATGGCTTGCCACCACCAGGTGCAGACATAGGAGGTTCGCTCCAACCGCCTGCTGCAGCCGCGTAATCAACTGCTTCTGGCATGTCGTTGTTTCCAGAGCGTGAGAGGAACATAATCGCTCCAGCAACGCCAATGACCACAAAGACCAGAAGTCCGATTGCTGCGCCAGCTACCATTGCACTAATTCCTTCAGAATCTGCATTATCGCCAATTCCATCACCATCAGAATCCGCTGATTCATTTGGATCGTCTGGGAATACATCGGCATTGTCNCCAACTCCATCACCATCGGTATCAANTGATTCTTGAGAATCATTAGGGAANGCGTCTTCAGCATCGAGTACTCCATCACCGTCACTATCTACTGGTAAATCTTCATCACCATCTACCTCAATTCCAGAAGGAGATACGATTAGTATCAAAGAAGTAGGAACATACAATCCACCAGAAACTCGGAACTGTAGTGTTCCTTCAATGATAGTGAAATCAGCAGTTCCATCAGAACCTGAAATTTCACTGGCAACAATATTCGGACCATTCATCAAAGTAACAGACATTCCCTCAATTGGGCTTCCTGAATCCTTGTCAACCACTAGAACTTGTACTGTATCACCAGGTCTTGGATCTGCAGGACTGAATGAGACTGTCATTGTCTTGGCTTGAGGAGGTTCTGGATTCGGTACTGCCTCTTCGATGTGTAAAGCAGATGTAATGTAAGCATTATCTCCAGTGCCAACCTGAGCAACACTCAAGATTGTATAATCGTCAATAGGACTGGAAAGAACTGGAAGACGTAAGTCTGCACTACTTCCTTCACCCCATGCAATGGAGTTCATATCAGCAAGTAAATCCTGAATCAAGGACATAGGATCTAAATCTTCATCACTGTATTTTGTGTTGCCCTCAGTACATTCGAGGCCATATTCTGCATTATCGCAAGCAACTCCATTTTCAAAAGCATGCCAACTCATTACTTCAGACTTAATCACGTCATACAATTGGTCAGAAACTGTTGGAACATCGATTAGAGCAGGATCAATCCCCATCTCAGGTGCTGCAATCGCTAGAATTCGCTCAGCAGTGGCATCAGCCAGTGCGATGTTTGTGGTCTGTCCTGGACCTAAATCCCCATTCAAAACTAATTCCTCAGGAGANGCAAGGATGAATCCAGCATGCATTCCACGTGGCCAAATCTCTCCATCCTTGATGACTATCATTCCAAATGCTCCCATAGCAGCAACTCGAATTTCTGAAGTTCTGGAAGTATCCCCATCTTGGAACTCAATACAATCACTGTCTCCATCTCCCCATGATTCGTTGGAAATATCAGGGAAGAATGGATCGAATCTCAATGGAGTGTAGGCCCAGCAGACACTGAATTCTCCATCTTCATTGTATACATTGTCAAGCATAGATGGAGTGATTGTTATTGCATGTACCGCCCCAGGTTCTGTGTCAACAGAGTAGACTGGGAATCCAGAAAAGTCGGCTACATGTTCCATACCACTAACGGAAAGACTACCATTTGTAACTACAGATATTGAACCCCCTAAACCCGTTAATGTATTCTGAGTAGGATGAGGAGCCTTTGCCTGAACAATCGAAATGTATGTTCCAGGTTTACTCGGATTAATTGTCAATACAGCTTCACCATTCTCATCTGTGTTTAGTTCTACAGTTGTGAACACTTCAAACGGNCCATCTGTGAAGATTGAATCAATCAATTCAGGAGACAGTTCAAGATCAGANTCTTCGTCTTCCTCTTCNTCTTCGATGGTAAAGCAATTTTCATCAGNTGANGTTGAATTGNTNGCATCNACAACAGTNTCATCCATATTCCTCAGATCTACGTGNATNCAGTAGTACCCTGGATCGAGATCGGCTATATCAAGTTCAAATTCAGTGTNATAATCATCTTCACCAACGTCGTAATCCATCTGTTCAAAAGAAGTGTATGANGGACCAGTTTCATTNCCATCAACAATCATTATGAGGNCNTTATAATTTTCATCATCACCCCATACAGAATCGTAGTATACATNACCACGAATGCCANTCAATTCTCCNTCATCTTCNTCGAAATNCNANCNNATATCTCNGATAACTCGCTTTAATNCCCCTTCGAANGATCTCTCAATACTTTCATNNGTGACATCATTTGCATCGAAAACGATATCGTCACAAGGAGTGGGTGCTCCGTCAACGTCCGCAGGATATTGGAGGAGAGNTCCTTCAACACTCCATTTTCTGNCAGATTCTGNATAATNACCTAGATCGATATATCCTGAACCCCAAGATGACATCATGACATAATCATTGAAGAGTTCGTTNCCATCTCTGTCGAAAACATCCACATCGAACATGTAACAATGATCATCCGTTCCATCGTCATCTTGATCAAAAACTCCATCTCCACTGAATGAAACAGTCAAATTCTCAATTTTATCAAGATTATCTTCAGCATCTGCTTGTTCATCAGACCCATCATCACAATCATCCCAACCATTGTTCAACGAGTATTCACTAACAGCACCACTACCGTCTTCACATTCGTATTTANTTTCAATATTGACGTATGCNGAATCGAACCATGTAACTCCTTCATCAGATCCATCAGCACAATCTTCATTTCCGTTGTTAACCTCGTATAGNGGAATTCCTTCGTATCCCCAGNCACAAGGATAGTATGTCTCGTATGGAGTTTCATCTGACCAGTCTCCACAATCGTTCTCCTCGTTATTGATTTTGTANTNCTCNNNGTCAGGAATTTCATTTCCATTATCACAATAGAACGTATNGTCTTCATCANCNTNGNCATCATNTCCGTTNTCATCANCTTCNTCACCNTCTTCTGAGCCAATGAGACCGTTNTCGTTGAGNAANTCAAAACCAGCCTGTGGAGATATTCGNAGTACTGCNACCTCAACTTCTGCTCCCTCAACTGGTCCAACACCATTGTAGACTTGAGATCTGATTGTGATGTCTTCTCCCATCAGACTCTGCTGAGGGGATTCAACAAGAACACCGAGAGCTGAAACTGTGAAAATTTCATCATTACCCTCAAGTCCCATCTGTACAATCATCGGTAATGATAGGAGTTCCATTTCCATCTCGAAGCGATCTTCACCTTCTGAATCTCGAATTACACCTGAATCCTTCAATTCATCAAGAATGTCATCAAACTCCCACATTTGATCTTTGAAGACTGGAATTTCAAGAACGCCAACATAACGCTCACAATTCATTTCCTCGCATTGATTGTCCGAATCATCTGACACCTTTTCTAGATTCACTGAGTAACGTTGCTGACCATTCGATTGAGTTACACCAAAATTAATTGAATTGGGATGGGTTTCATCGCTATTCCATACATCCAAATTGATTCCTATCATAGGTGTGTACATATTATGCTCGAAGGTCATAAAATCAGGGATTGATTCCATATCATCATCTAAGTTCATCAAATGAGTAGAATTTTCTTCGTCATAAGTTGAAGAGAAATCGTCCATTGCTGGACCACCAGCAAAATGGCCTAACCATTCACCGAAATCAGCCAAAACATCTCCAGTTACATTCCAAGCAGGGTCTTGTGTAGAATCAACTACAATGTTCAGGATATTCTCAGGTAAACTGTTGAACGCTGAGAATGCAGTATTGACATGAGGATGATCATTCTGCATTTTTGCGGTCCAAGCTTGTCCTTCAGGTGTGTCTAGAACTTTCTCGTATTCCCAAACAATTCGATCAGGGATATCATCACCATCAGTGTCTTGAATATCTGTTTCCTCAAGACGATCAGCCATCTCAACAAAGCGAATCAAAAATCTCTGGAATGCAGTCATGTTCTCAAAATCTTCATCGAGAAGTGGATCAATGAATGCACCAAGTCCCTCTGCAATTGCTTCAGGATGATCGGAGATAGACAAGACTGCAATGTTTCGCATCAAGGTCTGAACAGATTCAAACTGACGTTGATTATTTGCTAGATTATCTAGAGCAGTGGTGATGTTATCCCATTCACCTGTTGCAGTCATTGCATCATATGCTGCCTCAAAGTCGCCAGTTCCCTCGAATCGAGTGAAATTCTCTATCAAATCAAACTCACCTAAGTACGGAGGAATATCTTGGAAATCATTCATCACACGTGGAATTGGAAATTGATCCAAGTAAGTCAATACAGCTACAACAAAACCAACAGAAGCCGCAGAATCATCAGATTCCAGGAACAACATCAACTCTTCTAGGAATTCTGCCCCTGCAGACATATTGTACTGGTTCTCGTCCCTTGAAGCATCAATCATTTCATTCCAAAGTGCCTGACTGCCTAGAGTACCTGAACCACGGCAAGCATCTTCGACAAACTGATCCCATCCACCGTTATCCATTACTATATCTTGCAGGTCGGTAAACTTCTCAGCAATATCTGCAGTTGGATTTGCAATATCCCATGTATCGTCAATGCTCTGCAACACTTTGGAAACTTCAGCACCAAAAATTTCTGAAATTTGTGATGGGTCATCAGTTGCTAGTAAATTTCCACTTTGGGCAGTGACGCTAGCTCCGTAAACTCCACCACTAGCAGTTACAGGAACTGTGTATGTGCCCATCCAAACAGTTGTGGAAGAGTCAAACTCATCGACACCTTGGCTAGTAAGAGCAATTGTGTCAACAATGACAGGTGGACTTGAAGGGGAGGCTCCATTAAATCGATCCAATGGATCAAGGTCCCTGTAATGGAGAATATCGGCTGTCACCAAGGTATTGGAAGAATCTGCACCTCGAACATTTGCGTGAACTGATACTTCGGTACCTACAGTAGCGAATTTAGTTGTGACAAAACCATCAACCTGCAGAGTTTCCGAACCATCGGAAGAAGTGTCATTCGGTGCAACAACTAATCCTGAAACGGGTGCTGCAATCATTAAAAGAACCAACAAAATAGGTATTCGGTGCCCTGCTCTCATGGACTTTGACGTAATGAGTAAGTATTTGGAGGTACTGTCGGAAAACTATATTGAAAAATTATGAAATTAATTCTCAAACACCAAGATCTGAGCAATTGAATTAGCCGCAGTATACTGAGAACATGTTCCAGAATCTCCTTCCAAAACAGTGAGAACTCCAAGACCAATTTGAATTTGTAGAACTGGAAGTCCTGCAGATGATAGAACAGAAGAAAGAGGAGAAATTATTCCTGAACCTGATCCATCTATTTGCCATGAACCTGCAGAAATAATGTTACCAGGATCTAGAAGACAATTCGACGTAGCAGGTACATTAGATTCAGAAAGATTGACCCATGAACCGAGGAATCCAGATTCAGATAATTCAAGATTATTGGGGATAGATTTCTCAATGAAATGATGAGGAGATTCTACGACTATAGAATCTCCAATATTTCCTCGATTCACATTCATTTCTATATCCCAATTTGATACTCCGTTACAAGTGAAACTATCAGGTAGACACGCTCTCACCAATTCTTTATTTTCAGCAACTTTTTCTTTAATCAAATTAGGCCCTGTTCTTGATTCTGAACCAGTTGTAGTGTCTATAAGAAAAGAGCTACTCACTTGTTCATCAGACCATGGAGTCGATGAATGAATTACATGAATCATCTGATTGAACGAGGAAGCACCAGCATCCCAGTCAAAAATAACCCATTCCTGTAAAAGAAATCCATCTGAATCGCGTTCTTCAATGTGGCTGATATTCAAATCCGCTTCAATACGTCCAGAACGTCCTTGTTCGTCAATCAATTCCGTGATAATCACAGTACCCGTGATTCTCTTTCCTTCTAATTCGTTCTGGCAATTTTCACATTTTTCAGGTTCAAGTTGAGTCATTTCAAGTTCAAATGATGCTTTTGCTCCAACATCAAATTGTTTCAAGTTCAAAGAATCCATTGATGAACGAGTGGANAGTTGTACATATCCATCCAACGAAGTTACCGGATCGATGTCATCTTCAGACTCGGTGAAAGAAAATTCAACCCAAGTCGTGGCCATAATTACACTGGCCAAACATAAGGCTTCAATCCATCGAAATTGAGTACCCACGAATCATCCGAGTGAGTTACACATCATCTTATTACCGCTAAAATCAGCACAAAATTTGTTGGTTTTAGAGCGGAAGGGGCCAAATATCAGCACTTCTCGGACAGGCCAAGGGGAGCAGCATGGCGGACGCAATGACTCAGATTAATGATGCCTGGAATCAATTCAATGAATTATTNGAATCTGGTACTCAAATGTCGATTGTAACGAAGATTATTCTTTCAATAATTGGTATTGCAATCATGATTCTCGTTGAGAAAAATTTCATTCTTAGAAGGTGGGAAGGTATTGTTGCAGCAACCGATGCTTCATGGGATGACCGAATTTTTGGACCACTTAGAACTAGAATCTACATTTTCACAATTGTGGGCGGAGCCAATGTTNGTGTATTATGGATTGATTCTGCAAATCCTGGTTGGGCCGAAACCGGTGCACCACTATTCAATGCCATTTTTATTATCTTAGCAGCAACTCTAGCTAGTGTTACTGTCAAATTCATTTTACCTGAAATACTCAATAGATTCCAACGACAATCTGCAGTAACAGTATCGGGTGGAAATCCACTTCTTGTATTTCTTCTCAGAGCCGTGATTTGGTTCGGTGGGTTGTATTTAGCTCTCTCAGAACTAGGAATCGAATTATTCGGTGTCCTTGCTTCATTGGCAGTATTCTCACTAATTATCGGATTGGCGATACAACAAACATTGGGTAACATCGTTAACTCATTCATGTTAGCTCTCGATCGTCCGTTTGAAGTCGGCGACAGGATCGAAGTTGATGGAGTAATGGGGACAGTGATGTCGATTGGAATTCTGTCGACCAAATTACTTACTCTAAAGGAAGAATTGGTTGTTATTCCAAACAACAGCCTTGTGGATTCGACAGTAACCAATTATGCTCGAGGTGGAGGTGATGGAGTTGCTCGTAGAATATCTGTCCAGATGGATTATGGTGTTGCTTATGATGAAGACCCTGCACATGTAAAACAAGTTATGTTGAGAGTTGCTCGTTCCTGCCAATATGTTCTTTCAGAACCTCGTCCAAGAGTTATGATGACTGAATTAGGTGATTTCGCGAAGGTGTTCCGACTCTTCATTTGGATTGGTGATTATAATGATGAAATTGTTACTAGAGACTATCTAATTGAGAGAATGGATCGTGCATTTGAGAGAGAAGGTATTGTGATCCCATATCCAACAGCAATCGAAATGGCGACTCAAGAAGTACATCCTGACCCTGAAGTAGCAGCCAAGAAATTACAAGATAAGGAAGTTCGACGTCAACGTGCAGTTGCTTCTTACAGACTTGAAGAAGCAAGATTGCGCAAGGAACATTCCAAGATTACTGCCGAACTTGAGGATTTGTACAGCAAAGTCAAGAGTGGAAAAATTACTGGAAAGGAACTGGCAAATATGCAAGATCGAATTCGAGAATTGGAACAATCCCTTGCACTTGATATGGATTTAGATGATTGATTTCATTCTGATTCAGTTACCAAATTTACTTCACGTTCACCAGGTCTTAGTGAAAACAATACCGGCAATAGTACTAGACTTGAAATTAAAGCCAGAAGAATTGCAACAAGGAAAACTTGCCCAAAGAGACGTAGTGGGGCTAATCCTGACAGATTCAACACTGCAAATCCTCCTGCAGTAGTGATAGCAGCACCAGCCATTGCACGTCCTGTAGTAACAGTTGTTCTGGCTACCCATACATCAGGAGTACTAGTAGGGCTAGCTAGACGCTCTTCCTCATATCTATGGGCATAATGAACAGCATAGTCAACGCCTAATCCTAATGTTAGAGCGCCGATCGTAACTGTTTGAGCATTCAATTGGTAACCTAATATCCCCATTAATCCATAGACCCAAACCACCACCATTCCTAAAGGAATCCACATGAATAATCCAGTGACAAATGCTCTCTTTTTGTCTCTCTTTTCTACAGATTGTAATCCAATTAACATAAACAAAATGACCGATGCAACAACCAAGGTAGATAACACCGCAGCAGAAGCGACTCCTTCTGTTACTTGAGCTAGAATCAATGGTCTTCCTGCAACTCCCATTTCTCCTTCACCATCTAATTCATCAAGAGCCGTTGTCAATCGTTCTTCGAAATCAACAGTATCGCTCCAATCAACAGTAGCAGCAGAAAACTGAATTACGGTTTGACCACCTTCATCTGGAACATATCTAGCAGTAATCTCTCTTCCAGTTTCATTGTTCATAACCCATGAAGATAATGTATCCCAATTACTTTGATTGGTTGGATCATCTGTAATCGATTGAAGAATGTCGTCAAGAACTGAATCTGTGTTCGCAGACGATTCTAGTGTAGAGCGTAAAGATGAAACTTCAGAAGATCCTTCTGTAGATCGAACTGTTTCCTCAATATCTCCTATCATTTTCCAGCTTTCAGAAGAAAATAGATCTGATATTGGAATATACTGAACATAGATTGGAGCAGGTGATGCTTCATAGCGATCGGCCAGAATCAAGAAATTTTCAACGGCAGGAATACTATCATCCAATTGATCTCTAGTATCAAATCCAACCTCTAGTGAAGTAATACCATAGCCAACTGGAACAGATAGAATTAGAGCCACTACGAGAACTTGGAATGGATTCGAAGTCAAACTACCGAAACGGTTGCTAATTGGACCCGGTTCAATCCTTGCAGCTTTCTTTATTCGTAATTTTGCAGGAGGCATTAGTGAAAGCATTGCGGGAAGAAGAGTGACTGAAAGAAGATAAATCATGAACAAACCTACTGCAATCACTGTTCCAAAATCAACTAAAAATTTCTGACTTGAAAATCTGAATGATAAGAAACCAACCATATCTGTGAAAATCGCAATTAACAACGCTCCAGAAGTTAGAATGGCTCCTCTACGTATTGCATGAATACGAATTTCTTTCGGGAAGTCACGAAGTGTTTCATATTCGTCATCTGTCTTTTCTCCTTCTTCTCGCAGTATTTCTCGATAACGAGCAACGACATGTATTCCATAATCTACTCCGATCGCAATAAGGAGAATCGGAATCGAATTCATAGCTGCATTGAATGTCAAATTGAGGATGCCACTGATTCCATATGTCCCTAAAATACCCAATATTGTAGATGCAAGAACCAACGCTGTATCACGTCCTGTTCTAAATTGTGAAAACAAAATAATTGTCAAAAGTAGTACAGACATTCCCAGCAACTGTCCTATCTCTTTCCCTACATCTGCAGTTTGAGCATTGGAAAAATGAGCAAAAGATATACCAGCAACAGTTGCATTTGTCCCAGCAATATTTTGGGTATCCAAAGTAAGTTGAAGGGTCCAATTTTCTACTTCTGCATCAATTTCCTTGGTTGCCGCTAATTCGTCTTCAGTTACCCTAGTTGAATCCCATCCAACAGACTCTCCCCAGGTTTTCAAATCAGTATCAATAAACATAGAAATGGAAACTAAATCTGTGCGATTCCATCTTTCGTTATCGGGAATCTCAACAAAATTTTCACCATCTAATTCCTTAGATGGCAAAGATGCAATGATTAAATCACGATATGGTATATCTTGCATAGAAGAATGGAAGCCCATTATACCTCCAAATGCTCCCTGAACAGCAGCAATTTTTCCTGCCAGTTGAGGATCGTCTTCAGCAAAACCGCTTCCAATTGTAATTCTATTCATTCCGATAATACTGCCCATCGTTGCTTCAAATCTATTAGTTCGATTTTCACCTGAATCTAAACGATTTAACCAATCATCAGCAGGAGACCAAGTGCGTAAATTGGTTGCATTAACAGTAGGCATTGTCATTGGTGCAGAAAGAGTACTATTCAATGCCAAATCAAGATTCGAAGAAATATTGTCCCCAGTAGATTGGAATACCTCGAAGATTGCAGCGTCGATGGCATCAAGCCATACTACATCATTTGGATCCACCATCATAGACCATCCATATGCAGCAGATGCAGGACCCAGAACAGAACCGGCACCAGTATCCAAACGGTGGGCAGTAGATTCTGAATGCAAGTGCATTTCTGCTTCTAGATCAGCCAACATCATCCATGTTGATTCTTCATTCAAATCACCTTTTTCAAATTCTACCAATAGTCGAACAATATCTATTGAAGATGTATACGTTTCCTCGATTTCATAAAGAAGGTCAACATCTTCATTCGTTCTTCGATCAGGATAGAATGCATCTTCAGAATTGTCAAATTCTATTCCAACTCCCAACGATTCTGGAATAGGTCCTGCAACAAACATTGACAGAAATAAAACGAGTGTCAAAAATGCAGCAATAGAAGACTTTGGTCTATCAATACTCCAATGTGTGAGAGTGTCAAATGGATTACGCATTGACGTCTTTTTGGTGGGTCATACTGTAAATGATGCGGCGAATCCACAACAAAAGATGGAAATCAAGATGATGGAACCATTGGTCGGGTAGCACCACACGTAGGGCATTCCTCTACTGATGAGTTACCATAATCGTAACCGCATGCTGGACAAGCGGGAGCTAATTTCATCTCAGTTCCTTCATCAATCTGTAATCTTTCTTCATCAACTCGCTCCATTCGAATCGAGTCTCGCTCGATGTCTAGGATCTCAAATCGTCCAGGTCCACCTAGCGTTGCAAGCATATCTGGAGGCATCGAAAGAGTGCCTGTATCATCAATCAATAACTCTCTAGTTGCAGCAAGATCTAAGTCATCAACATCGTTTCCATGTTGGGCTACAAATCGTCCATCTCGTAATTCTAATGCCCGATTAGCGAATGAGGAAATCTCTCTACTATGTGTTACAATCAAAAACGCGACACCTGATTCTTCATTCAATTCACGGAATAATTCAATGATTCTCCTTCCTGTAATTGGATCTAAAGCACCTGTAGGTTCATCGGCAAGAATGACTTTCGGATTAGTGATCAATGCTCTACCTATCGCAACTCTTTGAGCTTCTCCTCCGGACAAAGTTGGAGGTAATGAGTATGCCCTGTCCGCTATTCCTAGAGATTCCAACATCTCCATGGCTCTTTTCCTAGCTTCTTTTCCACGAACTCCAGAATGCCTCAATGGTTGAGCAATATTATCCAATGCATTTAGATCTGGCAATAAATTTCCTTCTTGGAAGATGAAAGAAACTGTTTCCTGTCTAAGACGAACTAAATCTGACCCTGTAATTCTGGTCATATTCTGTCCGTTAAGATAAACTGATCCTGCACTAGGCTTCATCAATCCACCTAATGCCTTTAACAAAGTTGACTTTCCACTTCCCGATGGACCTACAACTGCAACCGCTTCTCCAGATTTAATCGAAACTGAAAGACCTCGAAGAGCAACAACGTTCCCATCTTCTTCATTTGAAGTATAGACGTGGTACAGATTTTTTGCCTCCAAAACTGGAGTATCATCAGTTGGTTCACTCTCTTTCATATTCACTCCCCCTTCAAAACAATAGCAAGATCCGATCTCAACGCCTTAGCAGTGGTCAAAGTCAATGCTAATATTACTGCAACTAAGACTGCAATACTAACCATTACCAAATCAATCCAAGGCCAAATTAATTCACGTTCAATAACTGTTGATGCGCCACCAAATATCTGGAAAATAAAGCCAAATATCGAGAAGAATCCATTGAACGATTGAGCCACACCTGCTCCTAAAACTAGACCTAACAACATACTAGCAATCACAATTGCAAGAATCTCAAATAAAACCAGACGCATGACTTGTCTCGGACTTGCACCTATCGCCTGTAATATTGCCATCTCTTTCTTCCTCTGAGAAAGAACAAGAGAAAGGAATACGAAGGCAGATGCAACTGATCCAATAGCTGCAACGACGAATTGAAGACTGAGTAATCCTGGTGTTCCAAATATCAATCCACCATTTCTTTCCACGGCTTCTCGAGCAGTGGTCAAATCAGATACTCCAGTCACTGAATCATTTGATTCGATTTGAACTCTTAGATTTGTTAGAGCATCTTCATCAGAATCAGCAAGATGTTCATTTCCAGATCCTACCCAGAAATACCATTGAGTTGAGGTGATTGTTGCATTTGAATCCATATCTGTAAGAGTTCTGTATGTTGATTCTCCAATAATTAGTTTATCTTCTGCCTCTGCAGAGGGTAATCCTGGAAGATATCGATGACGGCCAAGATGATTGAGTTGGACATTAAATTCTGACTGTTCAATAGAGATAGTAGTTTGTTCTGATAGAATATCCATTACCTGTTCAGGAGGCATCATTAGAAGTCCTGATTCACAACCAGTTACATTTGCTAGTGAACCATCTGGGCAGATGGCGTCTCCAAGTTCCATTCCAGAAAGGTTAGCAATTCCAAACATTCCAGTCAAGTCTGCGCCACTGAAATTAACTCCAGTAAGAGGGTTTCCGAATCCAAAATCTGGAGCAATCATGATTGTTTCAGTTAGATCAGTTTGGCTTAGATTCGCACCATTAAATCCTGTGTAAAAGAAAACTGACCTCTGCAAGTCAGAACCACTAAAATCGGCACCTGAAAGGATTGATTGCGAAAAATTAGTCCTACGAAGATCTCGCTCAGAGAGATCCGCTCCAGTCAAGTCAAGAAGACTCATGTCTCCTCTCCATGGATATTCTTCGAAGATGGGTGCTAGTGCTTCTTCAGACATGAAATCATCAATATCTGGAGAAGAAATATTCAGTCTTGCACTGGTAGAAATAAATCCAACTTGTTCAGAAGTATTCTTGTCTTCAAAAGTTGGTTCAAAAGTATCTCCTAAGCCATTTCTAACAGTATCAGGGAGGCGGAGTTTGAAGCTTGCAGATTCACCAGCAGTAAATCCTCCGTTTTTCCAGCCGTCTATGACCTGTTGAATATCATCTCCAGGGATAGATTGTCCTGTCCACAGAAGAACGTCTTCGTTTCCATCGAGAACTACCCATGCTTCAATTGTTGATGAGCCATCTGTTGTAGATACAGTTACTGAAGGAACAGAGGTACTTCGAACATTAATTTCTAGACCGATATCATCAGAAGCAGAATTCACAATAAATTCTGCTTGGGTTGAATTAATTGGGTTATCAAATTGTACACTAAGCACAGAACCCGTATTGGCGTCCGCAGTTCTTTCATCTACTAAAGTTCCAGTCGCACCTTGGACCGCGGCGAGAGTAACGATTGAGAGAGTTAATACCATGATAGTTGCTAAACGTCCAATTGCTTCTCCTCCACCGGTCTTTAATCCTCTACGAATATCCTTCAATAACGGAGTCCATCCAAAGACTAATGCAAAGAATCTAGGACCAAATGACGCAATTCTACCAAAAATTAACGCTCCTCCTATCCACAACAAAAAGGGGCCAAAGAGACCAACTAATCCGTCAATAAAGAAATTCTCAATGAATCCAGATTCTCCTGTTGAATCCTCTACCCATGCTTCAATAACTGCAACTAATCCTACCAAGAACATAATTACATGAATCGCAGTTTTAGGCTTCTTTCTTGTAGGTACCTTTCTCACTCCTTCATCAATTTCCAACTCGAGGAAATCCTTGGTTCTACTATTTCCAAACAATAGAGCAGCACCGATAGTACATACTGCTGTAAATAAGATAGATGTTAATCCAAGTTTAACAGTAATATCAAATTCTAATTCTTCGAATTCCATGAAACCAACAGCTGCTAGAACCAATCTGACTGCTTGTAGGGCGAAAATAAACCCAAGGAACCAAGCGACAGAACTCATTACGAGTACTTCACGAAGTACCATACTCTGTAATTGTCCTGCTGAGCCTCCAATGGTTCTATGAATAGCAATTTCTCGACGTCTCTGCTCCAGAGATAGAACCAATCCATAAACAAGAATAGCCAGAGAAAGAATAATGATTGGAATCATAAGGATATAATCAAAGGTCTGAATTAACCCAAGGAATATCTCAAGGAAAGTGATTGTTCCAGAAATCGTATCAAACCAAAATAATTGGATCCCACCAGAGTAATTCATTGGTTCACTGCTAACAGAACCTTCACCATACATGATGGTCTGACTGAGACGAGTTAACCAATCTTCAGCGTCAGAAGTGGAAGACGTAGGTAAAAGACTCCGGTCAATTGCAATTCCAAGATAACCATGGTCAGAATCCATCAAAGTTGTTATTGATTCGTTATCTAGTATTGACCAAGTCATAAAAATAGGATTGAAACCAAATGTAGGATTCCCAAATTGCCAATCTTCGTAAATTCCTGAAACATTTAGGTTCTCAACTGTCATTGTTAACCTACAATGTTGCAATCCTCCGCCTGTGCGTTCAACAAATCCAGGACATTCACTTCGATCTATCTTCTCAGGATCGACCGCTGTTTGCAACACATAACCAAACTCAAGAGAATCGATTGTGTCGTTAACCTGAATCCCTAGAGGTCCTGCAATACTAGCAGGTAGGATTACACTCCGATTGTCAATCATATCTTGATGAGATGGCCAAGGAATATCATTCAACATCTGTTTGTTATGTCGCTCTGCTAATTC
>PADI01000076.1 GCA_002702985.1 Methanobacteriota archaeon
TTGAAATGCCCACGTAGGGCATCTTCACTTACATGAATAGGTGCACCCATACTGATCTGTAACGCTCTAGCACCAATGATTCGTGCCTTCTCAAATCTGGTGTGTTCGCGGATTGGTTTGACCATATTGTATCACCTGACAGCCCTCCGAACTTCGGCTCTGCCATAAGGACTGCGCCTCGAGAAATATTCATTCTACACGTTCAATTAACATTGCAACTGCATTTCCCCCGCCTAAACAGAGAGAAACAATGCCCTTGCTGCCATCGATTCTTCTTAATATCCCTAACATAGTAATTAGACATCGAGTTCCTGAAGAACCCAAAGGATGACCTAAACTTACTGCGCCGCCGTTAAGATTGAATCTATCGTCAGGAATACCTATCTCTTTTGCAACAGCACAAGAAGCGGATGCAAATGCTTCATTGTGCTCAAATACATCAATATCCATTACTTGAAGCTCATTCCTTTGAAGAAGAGTATTGATTGCTGGAATTGGAGCATACATTACGCGTTTAGGTTCCACACCACTAGTGCATTGATCAATGATTTTAGCCAAAATTGGCCACCCCTGCTCAATCGCAAAATCTTCATCCGCAACTAAAACTGCACTTGCTCCATCATTGAGAGTTGATGCATTTCCTGCAGTAATTTTCCCTTCTTTCTGAAATACACTTCTTAGTTCTCCTAGAGTTTCTACGTCACTATTTTCTCGAATCCCCTCATCAGTTGTAATTTCAATAAAGCCATCATCGGTTTCTACATTCACTGGAATGATTTCCCAATCAAACCATCCATTATTTCTAGCATTAGCAGCCCTTTGATGAGATCTTACAGCAAAATGATCCATTTCAGTTCTTGAAATTGAGCATTCTTCAGCAATCACTTCACCAGTATTCCCCATATGCATGTCATTGTATACATCCCATAGTCCATCATGAACCATTGAATGAATTAGTGACGAAGAGTCTACTTCTTCACCCCTACGATAACCTCGAATAAGATGTGGGGCATTGGTCATGCTTTCCATACCCCCTGCAATAACTGCTCGATATTCTCCCGCTCTAATTGCTGATGAAGCAATCATTACTGATTTGAGACTCGATCCACATACTTTGTTTATTGTAGTAGATGGTGTTGATACAGGTAATCCTGCTCCAAGAGCCACTTGTCTTGCAGGATTCTGTCCTGCTCCAGCTTGCAGAACTTGTCCCATTAGAACTTCATCAATAACATTACTATCAGGGTCTAATTCAGTGTTTTGAATCAATCCCTTTACTGCGCATATCCCCAAATCTACAGCGCTCATTTTCGAGAATATACCTCTAAATCGTCCTACAGGAGTTCGCGCAACAGCGCAAATCACAGGAGTTCTCATGGCGGGGGGTAGAGACCATTATGGAAGAACTTTCGTTTTCATTATGCAAATCCATAGAATTCAGGATTTTCCAATTTAGGGCGTAGTTCATTTTTTATCAAAATTGTGCGAACAGACCAAAGGTCGGTGAAAACTCTGTACGAAGTAGTAGCATCCAGATAATCAACACCTGAGGAACCTCCTGTTCCGATTCTTCTACCAATTATTCGTTCTACCATTCTAGCATGACTATGTCTCCATTTTACCATAGCTTCCTCCAGTTCAATCATGCGATCGATCAGAGTTCTAGGCCATGAAAGAAGAGGTAAATCTCTGTAAGACTCAATGAATAAAAGACCTGCACGTGCCCTGTCAATTTCTCCATTTGGCATTAGAAAATCTCTTGCTCCTTCGGCAATCGAAGCAAAACGTGCTTTCATTGCTTCTGAATCACCCATTCCCCATTTTGACATGCGAGCCGCCATTTCTTCACCATGATTTACTTGTGCTGAAATATGGCTTTCAACATAGTTCTTGACTATTTGTTCATCATCTTCATCACCTGGAGATGATCCCATAATTGGAGTTCTAGAAAGCCATGCTCGAGCAGTATCCCACAAACTATCCTCATTCAATCTGGATTCCAATTTTTTCAAAGCCTTAGCACCATTTTCTGATTCTTTAGCCATTTTTCTGAATCGACCCAAAGGGTCCATCCCTCCAGTCCTTTGTTCACTCGAAAGACCAATCAGAATTTCTAATTCTCTCATTTGGTATGATTCAAACCCAGATGCACTTCCTAATCCATCTCTGAATACAAGAAAATCTTGTGGGGAAAGAGTTTCCATTACAGTCCATTGCTGAGACATGAGTCTAAAGATTTCAGTGACTCTAACGAGTCGATGTACAACTGAAGGAATCATTTCTTCTGCAATCTGTTTCGATGATAGGGTATCTCTAGATTCTGCTAGTTCCCGAATCACTTGTTTGAACCAGAGTTCAAATGTCTGGTGAACCACCATAAAATGCATTTCGTCTGCAGATATATTTTCGTCACCTTGCAACGCAAGTAATTCTTCTAGATTGAGATAATCCCCATAACTGGGTCGCTCTCGAGAACCTCCGGCCATGAATATCATCTGTGGGGTCGGTTTGTAATGCATTTCGATGATTCTCTATTACTTATCTTTGGACAATCGTCAATAACCACATACTTGACCGGTTCCTAATGGCAGTAGGCGCAATTCCACTTTCCGAGTGGGTAGAATCGTATGACTGCTCAGAGATTACTATTGCTGTAGTGGCCTCACATTCGTCCTTGCAGATACTTCATGGTGCTCGTCAGGAAGGATTTCGAACTTTGGGGATTTGTGTAGGTGAAGAACGACGTAAAATGTACAGTGCTTTTCCTGGAGCAGAACCGGATGAATGGTTGGTTCTTGATGATTACAAAGAGTTAATGGATTATGCAGAGTATCTCAGAGAAAGAAATGTAATTATGATTCCACATGGGTCTTTGGTTGAATATCTTGGACCAAAGTTATTCCAAGAACTAGAAGTCCCTACATTTGGAAATAGAAATATTTTGGAATGGGAAGGTAGCCGAGAGCGTCAACGAATTTGGCTTGAATCTGGAGGTTGCGTTATGCCAAAGGTAATTGATGATCCGAAAGATATCGATGGACCTGTAATTGTAAAATATGCTGGAGCTAAAGGTGGAAGAGGTTATTTCATTGCAAGAAATTTCCGAGATTTTAGAAGAAATGTGGATCTCGAAGAGGAATTTACAATTCAAGAATATGTATTGGGAACTAGGTATTATTTCCAGTTCTTCTTTGATCCAATTCCAGACGATGGATATCAAGTTGAAGGAATGGGTAATCATTCTAATCAATCATTGGGGCGATTAGAATTAATGAGTATTGACCGTCGTGATGAGGCGAATGTAGATGAATTCTACAAATTAGGTAGTCTGAGAGATCTTAGGGATATGGGGCTTGAACCCTCATTTGTAGTGACTGGAAATACTCCTGCTGTCCTCCGAGAATCTCTTCTTCCTCAAGCGTTTAAATTGGGAGAAGGAGCAGTTGCCTCATCTATGGAATTAGAAGGAGGAGGAAAAGGGATGATTGGTCCTTTTTGCCTTGAAACAATTGTCACGGATCAACTAGAGTTTAGAGTATTTGAGGTTAGTGCGAGAATTGTAGCCGGGAGCAATGTTGCAATTGGTGGTTCTCCATATTCTGATATCAATGAACCAGGAATTAGTACAGGCCAACGAGTTTCTCGTTGCATAAAGAAGGCTATCGAAAAGGAAAGACTTCTTGAGATTTTATCCTGATTATTTTTTTGAAATTAATCCCTGATCTTCAACGATATTGAGATTTCCTGGAGGTAGGCTACCTAGTATGTCGTCTTGAACAAGTCCAGTTGCCTTTGCAATGCGATTTGCAACAGTATCCTTCTTCTCTATTCCTGGTTGAATTCTCACCCAACGTTCACAAATTTTCGAAATAGTAGAATGTGTTCCTACCAAAGGTAATGGGATACCATTGATCGCAACTACCCCTAGACATAATTCCGTAGGCATATTTCGGTACCATGTTCGTTGTCCTCGAATTACAAATGCCCCTCTTCCCAAGGCTTCTCCGGTTTCAGCAGTCTTAGAAACTTGAGATGAACGAACATGGAAAGCAGTTGCTGCTCCGCCTCCGGAACCCCATGCACGTGACCAACAGATAGCGATTTGAGCGGCTTCAACAAGTATATCTTCGCTAGGTTCTCCCAGTTCATTGGATTGAGTCAATCGTAGAGATGGTACATGTTCAGGAAGTGTTGGATTCGGCGCAGTATCCTCTTGAAAACCTTCAGCAATTCTGAGGGAACATGAGGGCGCTCCATGCAAATCTGCATGGAAATATAGATCATCTTTTCCTAGATGTTTCTTTACTACGGTATCGTTTCCTCTAGCATCTCTTCCTCCTACCATCAGTCGACCATCTCCAAGGATTGTCCATCTGTATCTTTCAAACCAGAGTCGTTTAGAGCGCTTTACTTTTCCAACTCTGCCCGCAGCTTCATCCTTTGCTCGTTGCTTTTCGTCCTTCTTTTGTTTTCTTGATGTATCTTCTAGAGCCTTTTCTGCCCCTTTGGATTTATCTTTGAATGTTCTAGCAGTTACAAAATATCGTTGTGCGTTTTGATGAACAGTTTCATCAACATACAATTCTATTCTTTTTCCTGGTTTTCCATCTTCATTTGGGAGATATGCCATCATTGTTCGATCTGCTGGATTAACTGATTCAATCCATTCGATACCTTTCAATAATGATTTCACACCTTCCCATCCCTTAGCTTCTATTGCAGAACGAATTTGCTCTAAAATTTGGTTGATATGTGCATAATTATCTGTGATTGATTGAGCCTTTTCTTGAGTTTTTATTGCCTTCCTTTGGAATGCTTCAATCGCGTCTTCTTGTTGTACTGCTCTTCTTCCAAGTTGACTTCCAACAGTTTCTTCAGCATCTCCTGCTTCAATCATTTTTTCCATTTCTCTTCGAGCATAAGCTGCAGCATCATGCGCACCCCACCATGTGTCTGCAGCAGAGGAAAGTGACGAATATTCAATTCTCAAATGAGGTTCTAAGTGAACTAAATCTACTGGAGCAGCCTCAAGAAAAGGTGGAATTTCTCCGACTATTCCTCCACTCTTAATAATCTCAAGAGATTCCTCATTCTTTGCCCATCCATATGCGGTTGAATTGTTAATACCAGAAAGAAGATTTGATAGTTCATTTAGGATCAAACCACATTGGGCTTCATTTAGTTGATTTACTGGTAGATTAGGGTCAATTTCTGTCTGTTTGCAAACCGCATTCGCATATCCTCTTCCAAGATTTGCTTTAGCAGCTAATGTGCGAACTACATCTGAATCACTTGAATTAAGAATCGTAAAAAGAGCATCTTCGCTTAGTTCTCGAGGATCAATTTGAGATGGCGGCCATTCGTAAATCGCTCCTCTTTTCAGAATTCTAGATGCGTATTCAGTAGATGTAAGAGGTTGAATGATGGTTCCTTCTGGGTCGAGAAGAATCACGTTGCCATCTCGGAACATTTCAATGACAAGTCGGTGAATTCCAGATGCTGTGTCGATATGTAATGTAATGATTCGATCAAAGCCATGTTGGGAAACATCTACCAATCTACCGTTTCCTAGATATTTTCTTAGCAGCATAGCGAAAGGAGAAGGACTCATTGGCATAGGCCTATCTCTATCAGAAAGGTAGAGCCTTTTTCCTCGAACAATTACCAAATCAGCAGGCCCTTCTTTTTTAGAATTTAGACGAATCATTACTTGTTCCCAATGTGGGTGGTAGGATTTTCTGATTCGAGCTCCGATATGTTCTCTCAATTCCAATACCATGCGGGCAATATCGAAACTCGAAGAGTGCTCACGCATCGCGACCGCCAGTATAACGAGCCTCGATGACCCTTCAATAGGGAATCGCTTGAATAACCGTGAAAGTTCCTTACTGGCTGTGCAACCTACAGTGCCGATAACTGGTTTTAGTCGGGGTTTCAATATGAATTTGAAACCAGTCCCTCGCTTAGACAGTAAAGAAGCAAGCCCAGAAAGTCAAGGTGAAAATGATCCAGGAGTGAGATGCTTCTGGTATAGTCCGATGATGATTATTTCCGATGGAAAGATGAAAAAAAATGAGGATTGGGGAATTCATGTTGAATCTGATTGTCTTGCAGAATTATCCGCTGTGGTTGCAGGACAAATGGAAGAAGATGGAGTAGTAAATGCAGAATATTTGGCCATGGATCTTTGTTTTCTTTTTGGTTTCGATCACGAATACTTCCATCATTGTACCGATTCTGCATTGACATCTCATCTTCAGAGAATTTTCGAAGTAGAAGGTTCAATTCCCGAAGAATCAAAAATCTATAGCACAGAATATTCTAAACTTATCGATAAAGAAAAAAAGAATTGGATTTTAGTTGAAGAAACATTAGCGAATGCACATGTCGTTCGAGACCCTACACGGTTGGGAGGTCTTAGAGAAGCGTTCCTTCGATATGGATTATTACCTCAACCGGACGATTGGAAAAGAGGACCATATGCACTATGGGATAGGGCTGCTTTTGACCCTCGAGTGTTCAACGCTTTGTGTCATTTTGTTTGGCTTCAATATCTTACTGGGAAAGTAGATCCTTGTGATATTTGGTCTAAGATAGAACAAATATGTGATGAGGGTGGAAATGATGCTGGATTTGAAGCTGTTGTAAATGAGATAGTCCAAGCAGTATATCCAGAGGAGATCGAGAAAGATGATCTGACTCATGTTATGAATCGAGATGGAGCAAGTATCCCTATTTCCTTTGGAGGTTTTCAGCAAGGTTTGCTACGAAGATTAGAAGTTCCATTACGTGTTCATGGAAGTCAATCGACAATAATTCTAGAAAGATATGGAATGGATAACCCCGAATGGCCTTACGGTATTATCGAAGGACTATATTCTCATTTCCGAATCGCAGAAGTGCCTAATGAGTCAGATGATCCCTTTGGAGACGATGATGATTTTGAATTAATTCCTTAATCAGGCTGTAGCCTTTGTTCAATGTCTTCGTATTACAAATGCGATAAAGATGGAAACTACAATTATTTCTGCTCCAAATCCAGGGACAGAATTTTCAGGCTCAGGATCATCAGGGTCCCACGGTAATATGATATTGGTCAAATTATCACCATCTTCTACAGTAAAAACTAGTGTTGAACCAGTAGTTACAGTCAATTCTTCAGGAGTAATCTCCATTGAAGATACTGAGATGTTGTATATTTGAGCCTCTCCTTGAACCACCTTCAGTTCCAAGGTTCCTCCTTGGTTTATTCCATAGTAAGTATGTACTATGTTCTTGTCAGTAACAGTCTCATATCGACATGCAAGGTTGTTTAAACAGGCACTATCCATCCAATTTGGAAGTGTGTATTCGTAAGTTTCATCTGGATCCATCATTGTATCTTGTTCAGGTCCTGGAATGTATATTTCTGCTGAAACTACTGGAATAGAGATTAGGAGGATTCCCAAAATCGCCATCAGCAGTGTGCGCATATCCTTGTCTCACACCTTACAGTTCATGGGGATGTCGATTGAGATTTTACATTTTTTATGATTTCAAGATAAAATCCAATCCTCGATAATTGGTATAACATCTGCTTCATGAGCGAATTGATTACTTGGTACTTCTACAACTTCTCCATTGGGCAGAATTTCTGCAATCTTTAGCGCATCATCGTGTGCATGTAAGGCATCTGATTTTGCAACACAGATTGCTATTGGAGCAGTTACAGTTTCAAGTTCTGGCCAGATAGAGAACGCACGATTTGCTTTTGTTGATAGTTTCAATCTTCGCATGTCCGCGTTTCTCATTGTCCGAGTGTAACGTTTTTTCTGTCCGGGTTCTTTGACCTTCCACTTCATGTAAGGAATGGCAATCATTCTCATCATTGGAGGATAGAACCACCAAGGCATACTTGTCATGATTACCATCCACCATGGAAAGCGGAATTCTGCATTTGGAGCTAGTAAGAATGCTGAATTGACTCCTAAATGTCCTTTCTTGATTCCTTCAATTACACATGTTGAACCTAGAGATGATGCAAACCAATCACATTCAGAGGGATCTAGATTCAAATTTCTAACAACTGTATCCATNTCTCTAGCATGATTNGGNATTGCATAATCAGATGATTTCTCTTTATGTCCNTCTGGACTTTTTGTNAAATTNTTCTCTCTTGTTTCAATGTAATGAACAGGGCGATNTTGAACCCATTCTGATAGAAGAGGTATCCATCCNTCTACTACAGATGTCCATCCNGGAATGACAATAACTGGTNTTCNGTTTGCTGAATNTTGTTCTTTAGGAGTCCANGAAAATACATTGAGANGCCAACCATCTGCACCCTCAATCATTCTNCCCTCAAATTTCGCGGAAGTGGAACTGAGCGGGTCATNCATNGTATGNAGGNTGGGTTCTAGCGAATCATGATGTCGCTCATTTAGACAATTATTTCCCATCCTTCTATTGTTTTACGAATTCTTCCAGCNTTTTCATGNGATNTTAGATGTGAGANAGTTTGATCAACTTTTAGCATTGGATGAGCATCTGGTGTGTCAGAATATGCATGATTGGCNATTTCTTCAATANTNTTCATACCTTGATTGAGCGCTTCAAGGACTCTAGCATGTCTTCCTTCTCTATGAGAGATGTAACGATCCAACAACTTTGCAGGTCGATGTGTAAATGGCCCATGAGCGGGAAATAGCATTGATGATTCAAGAGAACGAATTCGCCTCAAACTTTCGATGTAATCATCCATATTTCCATCTGAAGATGGAACTAAAATAGTTCCAACCATTACAGCAAGATCTCCGCTAATAACATATTCATCGCTTGATAGGCAAATATGTCCAGGACAATGACCAGGTGTAATGTACACCTTCCAATTTTTATTGCCACTTGGGCCCTTCAGAGTTAGAATATCTCCATCTTTCAGTATTCTATTTGTTTCAAAATTAGGAATTACTTCGAAAGTTTCCTCTGCACACCATATTGGAGCAGAGTATATTTCTTCTATCTTGGATAAATTTCCAATGTGATCTTGATGTCTATGGGTGAAAATTGTTGCTAAAATATTTCCTCCATCTTCTACTACTGCTTCGATTCTTCTTTGAAGATATTCTAGTTCTTCTCCTGTTTTAGCAGCTGGGTCAATCACTATTCTGTCTCCACCCCTTTCTCCTAGAATGAAGCAATTTGTATGAGTGGCAGGAGGAAGGGTTTGTGTTCG
The DNA here is from genome assembly GCA_002702985.1 of Methanobacteriota archaeon. Classification (GTDB taxonomy): domain Archaea; phylum Thermoplasmatota; class Poseidoniia; order Poseidoniales; family Thalassarchaeaceae; genus MGIIb-N2. The sequence goes on from PADI01000076.1 coordinate 9,212, forward strand.
TATTGGTACACATTCTATTCCAGGTGCTAATTCGATACGATGTTCTCCCGATGGTGGATCTGAAGACAATTCACTAATTGCAGCGGTTATGTTCTGTTGATTATTTTTTAGTGACTCTGCTACATCTCTCAATAAAGTCACTATTGGAGGGGCTGTAAGCATGTCTCCAGATTCCCATATCTTGATTGCATCATCTGCAGACATCCAAACTAGTTCATCAAATTCACTTCCTACATCTAGTAATTCTGGCTCTGGAGAACCGGGTGGCATATGAGCATGCATAAATCTGTTACAGAATCGCAATGGTGCAAATGGTGGAGTTGTTCTAGTACCTATATGACTAATCATATTACCAGATGCAGGTATTTGTTCTGAATTCACTGCACTGATCCACTGATCCGGGTTTTCTATTATTGAATGTCTTAATCTCATTGATACTCGTTCTACAGATGATTCGCCAATTGCTAATCCTACTTCTTCTGCAGTTTCTCTGAGGATAGCAGCCATTATTCCTTTCCATTCTTTTTCCACATTTTCTAATGATACCAATTTGTTGCCTGTATCATGATCAAAATCCTTTATTCCTCCCCCAGGAAGAGACCAGAAATCAGCAAACGCACGAAGTGTAGGAATCCTATGTGCCAGTAGAACCTCTACCCCATTTTTCCCATCTCTTGTTAACAAAATCGAAACAGATTGACGTGGTTTAGCAACCCGTCCTTCCGGAATTTGAAGTCCTTGAGGTGCTTCGTCCATATCTTTTCCTTCTCCGACTTGGATATGAATTCGTGCTTATTCTTCATTATCTGAAGACGTTGTAAGAACCATCCTCCACTGTATCAAAATCCCAAGAACTGCAATTAATCCAGCCGCTCGGAAAACAGTATGATATGTCCAAAGTCCTACTCCTTCGACAGTTTCTGCCCAAATGAATGCTGCAATTATTGGTCCAATAATTCTGGAAAGTGCACCCAGTCCTTCTTGAGCACCCATTACTCTCCCTAGATCTAAATTTCCTCCTCTTGCTTCAGTTGTTAGAAGAGTAGATTGAGTTGGTTGGAATAAACCATTTCCTGCTGCAATAAATGTCATTGCCAGTAGAACGATAGTAAATGGAGTTGGATTAAGATATGGAATCCATCCTAGCCCAAAGGCCGTGAGAAAAATACCTAAAACCATAAGTTTTCGAACATCATATTTTTTTGTTAAAGGGCGAATCAAACCTCCTTGAACAATCACTCCAATCAATCCCACAAATGCAAATATGTATCCATTCATACGTTCATCGTAACCTAATCCTCCTTTGTCTATTGGCATTGCAGTAAATAGAATGAAAGTAGTATGCATCATTGTGAAGGCAAGAAGAAATGAAGCATTAACAAAAATTAATTTTCTTACAGTTGGATTTAGATCTCGGATACCTACTAGATTATTGATGATTTTTTTGAAGCCTAATTCATTTTGAGATGCAGATTTTCGTTCTTCTTTTGGCAAGCTTTCAGGTAACATCTTGATTGCTAATAAGAATGAAATTGCTGACAACACTCCTGAAAATAAACATGGGAGAAAGTATGGATGTGCTTCCCACCATTCGTTTGCGAATGGTCCACCAAACGAACTGGCTGGATCAGTCAGAATTCCTCCGATAAATGGTCCAATCATGAATCCTAATCCAAATGATGCTCCTATCATTCCCATTCGGGCGGGTAATTGATCGCTTGAACTAATATCGCCAATGTATGCTTTAGTTACAGCAATATTTCCATTTCCTGCTCCTGCTAAGAATCGGACAAGCAAAGCCATCCATAGTGCTGAGGCTAATCCAAACATTATCAGAAAAACTGTATTTGCAACCAATCCAAAGAGAAGAATTGGTCTTCGACCGATTTTATCCGAGAGTGATCCTAAGAGTGGTGTAAAGAGAAATTGTCCAAGAGTATATGCTGCAAGAACAATTCCTACCCACCTATCCCTAGAACCAGCATCTAGAAAGCCATCTGCTTCTGCTAAATCTTGAATAAAATATGTTAGGAATGGAATGACTAAGGTGAATCCAATCATGTCAATTAATACAACTAGGAAGAGAATTAGAAGTGGAGATCTCTCGTCCCCACCATCTGACATATTTGCTCTTTTTCCTTTTGTCCTTTCAATCCACCTAATATATTCATGCGAGAACTTCATGTTCCTTCACTTTAACCGAAGTTCATGGGACCTATTCTTTCACTCGGCCACACAACCTCCGAAGGCACTCGTGCTTTCGAATCTGAAATCCCCCAATTTGGTTTGGGTGTCTTTTTAGCAAATGGGTCAGATTGTAAACAGGCCGTATTGTGGGCATTGAATGCAGGATATCGTCATATCGATACTGCAAGGGCTTATGATAACGAAAAAGAAGTCGGTGAAGCAATTATTGAATCAGGGATAGACCGGTCTGAGATTTTTGTTACATCTAAATTGCGTCGATTTCATGCAGTTGGTCATGAAGAGACCGTTCGACGTTGCGAGGAGAGTCTCGAAAATCTTGGATTAGATTATATGGATTTATTTCTGGTTCATGCGCCTCCTAAAGATCCATATCATAGAAAACCAACATGGCAAGGAATGGAAGAATGTCTTGAAAAAGGGATGGTAAAGGCCATCGGAGTTAGCAATTACGGTGCACATCATCTCGATCACATGCGTTCATATGCGCGATATCTTCCTTCTGTAAATCAATTTGAGATACATCCGTGGTTGCAACGACCAGGACTTAGAGCTGCTACTGAGGCTATTGGAGCGATTCCAGAAGCATATTCTCCCTTAGCTCGAGGCAAAAAAATAGACGACCCTCGTCTTGCAGAGATAGCTAAGAAAATCGGAGTAACTCCAGCTCAAGTCGCAATTAAATGGTGTCTTGATCAAGGATGTATCACTATTCCTAAGTCAACAAATGAAAATAGAATTAATGAAAATTTAGCATCTTTAGATGTTGATTTAACAGAAGTAATGTCAGAAATTTCTGCTTTAGAAGAAAATTATGTTAGTGGTTGGGATCCCACTGCTGAACCTTGAGTGATATTATGGGATTTAAAGAACCACAAACCATTGAAGAAGATTTAGAATTAATTTCTAAGGCTATTGAGATGGGCATAGATCCATTTCCACCAAAGCGTGAGAAACGAAAATGGGGACGAATTGCTCTTGCCTCATTTATGGTGATACTTGTTGTGTCTTGGACATCACAGTTTTTGATGCGTTTTCTCGAGTAGCCCCTCCCGGATTCGAACCAGGGTCATGGCATCCAGAGTGCCATATGATGGACCACTACACTAAGGGGCTGTAGATTAAGCGAGAGTAGTCCTGTATATCAGAGCAGCGGCGTAAAATCACATTCTAAATTTAGCCATCATCTCAGAATGCTTTTCTTTACTAGGTCGCATCAAATCTTCAGGGAGATCACATAGTGCAATGTCGATTAAACCTTGATCCTCATCGGCAGTAGGCATTTCTGTATTATGGTGCAATAATCCTGTAATATGTTTCTTTTCAATCTCTGCGTGATGTAATGCGGCTAGAGCTGCAGTGGGATCTGTGTAGTCATATGTTTGATCAATGGTTTCTAATCGAAGAGTACTACCATCAAACAACTTAACATCTTCAAATTCACCTTCGGGGATGTCAACTTCTGCAATAGGCTCAAAGTGATGGATATAATCAACTCCATGCAATTCTTCTTCATGATCTTTAACATATCCATACGATCGATAAGATTCATCATTATTTGAGAAAGTTACACACGGAGATATAACATCAATAATTGCAATCCCCTTGTGACTTAGTCCTGCTTTTAGCAGAGCTGTCAATTGCTTTTTAGCTCCAGAAAATGAGCGCGCTACGAAACCGCAACCTAGATTGATAGCTAATTTACAAAGATCGATAGGAGGTTGTTCGTTTGCCGATCCTTTACGTTTCCTTGAACCCTTTTCTACTGTTGCTGAATACTGTCCTTTGGTCAATCCATATACTCCATTATTTTCGATAATATAGACCATGTTCAAATTTCTTCGAATAGCGTGAATGAATTGTCCAATTCCGATACTTGCTGTATCTCCATCCCCAGAGACTCCAAGGTAAACTAGATTCTTATTCACCATATTTGCTCCAGTAGTCACTGAAGGCATTCTTCCATGAACTGTGTTGAATCCATGAGATTGACCCAAGAAATATGCTGGAGTTTTTGATGAGCATCCAATCCCACTCATCTTTGCTATGCGATGTGGTTCAATTCCATTTTCCCAGCATGCTTGGATTATCACATTAGATATTTGATCGTGACCACAACCTGGGCAAAGAGAAGAAGGCCCTCCAGTATAATCTGTCTTTGGTAATTCGATCACGTTAAGTTTTACAGGACGTGCTTTCTTGTTTTCACTCATTCACTCGCCTCCTTCAAAGAACGCATAATTCTTTCAGCATAGAATCTTGCACGCGGCGGTAATCCATCAGAATATGCCACACTGATTACCTTTGGAACCAGATGAATAGGTAATTCCTTTCTGAGAACACCATACAATTGCCCATCTCGATTAATTTCCAAAACTATGACTTTTTCATGTCTTTCAACAAATGCTTCTATTTCGGAATGAAGTGGCAGAGCCCTGACTCTGCACTGACTTACTTTGATACCTGTTTCTTCTATAATATCATCAATTTCTTGAATGGTATTCTCCATTGAACCCATGTAAATTATTCCAACTTCTTGTTCTTTTTCTTCTCTGAGAATTGGTGCTGGTAGTATGTCTCTAGCATTGTCACTTTTACGTTTGAGTCTCTTCATTAGTTCTCGATATACTACTGGATCTTCGCTGTATATTCCGTCTTCATCGTGTCCAGTTCCCCTGTAAAGAATTGGATCTAATCCAGAACCTGGCAAAGTTCTGTAGGGAATGCCATCGCCATCTACGTCACGATATCTTCCATAGTTTTCAACAGCATCCATTTGTTCTTTTGTCCTGATGACCTTTCCTCTGTCCATTGGTTCACTGGGATATTCAAATCCTGAGCAAAGCCAGTTATTCATTCCTAAATCAAGATCAGAAAAACCGAAAATTAGAGTTTGAAATCGTTCTGCATAATCAAAAGCTCTCCATCCAAATTCAAAACACTCTTCAACAGTTCCAGGGATCAAAACAATGTGGTCTGTATCCCCATGACTTGCTTCACGAAGAAGATTGAGATCACCTTGTTGTGTTCGAGTTGGTAATCCAGTAGAAGGTCCAACTCTGTTAACGTCCCAGATTACTCCTGGAATTTCAGCGAAATAAGCTAGTCCTACAAATTCAGACATTAGAGAAATCCCAGGGCCTGATGTGCACGTCATGCCACGTCCTCCGGCCCATCCAGCACCAACAACCATCCCGGCTGCAGCTAATTCATCCTCAGCTTGAACAACGGCACATGTAGCATCACCATCTTCTGTATTCCTCAATTCAGGAAGCCATTGAATGATTCCTTCTGCAATAGATGATGAAGGAGTAATTGGATACCAAGAAAGCATATTTATTCCTCCGTAAATGGATCCAAGAGCCACAGCTTCGTTCCCATCAACTAAGAATTGCCCTTCTATTTTTTCTCGGGATTCAAGAGTATATGGTTGGTCCCAGTCAATATTTTCTTCAGCAAATAATCTGCCCTCTTCTATCGCTTTCAGGTTAGATTCTACTGCACTTGCTTTGCCCTTGAATTGCCGATTAACAGCCCGTTCTAATGCATCTTGATCTATACCCAATAGATATTGAAGAGCGCCGACATAGTACATGTTGGCGATCATTTTTGCCATCTTGGGACTAATTGACCTAGCCATTTTCGTCATCGGCATACCAAAAACAAGGCAATCATCTCTGTCTACTGGCATTTTAACATCTTCATTATACAGAATAATGGTTCCTGGTTCGGCACCTTCTACATCTTTGAACCATGTGTCTTTATTCATTACAATCTGAAAGTGAGTTCTATCTCCCGGTGCCTGATATCCCTGATCTGAAACTCGAATAATATACCAAGTCGGAAGACCCGAAATATTGCTCGGAAACAAATTTTTTCCACTTACTGGAACACCCATTTCAAACATTGAATGTAATAAAATTAGGTTTGCTGACTGAGAACCAGTTCCATTAGCAGTGGCGATGTTTAATGTGAAATCATTGATGACGGCATCCATTCGATACAACCTGCCTGTGCATGTCGGTGCGAGGGGGCTTATGACTTAGCCTTTCGGACTTGACGTATCTATCCGAATCTTGTCAGGCTTCTATCTATCCGTTGCCGTTTTGAAGGTCGGACTCTTCCGAGGGCATATGCCGACTCCACAGGAAGTTAAGGATGCTTGGGAAAATGCAAAGGAGTCTATCGATTCTGGTGATCATGAAGCCGCGTTAAGTGGTCTAAGGAATGTTTGGAGTTCTCATCCTAAGGATGCAGATGTACATCAGACTTGGAGTTTGGTTGCAGATGCAGAGGGAATCAAAGCATCTTCTACTGGTAAACCTAGTGATTATCGTAAATCAATAAAACACTATGAGAAGGCATTGGATAAAGGTGCGGGAAAAGAAGTCCGTCGTAGAATGAACCGTGTTAGAACCGAGATGGATGAGCGTGGAATAGGAATGGGTGGATTTAGACTAGTTGATGATGGCGCACCTACTATCTATGGGATATTTGCAATTGTTGTAGTTGGAATGTTATTGCTCGTATCCCTTCGATATACCGATGAAGGTTTGAACCTCTCTTCATTATTCAACAATGATGAGGATACAGATCAGAATAATTTTTCAGGTACAGATACTGCTCAGCTAACAATTTCTTATGTCCCTCAAGGAACTTCTACTCAGGAAACTGTAATTGTCATGCTCTCATTAGATAGAGATGCTGCTCCTAATCACGTTGATAATTTCGTTAAACTAGCTCAAAGAGGAGATTATGATAATACTCCTTTCCATAGAGTAATTGATGATTTCATGATTCAGGGTGGAGATTTCACTAATGGAGATGGAACTGGCGGTCATGCCGCAGAATTCTATGGTTACTGTGATGGTACTGAAACTGCTGTAGAATGTTCAAATCCTACTAGTTTCACTCTTCCTGATGAAGCAGACAATGGACTTTTGCATCAGCCATGTACTATCTCTATGGCCAAGACTAGCCAACCTAATACTGGAGGAAGTCAATTCTTCCTTATTCCTGAAGATAGTACCCCAGATTGGTTAGATGGCCAACATACTGTATTTGGAGAAATAACAAGTGGATGTTCATTCATTACCAGTATTAGTGAAGTAGAGACTGGAGGCCAACAAGGCTCTACGCCTGTCAATCCAGTTACTTTAGTAAGCGTAGTAATTTCTTGAGTCAGGTTGATGGACGATATATTCCTCGATAGGAGTTGTGGGTGTTATGAGTTCCTCCGATTCATTTAATTCAATCAGAGAATTTGAGACCAGTGCTGGTAAGCATGCATCTTATGCTTCACTTCATGCTTTAGAAGAAAGTGAAGATATTGTTTTATGTTCATTACCTTATAGCATTCGAATTTTATTGGAAGCCGCATTAAGGAAATGTGATGGGTTTTTGGTTACTGAAGACGATGTCAAGAGAATAGCATCTTGGAGTCCTACTCAATCTCCAGCGGAAATTCCCTTTATGCCTAGTAGAGTAATTTTACAAGATTTTACAGGTGTTCCTGCAGTAGTTGATATTGCTGCATTAAGAGATGCAATGGTGGCTTTAGGAGGAGACCCTTCGAAAGTAAACCCACAAGTTCCGGTAGATTTGGTAATCGATCATAGCGTTCAAGTCGATATTTCAGGTTTATTTCCCGATGCTGAGGAAAGAAATCTTGAGATTGAATATCATCGCAATATGGAACGCTATCAATTCTTGAAGTGGGGTCAACAGTCACTCGATAATTTCCGAGCAGTACCTCCGGGACGAGGAATTGTTCATCAAGTAAATTTGGAATGGATAGCGAATGTTGCTCGTGAAGAATCAGGAATGTGGTTAATGGATTCTTTAGTTGGAACAGATAGTCACACTACCATGATTAATGGATTAGGAGTATTAGGATGGGGCGTCGGTGGAATTGAAGCAGAAGCAGTAATGCTTGGTCAACCAATTTACATGTTACTTCCAGAAGTAGTCGGCTTTGAATTGAAAGGTGAACTTAGAGCAGGAGTTACTGCCACTGATATGACTCTAAGAATCGTTGAAATGTTGAGAGAGCATGGTGTTGTAGGAAAATTTGTTGAATTTTATGGAGCCGGATTAGCTAATCTTTCCCTTCCAGATAGAGCTACAATTGCAAATATGGCTCCAGAATATGGCGCTACATGCGGCTTCTTTCCAGTAGATGAAGTCACATTAGAATACATGAGATTATCAGGAAGAGATGAGAACCATATTGTTGATGTAAAGAATTATTTGAAAGTACAGGGAATGTTTTGGACTCCAGAATCCCCCACTCCCGAATTCACTTCAACATTGAGTCTTAACCTCTCAGATGTCGATCCATCATTAGCTGGTCCGAAGAGGCCTCAAGATAGAGTCAATCTTTCTTCGATGAAATCTCATTGGCGTGAAAGCTTGAATGCAGAAATTGGTCACCAAGGACATGGTGTAGATATTTCAGAAACAGATCGTTCTATCGAAGTATCTGCTCCCGATGGTTCTAATTTTGAATTACAACATGGTGATGTGGTTATAGCAGCCATTACATCTTGCACAAACACTTCTAATCCAAGTGTTATGATGGCGGCTGGTTTGTTGGCTAGAAATGCAAAGTTAAGAGGTTTGAAGGTTAAACCGTGGGTTAAACCAAGTCTTGCTCCAGGAAGTAGAGTTGTTACTGAATATTATGACGCTGCCGAACTTTCTGATGATCTTTCTGACATGGGTTTCAATGTTGTTGGATATGGTTGTACTACTTGTATCGGTAATTCAGGTCCTCTTGATGAGCATATTGAATCAGGTATCGATGAAGGTGATTTGATTGTGGGCTCAGTGATTTCTGGGAATAGAAACTTTGAGGGACGTGTTCACCAGAAGGTTAAGGCGAACTATCTTGCAAGTCCTCCTCTGGTTGTCGCTTACGCACTTGCAGGAACATTAGATATCGATTTTGAAAAAGATCCGATTGGAATAGACTCAGACGGCGTTCCTGTAATGTTATCTGAAATTTGGCCGAGTGATGCAGAGATTAGTGCATCTGTTGCCTCATCTATTTCGCCTCAAATGTTTAGAGAACGTTATGCTGATATTATGCAAGAACCACGTTGGGATTCTATTGAGAGTTCTTCTTCACCGTTATACCCTTGGAAAGAAGATTCTACATATGTTCGTTTACCATCGTTTTTTGAAGGAATTGAACCTATTCCTTCACCAATCAAACCAGTAAAAGGGGCTCATGTTTTATTGAAACTTGGAGATTCAGTTACAACAGATCACATTAGTCCTGCAGGTGCCTTCCCTAAGTCTGGACCTGCTGGAAAATATCTCGTTTCCAATGGGGTTGAACCACGTGATTTCAATTCTTTTGGTAGCAGACGAGGCAATCATGAAGTGATGATGAGGGGAACATTTGCAAATGTTAGAATAAGAAACCAAGTTGCTCCTGGAACTGAAGGTGGCTTCACTACTCATTTCCCATCAGGAGAAATCACTTCAATCTTTGATGCAAGTATGAGATATCAGGAAGAAGGATTGTCTTTGGTCGTTCTTGCCGGTTCTCAATACGGAACTGGAAGTAGTCGTGACTGGGCTGCAAAAGGAACTCTTCTTCTGGGCGTTAAAGCAGTAATTGCCACTTCATTTGAACGAATCCATAGGAGTAATCTGGTTGGGATGGGTGTTTTACCTCTTACATTCAAAGAAGGAGAATCTGCTGATACTCTAGGATTAGATGGTTCTGAAACATTCGATATTCCTACCACTGCAGATTTAGTGCCACTAAGTACCATCCCTATTACAGCACACAAATCAGATGGAACAACTGTGGTTTTTGATGCAATAGTTCGACTGGATACTCCAGTAGAGGTTGAATATTATAGAAATGGAGGGATTCTCCAAACTGTACTTAGAAAACTCGCATCAGAGTAATCATTCAGTAGAACCAACTAATGTATCTTCCCAAATTCCTTTGATTATGTCTAAGGTAGCTTGGTCATTGTAAGCTCCAAACATTCCTAATTGCCTATACATTTCATGCCCAAGAGAATCTACAAAAACGACTGTTCCCGGGGCCTCAATTCCCATTTCAGAAGCGAAATTATTTGTTGGATCTACTCTAGAAAATGGATATTGTAATGTTTGATTATTTTCATTATCATCATCAAATTCATTCACACTATCCTTCCACATACTCAAAGTAACTCCATTAGGCTCGGCATCAACATCGGTAGAAACTACCAATACATCGATACCAGGAACGCTAAGATTCAGATTATGTAGGTTAGCATGACATGGATTAGAACACCATTGGGCAGAGAATACAATCACATACGCTTGACCATCAAAATTATTGTTTGAGATATTTCCGTCTTCAGTAAGAACCGTAAATTCTGGTATTTTTTCATAATCACTTGAATCACCTGTACAACCTGCTAAAGGAGCAAGGAGAATCAAAATTGCCAGTAACCATCTTTGAATCATGGTTGTCGTATTATCTCCATAGACTTAGATATATGGATAATCAATCACTTTTTTCCGTTGTATTCATGAATTTGGTCAATTTCTGAGGTTTCATGCATAGAATGCTTTTGTGGATATTTTGTTTATTTTTTCTTCTTTCAGTTCCGTTTGTTTCTGCCGAAGAAAATGTGGATTTAGATGATTTTTCAGATGAGAATGGAGGCGATGATTGCCCTGATATTTGGGGTAATTCGACCGTGGATCGACAAGGCTGTCTTGATTCTGACGGAGATGGATACAGTGATCCAGATGTTAATTGGACAATAGAGAATGGAGCAGATGCCTTTCCTTCTAGAAATGATTCTTGGTTGGATTTTGATTATGATGGATTTCCTAATCATTTTGGATTAGATGATTCAGACGATTGTCCGTATACACCTGGGCATTCTAAGGTAATTTTGAAAGGTTGTTCTGATATTGATCGAGACTATGTTCCAGACTTGTATGATGATGATGCTGATGGAGATGGTATTCGTAATGAGATGGAACGTGCCGCATCTACAGGATTGAATTTATTTGATCCATTTAGCGCTGATTCTACTCCAAGTGATGTTGATTTTGATACAATCCCCGATGTTTTAGATGATGATAATGATAATGATGGATGGCCGGATGAAGTAGAGATAGAAAGAAATTCTAATCATTTAGATTCTGAACAAACTCCCTTGAATCAGTATTTTGGTTTTCAAACAGGAATAATATATCACGGTGGATTCACATTTGATGATGTTTATGATGAGGGAGAAATTGAGATATCTTTGAGTTGGTTTATGTCTGTACTTACTGGTGAATTAGTGATACCAATCGCACTTGTTCCTGTGTATGTTTTCTTTTTCGTTGTACGTCGGAGAAGGTTTTCTACAATTAATACACTAATAGAAATTGAAACAGACGCAATTCGACTTGGTGAAATTGAAGCAGAGGTAAACGAATTAGTGAAAAATAGGACTTTGAAGGTATATCACGGATTAGTACTTAGAAACGCAATCGAATTGAGAGAGAACGAACTATCCATTAGAACTTCAAAATCGTCTAAATCATCATTCGATGAGTCAGAGTGAAATCTTTTCGTTAGCCTCAATTAAATTAGACAAAAATTCCTCTGTTGCTGCTTTGTCTACATTTGGATGAGAGGCAGTAAATCGTATGACAAGTTGATTATCTAATATCGAATCGAGTACCATACATTTAGCATGATCTTCAAGATAATTTCTAACCTTCCTCACTCTTTGATTTCCTTGTTCAATTGTTTCATTTGAGTGAGGAGTAAATCGAATACAGACATTTGAGAAAGAAAAAGAAACTAGAATTAATTGAGGATGTTCTTCGACTAGATGTGCTAGATGTTTAGATGCATCAATACAGGAATTCACCCTCTCTCCCAGACCTTTTTTGCCTTGTTCGAGCCAAGAAAACCATAATTTCAATGCATCTGCTCTCCTTCCACATTGAGGAGAAATTCTACCAAGACTCAACTCTTTATTTGGATCGTCAAACAGATAATCTCCCCGATTCGTATGAGACATTGTACGAGAAAGAATAGACTCGTCATGTACTAAGAATGCCGAGCATACCATGGATGAACCAATCATTTTGTGGGCATCAAATGCAAATGAATCTGCTTTCTCAATTCCATTTAACAGATTACGGTGTTTATTCGAGAAAAGTGCTGCACCCCCCCAAGCTGCATCAACATGATGCCAAATCCCATGTTTTTGAGCAATTTCAGAAATAGCATTCAAATCATCGAAAGAGCCCCTAACAGTAGTTCCTGCAGTGGAGAGAATGATGAACGGAAGGTTCCCGTTTTGTTTTTCTTGAATTATTGCCTCATTCAGTGCTTGAGGGTCCATTTTTCCATCAATACAAGGGATTCTGATTAACGCATCAGTGCCAATCCCAATCATGTTAGCCGCTGCATCAACAGAATAATGTGCTTCTACGGAAGAAAACGCCCGTAGGTTTTGACCACTTAATCCATTTACTGAAGAACCAGGTAAAGCATCTTCTCTAGCGCACAAAAATCCCATTTCGTTACTATTCGATCCCCCTGTAGTGAAAATTCCATGTCCTGGAAAACCGGCCAAATCAGAAATTGCTTTGATCATTTCAGTTTCGATTATTGTTGCAGATGGGGCTACTGCAAAAGAATGCATTGTAGTATTGCGAACATCAGTGAGTAGAGATGCTACAATTGATGCTGGCTCAGAAGGTCCCCAAAATGCACGAAGAAATCCCGGATGTCCAGTATTTACAGAAGTATCCAAATATGCATCTATTGCTTTAACGACTGCATCAATTCCACCAGGCTCGTCGAGGGTAAAAGGCATCAAACGTGATTTAATTTGATCATAATTTAATCCAGAATGCAGAGAGCTAGTATTTCGAAAATCTTGCAGAATTTTCTGAAGGAGCTGCTCCATCTCCTCTGGTTCCATACCCTCCCGACCCCTTTGAACTTCATTTAGATGTGCATTCAAATTAATTGTTTATTTAACGCCTTAAGATGATAGGATTATTCGATTGATTGAAAGACCTCGCTTCCCCGATAACATCAGATGCGTCTAGACGGCCCTGTCCGGTTCCGGTTCCGAGATCTTGAAGCCGATATCGAGGTTTTGATTGAAGGAGACGCAGCGTGGGTCGAAAAGATGCGTGAAGAATTAGGTATTTCAGGAGATGGTCCAGGTTACACTGTCCCCATTCACGGCACTTTCAGAAATAATAGTGAAGAGGCTATTTCATCTGCCAATCGTTCGAGAGCAGATGCAAGAGGAGGTCCACCTCAACGTCCTGGTCCTCCTCCAGATCCATCAAGAATTCCTGCATCAATAAGAGATATTGGTAATTTAGATATTGAATCTGAATTTGATAAATTAGGCGTCACATTAGATCCAATCCCGTCTGCTGACGAATTGAAGAGTGCATTGACTGAATTAGAGCCATTCGAACCTTTAGAAGAGGCTAGTACTGAATTAGCATTGGAAGAAAGAGTTCTACAAGCTCTAATGGAAATTATTGTAAGAACACATGGATGGCCAAGTATTAGCGAATCTCTCCTGTTTGAAGTTCTAGGTAGTCGTTTTTCGATGGATTCACAAGCATTTGGTAAGTGGTTGAGAAGATTATGGAAACAGGGTCGGGTAGAGAGAGTATTTGGATCAAATGGTGAAGACGCATATTCTCCCTTCCCATTTTGGTTAGAAAAAGAGTAATAAAATCTAGTTCATTTCAATACAGTAAAAACGTTACACTGATGCTTACTTGCAATCTTAAGGAATAATCATGACCCCATAACCCTCAATAAGAGTCGGTTAAGTGGGAATGTCATGATGTCCCCAGCGAACGCCTTGAATCAACCAAAGTCTACCCGACGCATATCATTACTGTTGGTATCTTTGATGCTAAGTTCAGTCTTGGTTAGCCTTGTACCTACTGTGCTTGCTTCTCACGAGAAGACTTACCATACTCAACGAAATCCAACAACTATTGCTGCTGGTGATTTAGATTGTGATGGTGATGAAGATATAGTCACGGGAAGTGAGATGGGTAATTTCTTAACAATCTTGTATAATGATAATGGGGATTTTTCAGAGCGACAAGATATTTGGACAGTTAACAACAATTCACGTAGAGCCGGTTTCGATGATATTGCTGACTCTTCAGAAGTTGAGATTGGAGATATTGATGGAGATAATAGTCCAGATATAATTTACTTCCAAGGTAACATCAGAACTGTCAATGGACCAGGTGTAATGGGAAATTTAACAGTAATTTACGGTGATTGTTCAAGAGGATGGACTCAATCTAGCCCGATTACAATTTCACCTTACATAATTGGCATCGATGTCGCTGATGTCGATGGTGATGGAAATGATGACATTGTTTCTCTGACTCTAGATTACAGCATTGTAAACATGCAACTGGCAATTTACCGCGGACCTGACCCTACTCAGGTAACAAATCAAGCTACTACTACAATGCCTCTCGGAGGTACAACTGGAGCATATTACTACGATTTCACTCTAGGTTCCTACGGTGAAACTGTTGCAGGCGGTGGAATTGGCGGTGGACTTGGCGATTGCGAAGATCTCGATGCTTGGTTGATGACCTCTCCTCCGTATAACGGTCCTCAATCTGGATTCGATCCTGGTAACTGGGATAACGTGACAACGATTGAGTACGATTGTACTGCTAACACGTTCCACAACCCTAATACTAGTCCAAATAACGTGCATAAATTTGCCTTGGGAACTGACAATGACGGATATTTCGATGTTGCAGATACTGATGGTGATGGACATGTTGACTTGGTTGCTATGACTGACGGTTGGGACCAGAATGTTACATATGCAACAAAGAACGGAGCGAATTGGGTTACAGGAAATTACGCATACATTGGTAATGCTGTGGGTTCCTCAGTATCTATTGAAGATATTAATCAAGACGGACATGTTGATTTCGTAGTCCCAAGTTTGTTTACCATCACTTCAATTACATCTACTGCTTTGGGTAATACTACCCTTCTTTCCACAGATAACCTCCAAGATCAAAACACTGTTCAGATTGTTTTGTCTGATGGCTCTGGAGGATGGGAAAACCCACAATCCTTTGATGTTGGCCGTAGACCAACGATGGCCATCGTTGGACAATTAGCTGGAGGAAGTAACAGCGCATTGGATATCGCAGTTGGACAAAGAGATTACACCTTTAGTTATACAGACGGAAGTTTGTGGATTGATTCCAAAGGATGGGCTGGATCAGTTGACTCAGTTACCATTGTTGAGTTGGATAATCAAGATGTAGGGATTACAGGACTATCAGTATCCCCTGCGGCATACAATCCATTTACACAGAGTGGTCAACTTGGTGAAGGAACTAGAAACGTGAATGTCACCGTTCGTAACACTGGACTTGAGACTGTTAGTGGTTCCGCTGATGTTGAAGTAAAGGTTCGAGATATTCTTTCTGGAACTGATACGGTTGTTTATTCAAATGATTTTGATGGAAATGTGGATAGTTCAAACTGTTCAGGATGTTCCCTTGATTCTACTTCTTACACAGGAGAATGGGGTTCAGGAAGTTCTTGGCATGTAGAATCTGCATCTAATAGTTCAAACAAGGCAGATACCCAGTTTGAAGCTCATGATAACCCGACTGGATTTATGTGGGCAGGTCTTCGATATGCTAATTCTTCAGATGGAGGTGCTCTTGAAACAGGTTATGTCAATAATATGGATGAAGCCTTCTTCATCGAGAATGTCGATCTAACCAATTCTGATACTGCTGCTTTGGATATTGATATGTTGTGTGCTGTTGGTTATTCTATGGTGTATTACAGTTCAACCGGTATTGCAAATAGAGTGTTGTACGACGATGTATGTACTATCGATGTTTGGTCCGAAGCAGATGGTTGGGACACAATCAATTACATGGGTGGACATGATAATGATAGAATTCTGTATATTCAAAACGGATATGCACCTGAAAGAGCAGTTAACAATAATCGATACTATACTGGAACAATTTATGATTGGAATAATTATACTGGAGAAGATGCAATTGATCTAACTCCATGGGCTGGAGAAATTATTGATCTTCGATTTAGATTCCGTTCTGGTTTCTCTGGAAGTGTCGGAAGTCTCGATGAAGTAAATCAGACGCAATGGGATGGTTTTGCATTCGATAATATTTCAATCCGAAAGACTGTCTCTTCATTCGGAGCAAATCCTCAGGTTTCTTCTCAGACTCTAACTCTGAACAACTTCGCTCCAGGAGATGAAGAAGTAGTAACCTTAACTTCGAATTTTATCAATGGTTCAACATACTTAATTGAAACAAATATTTTGTCTACTTCTGGATTTACAAATGGAGATGTTACAAATGATGATTCTAAATTCTCTACTTTAGTGTCCAATTTATTCGATCCAGCGACATCTGAGATTACATCACTAGAGAAGGGTGCATTGTATGCTGCTGATACTTATCCAATCGATGTTAAGGTAGAGAATCGCGGAAATACTGTTACAGATTTCGATGTTGTTGCTAAAGTTTACACTGCTCAGAGTACTGAACTTTTGAGCGAGGACTTTGAGACTGGATCTGGTGGATTCCAATTTGGTGATGATGGAGATAATTTCGGAGTTGTAATTGATGACACAGCTCCATCTGTTCAGAATTCATTGGTTCCACAGAACAGACCGGTATTCCAAGGAGGAGCATATTGGTTTGGAGGTCCAGATGATGGATATGGTACTGATTGGAATGAAACATTGAATCTTGCAACTATTGATTTAACTAATATGCAAGGTGATTTTGCTTACATGAATTTCGATTATTTCGCTGAGATGGAAGTTTTAGAAGATGCTGAAGGAAATGTAGTCGGATGGACTGCAGAGACAGGCCTGGAGGCCGAATGGCGTCAAGGTAGTAGCATCTACAACGGACGAATTTATGGTTCATGGAATGACGTCAATGAGAATGGAGTTCTGAATAACCAAACTTGTGAAGATTACGAAGGAGATGGTTTCCTCGATGAGATTGAAACCTTCGGAGATCGTTCTGATGATGGAAATTACGTTGTATGGTTTGATTCTGAAGGATTGAAGAAGTCTGTTACTCTTGATTTGACTCACGTCTATCTGCTGAATACCACCAGCGCAGACAGTAGCCAATGGAGAAGAGAATGTGCTACCTTTGCTGGCTTTGAGGTTGATTTCACATGGCGATTCCAGTCAGACCCTAACGCTGCTGATGGTAGTAATGGTCTAGCAGGTTTCGGAATGGACAATATTTCTGTTACCGAATTTACATTCGTTCCGGATGCTGAATATACTGCATCTGTTACCGGTCTTGATTCTCAAGAAGATCAGATAGTCACTGTTGGAAATCACGCCTTTACTCAAGGTATCTACAGAGTAGATGCAATCAGTGTATTCGACAATACTACTCAGGGAACTGCATGGTATGGTTTCGATGAACTACTTCTATCTAACAACCTTACTCGAATTGTTTTCAATGTTGCATCTGTAGATGTGGTACTAAGAGCGCCTGATGTCTTATCTTGTGTTGAGGAATCGATTTCTTGTAGTTATCCAATAGACTCGGTAAGAGGTCATGATTTCCATATTGAGATGAATAATGGAGTTCTTGCTGGAGATTATAACATCAAGATGGATATCGTTGATATGTCAACTGGCAATAGCGTCCCAGGGGCTCCATTTACTTCTGTTGATAATCTGATTTCATTGGAGCCGCAACAGGCTGCAAATACTTCATGGATTAATGCGTACAATGGTTGGGAAGATGGTAAGACATACAATATCACATTCTATGCTGAATTAGCTGATGGGACTCCTTCTGGAAATACCCATTTCTATCATATTACTTTTGAAGATGAAATTGATGTAGCAATTTTATCTGGTCCAACTGACCAGAATCGTCTAAAGACGGTCCGAGAAGATCTTCAGGCAATGGGAATGACTTACACTCAGTTCAAGCCTGATGATTGGTCTACATACGCTACCGACGATTGGCTCACTCATTATGACAAGGTTTTGTTGCCTTGGCAGACTGAAAACAATGTTCTCAATGGACAGTATTACAGTCAGTTGGATACTAGTTACAACGGCAATCCATCTGTAAAGGATACTCTGTTGACCTTCATGAACAGTGGCGGAACAGTTCAGATGCATCTTGGTCCATATTCAGATGGGCCTCATAACGCCTACCTGAATAATAAGTTACCATTTGGAATCGATGTAGTTGATAGAGACACATCCCAAGCTCCTGCTGTAACATGGAATGATATGACTATTCTTGATGCATATCATCCAATTATGGAAAATGTTGCTCCTAGTTCATTTGTTGGAGTAAATAGTGGGAACTTTGTTTCTCAAGCAATTATCAATATTGGTCAGACTGGAAACGAGCAGATGCCTTATGTTTGTGGTGGTGAAATCAATCAACCAAGGCCTGGATTCAATACGGCTTTCCATACCCTAATTGAAGGACCAGATCCAGATATGTCTCTGTTGGCAACCTGTGGATATGGTGCAGGTGGATTAATTGTAACAACTATTGATGTTGAGAATCCATCAGTTACCAATTCATTTGGTGATTCTACTTTCCCAATTTTAAGTAATATCTTAGCTCATCATGTTAGTCCATATTCTTCTTCGTTTGGTTATGATACAAATGGACCTGATGGTTGGAATATGTTGATCAACGGGGAAGTTCCAGATTGGGAAATCCAGACATGGGACTACAGCAAGATGTATCTCAAGAGTAATGCAGAGTTAACATTCTCCTTTGAGTCTACGTTGAGTGACCTTGATGCTAATTGGGAAATTAAATCAGGTGATTCATTCGCAGTGACAAAGTGGGACGGAGAGACTAATTTACCAGCAGGTGAAATTGATCACACTCCTGATGATACCCACACTACATCATTCTGTGTGTTAGATACCTCTTCCTCCACAAACTGTAAAACAGATGCAACTTGGATTGTTACACTTTTCTTACATGATGATGATGGACATGTCCGTAAAGCATCTATTGAACTTGTAACCAATGATGTACAAGCAGATGCAGAACGCCCTGTTGCTCATGCATCTGTTGTTGATCGTCTCGATACAGCCGACTATATCACGCAACTAGACGATTACGAAGTCAATGGAGTTCAATGGATGTTCTACCGAATTTCCTGTCCAGGCAAGAGTACAGATCCTTGTGAGAGACGTGTTTATTTCGATGCAGGCTTGAGTTCAGATAATGATTCAACTGATGGAACATCAGGAATTATCTCATATGAATGGAGACTTTACTCTGACCGACGTTATGACCAGCTTCCTTCTGGAAGTCCATATCATGAATATGTTCGTTCTACTCCTGATTTCACTTATGCATTCAAGAATGTCACAGTAGATCCTAATGGTAATACAGCAGGTACCCCTATTCGAATGGACTTAACTGTACAAGATAGAGCAAACAAGGATTCAGAGAAGTATCGGTTATTCTTCCAAGTTGTCCCTGAAGACTTTGGAGATGCTCCTCCGGATTATAGTATCTTAACTCCAGAAGAAGGAGATTCCCAACAGGGTCCATTGGTATGGATTAATGGAACTGTGAACAGCGGAGTAGAGGATAATGACTTGATGATTCAAGTTGCTCTTTCGGGTAGTGACTTGAATCTAACTCCAACTCAACAATTCTCTAGAAAGAGCGACATGAAATTCAATTCAACATCTGGTTTGGGTAATGAAGATGGATTTACTCTTGCTCTCGGAATTGATGACTTGTATAAGGTTGGAGAAGGTGTAACACAAACTGTCTACATCAAGATCCAAGAGGGTAGTGATGGTGTTGCAATTTATCAGCAGATTACGATTAATCTGGTTCCTATAGAAGAGGATACCGGAGACGGCGGCGATACTGTTATCGATTCTGAAGGAACTGAAGCTGATTCCAGTGGTGGTCTATTGTTGATTATTGCAGGATTGATATTTGGATTGGTGGCAGTTGTTGGAGTTACATTGTTCTTGATGCGAGGTCGCGGTGGCGACAGCACAGTATCTGGTGGAGAGCAAGCAGTATTCGGTGGTGTTGAAACTATGGATCCGAAGGAAGCATATGTCCAGCAATTAATTGCTCAAGGCTATCCGGAAGAGACGGCCAGGGCTTATGCCGAGCAGTATGCCTCACATTTCCAACAATAGCGAAAGTAAACTTGGTTTACTTCTCCTCAGCCGTTAGGCTGAGCCCATAACCAAGGTATGATATGTGACTTGATTCACGGACAAACATGGATGAGAGCAACTCATACAAGGTGGCCGATATTAGCCTGGCTGATGCTGGTGAAAGAAGAGTAGATTGGGCAAGAGCAAGAATGCCTGTATTAGCTCGTTTGAAAGCAGAAGCAGAGAAAAATAAACCTCTCAAAGGTATGGTAGTTGCTGGTTGTCTACATGTGACAAAAGAAACAGCTGTATTAATCGAGACAATAGAGGCTGCAGGAGCCAAAGTATCCTGGAGTGGTTGTAATCCATTATCTACTCAGGATGATGTTGCAGCGTGGCTTGCAAGAGAAGGATATTCTATCTATGCTTGGCATGGGCAATCTGTCGAAGACTTTTATTGGTGTATTGATAGAACAATTGAAGCAAATCCAACTCTTACTCTTGATGATGGTGCAGATTTGATTGTTAGAGTTCATGGTGAAATGTCTGATTACGCTGATGGGGTAATCGGAGGCACAGAAGAAACCACAACAGGCGTACACCGGTTGCGTGCAATGGGGGAAGCTGGAGATTTACGATACCCTGTTATTGCTGTCAATGATGCTATCACGAAGTGGGATTTTGACAATGTTTACGGAACTGGACAATCAACGTTGGATGGAATAATCCGAGCAACATCTGTTTTGATTGCTGGTAAGACATTTGTTGTAGCAGGCTACGGTCATTGTGGTAGAGGATTAGCAATGAGAGCAAAGGGAATGGGGGCAAATGTAATTGTCACTGAAGTTGATCCTTTGCCTGCATTAAGAGCAATAATGGATGGATTCCAAGTAATGAAGATGGATGAAGCAGCATCCCTGGGAGATATATTTTGCACCGCAACTGGAATGGCAGATGTAATTGTAGGTCGTCATTTCAAATCAATGAAAGATGGAGCAATTGTTTGCAATACAGGACATTATGATTGTGAAATAAATATTGATGATTTGGAAGCAGCCTCTACATCTGTTAGAATAATTAGGACAGATAATGAAGAATTTACTCTATCAGATGGGCGTAAAATATTCTTGCTTGCTAGAGGTCGTTTAGTAAATCTAGCAGCTGCAGAAGGTCATCCTTCAGAGGTTATGGATATGAGTTTCGCAAATCAATATCTTGCACTTTGTAGGCTTGCTAAAGAAGGTAAATCTCTTGACCCTGTTGTTCATGATATTACTCTTGAACAAGATCAAGGTCTTGCAAAGACGAAATTAGAAACCATGGGCTTTGAAATTGATTCTCTAACAGGTGAACAGATAGCATATCACAGCGACTATACTGCTGGAACGTGATTACTCCTCTTCATTTCCTGAATATTCAAACCATTTTGGTAAGGTTATTTTCCATTTCCTTCCCATTTTTTCACCATTCTCTACCACTTTATCATGCCTACTCATTGCAGCGATTGCTCTTCTATCTCTTAATGTAGAATACAGTTTAGAATCACGAATATTTTCTGGGATACAGACTAGTCCACTAGTCAATTCAGAATTGATTGCTCTAGTCAATTCGTGAGCTGGACGATTTAATCGATGCACATGGGTTTTAACCCATCTACTACCAATCATGAAAGAAGCAAAAATAATCATGAATCCAAGAATCATTGTTGAAATTCCGGTAGGAGGAATTACTCGATTGATTAGAATTGCTTCTATCCAAATCAGTGGCATCACAAAGAAAAATAGCCAATATGTTTCAGTTGTTGGCTTTCTACCACTAAATGCCTTAATCCTAATCCATCCATCATTATCTGGTTCTTGTGGGCGGAAGAAATCATCATTTTTTGATGCAGCACGTTTGATTTGTTCACTTAGAGTTCGAAGTCTCATCATACTCCTAGGATCAGGAGATTCCATTCCTTCTCCGAAAATCTGGTCAATTCTATCCGCGGCTTCAGCATATTCTCCAAATTCTGTCAATATTGCCACCTGTTCAACCAAGGGAATTACTTCTAAAGGTTCTACATTTCTTCGTTGATCCCACCAGTTCAATGCTTGTTCAAACATTCCTAGTTCGTCAACTAGTAATCTACCCCCAATAGCCCATGCTTCATCTCTTTCAGGCTCTATCTCTACTACAGTTTGACATTTTGTGAATCCGATAGCTGCGTCTTTTAGACTCATTTTTGAGGGTTTATCTCCCCGGGGTCCTGTCTCACTGAATAATTCTCGAACCTCTGACATCAATGCATCAGGAAATTCAGGATCTTCTTCCAGTGTTTTTTGTCTCAGAAGATTAAATGTAAGTACATCTCCGGTTTGACGTGCTTCCATCGCATCAAGCCAAAGGTCATCTGCGGATTTTCCATCGGACATTTTCTCTCCCCTCTTTACTTGGGTGGAGTGCTCGATTCATCACTTTATGTGTTGAATTACCTTCGATTGCGATCTCTAAAGTTGTTTGAACCACGACTTCCTCTAGAACTTCCACGGCTGTTCGACCCACTAAATCTACTTCGAGAATTTTGACGTCTATCTCCTCTATTTCTGTCTCCTCGTTGTGGTCTTTTTTCTGTTCGTCGATTATTTTCTCTTCGATCTTTTCTTTGACCCAAATCATTGCCCTCTCTTGGTTTCCCACATCTGTTACACTCGGTTCTAAATGCAAAATTATTGTTTCCACAACTTTTGCAAATCCAATCACCATCTCTTGTTTGATCTTGGTTTCGATTTCCTCTAAATCCTTGATTTCCACGGTCTCCGTCTCGACTTCTTCGATTCCCACCGTCTCTTCGATCATCTCTTCTAAATCGTTGATTTCTCGAATCTCTTTTTGCTCTGGGAGCGAAAGCTAGAGTAGTTCCAATCAAAGTATCTGGGTCTAAATGGGGGTCTAGAATTACTATATTTGTTAATGGATCAGATATTGGCCCGATAACACTGTCAATCCTTCCAATAGTTTCTCCTTTGCCATCCTTTACTCTCTGACCTAACTGTGGGACTGATCCCTCAAACGTGGCTAAAACAGACCCTTCGTGACTTACACGAACTACTGTGGCCTCGAAAGACATGTTTCACTCGCGACGCCTAGTGTACATGAGCGCTCCGATGATAGATAGCACTGTAAAGGCGATTCCAGGTGCTGGAAGACCTGCAGATTCTGTGGTTTCTGTAGGGGTAATAGCAGGTGGAGTAATTGTCTGGTCATTGAACAAGAATGCCGTATCTACAGTTTCTGTAATTGTTGTACATTCATTTGAGGCATCACAAGCATTGACTGTTACAGTAAACACTCCTTCGCCCCAAATTTCGAAATTAATTGATTCACTTGACCACATATTTCCACTAGTGGTGATTTGGCCACCATTCTGCCCATCGATATCAATGGTGAATGTTACTTCTTCTCCATCCGGATCGCTAAAAGTACCACTTACTTGCCATTGGCTACCATCCCATTCAGCAGATGAGACAGTAATTGTGGGAGGCAATGAATCCTTTGTCAGAATTATATCATACGTATGAACAAAGTCAGTCATCCCGCTGGCTGTTGCCAATACTCTAACATGAATATCACCTGGACTCAATGATCCAGTATCTATTGAGATATCTGATGCACTTCCTGTCAGAGTACCTGTACCTGAAGCAATAGCATTTTCTTGGAATAACGTAACTGTAACTTCCATAGTTGGAGATGATGAACTAGGAGTTAAAGTAAACAAATGAGGGGAAGTAATTTGAGTATTAGTTGCCATAGTAAATGGAACTAAAAGATGGAATGTTCTAGTTTCTCCTGCTCTGACAGTTCCATTATCGTCTTCATCGAAAGGAGTACATGTTACGGTTCCTTCTCCACTTTCTTGAGTCGTTACCCACCACGATCCATTAGCATCTTCGCTAATTGGCCAAGTTGAGGATGAGCATTGTAAATCAATTGCAGAAAAACCGGCTTCATCTGTTAACCATTGTCCCTGATCGACCACTGACATGAATTCTGTATTCATTGCACTGGGTACGGAAATATGACTTGATTCTGCTGGCGCATCATCAGTCCATTGTGGCGGGTCGTTTGGAGGAGGTGGTTGGTTTGTAAAGTCACCAAACATATCCTGACCATTCGGCCATTGTGCTAGGTCATACACAGTATGGACGAATACTGTAAGACTGCCATCTGAGTTTGATGTTGCTTCATTTGTGATTGTACCATCATTCTGACAACCCCCTACAGGCGGTGTATCTCCCTGATTTGCAACTCCTTCTAACACATTTCTTCCATCACATTCTTCAAACATAGCTAGCCTTAACGGGTCTCCATCATTTGAATTTTTAGAGGGGAATGTCATTACCAATTCTGCATTCGTCATATTTGTTGTATTCATTGCAATCGTGAAGGAATCAGCAGTAGTTAGATCTGCTGACCAAGTCATAGTTCCATTCAACCAAACAATAATTCTACATTCATCAGGACCAGTCATTCCACTAGTATCACAGTCTCTCTGGCCATTTGGATCTGCAACCGTTGTTGGGATTTCATAACAATCAGCTGTAGGGTTCATTGCTGAACCTGGAGGGCAAGTTCTATTTTCAGGATGATTTGAAGGGAACAAATTCCAGTACTCTAATTGCATAGGGTTATTGTCATCCTTTACCCAACTAGCATTCTTCCAATCAACTCCATCTCCTCCTCTATGAGGTAACCCTGTCCTGAATCCAAATCTTGGATTTGTGACAACGATACAATCCTTTGCGATCTCTTCAATTGCATCTCGCTCTTGGGAAGAAAGGTATCCATTTCCTCCACCAGGTGCTCCTGTTTCTCCAATTAAATCATCTAAATCTGTTCGAACTGTATCAGATAATGTTCCATTGATGTATGCTTCTGCCTTGACAAAAGCAGTTTCATAACTTGGATCGATATCAACCTCAAATTTGGCATATGAATATTCAAACATATCTTCAAAAGTTATTCCTTCACAAGCATCAGCAACTAGGTCTGCTTGTCTTGCTTGGGTGTTTTGTGTGTTATCTTCGGCTGTTAATGCAGCACTTGGATTAGCTCCTAAAAGTGCAAAAATCATCAAAATTGTCAGCAGGTGTTTGGTCTTCAACATGGCAATTCCGTTTCGTCGAGTCACATGGAAGGTAAAATACCATTTCATGGTCTGTGAGATAAAATTGTGATTTTTTTCATGGTTTCAATTTGCGAAACCGTCGGAGATAGTATGCTACTGGTATTACAGTCCACCCTATTACTGCCAGGTTTATCCATCCATCCCAAACAGTAGGCTGCGAAACCGAAGGCAGTCTATTTTGTAGAACAAGTTGGTATACCCCGTTAGGAGAGAAAAGGTCAGCATGTTCTTGGAAACGAATAAACGTCGGATCTGCGGTATTTGTGGCATCAACTCCAAGAATTGTTGCAATAACAACAGTTACCAAGAGCCACATCAATGTGAAAAGCATCCAAGTAGCCACTCCAAAGGTAACAGATGATCCCAAATCTTGTGCCATTGATGATGCAATCATCTGAAGTGAAGCGTACCAGAGGAGAAGAAGTGCTGTAATTCCTATCCAAGTGAATGAATCACTTAGTGATGGGAAAATTCCCATTTGATGCTCAATTATCCATAATGATGAGAATTGAAGAACTCCAACAGGAATTGCTACACTTAGCCATACTCCGAAAAGGTGGTTAATCCCGAGTAAAGTACGACTGATTGGTTGAGCAAGTTCGATTGTTAGTTCACCGGTTAGTCTTGGTTTACTTATCGAATCAAATCCAACAAGAACGACTCCTAAGGTCGCAGAAAGAAGAACAAAGAGACTTGATAGAAACATTACAGTTGAAGCGCCTTCAACTGAAATAGACCCCGGGAGACTAGCATTAGGATCGGCAAAACCCCAAACTGAACCTAGAATGAAAAGGACTAGCAAGGGGTATAGTATGACCATTCTAGGAGATATCATCTTAGATTTAAGATCATGAACTAAAAGTCGAATGAAAACAAAAGAACTCGCCATCATTCTTCCTCCTGAAGATTAATTCCTGCTGAAATCCCTGTAGCAGTACGTAGAATTTCTTCTAAATCAGGTGGAACTCTCTCAAGACTAGCTACTTTTGTAACTCCTTTGTTTATTCTTTCAATCAATGCAGCACGTAAATCCTGAGACCACGTTTGATCATGTCGAGTAAGTCGAAGACACCAGTCTCCTTCGCCATCCAGTTCATCTACTGTAATCAACGGATTTTCTGAAATAATTGATGCAGGAGAGGGTCCAATCCCTGAAATCATTAGACGTTGCCCTACTCCTAAGTCGTGTTCTACACTAGTGAAAGAACCTTGAGTAACAATTTTTCCTTGATTCATGATGGCTACTCCCTCAACAAATCTTTCTAACTCGTTCAGTTGATGACTGCTTACTACTATGGCGGTTCCTCTTTCTGCCATTTCTTTGATCATAATTCTAAATGCACTTTGTGCGACTGGATCTAGACCATTCATAGGTTCGTCTAATAGTAGAATATCTGGGTCTCCAATGAGTGCGGCTCCAAGAGAAAGACGTTGTCTCATTCCTTGGCTTAAACTAGAAAGTCTATCACGTGAACGTGATAAAAGTCCAACTCTTTGAAGAATCTCTTCAGCATTTTTTGCATCCTCTCCCCGAATAATGCATAATCGTCTAATTACTTCAAGTGGGTTTCCAGGGCCCGACCAAGCAACTCTTTCTGGCATTAACCCAATTCTTCTTCTTAGGTTCACTCTATCTTCTTCAGAGTGAATATGTTTTCCATTTGATTTGATAACTCCTTTTTGTACAGGCAGAATCCCTGCTAGAATTGACATCAGCGTACTTTTTCCAGCGCCATTAGGTCCTACTAATCCAATAATTGAACCCGCTTCAATACGCAGTGATGCATCAACTACGCCACGCTTTGGGATTGGTTGTTTACGTCTTTTGGCGGAAGAGATTACAGCTCGAGATAATGGGTGAAGGTACCGGGCTTTTTCTAGTTCGATAAGCACCTCCATGTCTCTTCGAATCATTTCTTAGTGATGTTCTTTGTGTATGTTCTCAACCTATTTTTTTATTTTAGGACGGCCTAAACTATATATTGTAGATATTTTTCGCGATGTTTAGGTGAGCCTAAAATGACAACAATGTCCACTAAAATGAAAGCCCAAATTCGAGCGATTACTCTAACATCTCTGATGTTATTATGTGCTGCTGCCGGTTGTATAGGCAGCGAGGAAACTGATAATGATACAACAACAACTCCTCTTGAAACGCTTGTAATTGCATACGAAGTCAGAGATGATTACACTAACGTAGAAGAAAATCCTCAATCTCTAGCAGATTATCTTTCTGAAAAATTGAATTATGATGTTTCACTCTATAACGTTGATTCTGAAGGTGCAATGATTGAAGCTCTACGTTTCGGAAATGCAGATATTGCAATTATGGATGGAGGAGCTGCATGGGTCGGTTGGCAGCAATATGACTTACAGGTTTTAGCCGCAGATCAAAAATCAGACAGTAGAGCATTTTACGATGCTCATGCTTGGGTGCTTGCAGACAGTGAGATGGCATTAGCTGCAACTGATGATAGTAACTTTACAGATCCATTTTCATTATTGGCTGGTAAGACCTCCTGTCATACTGGTTGGTTAAAGTCTGCAGGAATGCTACTTCCTATGGGATATTTGATTGGGCATGGATACGCAAATGTAATTGGTGATCCTAATGATGTTGAGACTTTGAGAAATACTATTCATGGATTTTTCAATGAAAATGCATCTATTCCAGATTCAGGGACTCCTTACTACGGAAATAGCGGGGCTGTAAAGTGTCTATCTGAAGGAGTGGGAGATGTTGCTTTTGCAAAGGATAGCACTATTGATTCATATTGTGGAAATGAAGA